>CBDUBC010000009.1:0-48939 GCA_965365285.1 uncultured bacterium
TAATTTCATAACGAAAATCACAAGGAACCGTATTTTCAATATCACAATTCCATATAAAAGAAGCATCATTTACGTTTTGAGTAGTTGCGGTGACGGGTGCCACAACAATAGAGACGACTGGGACCCTATTTTCCATAGTTACTTTTCCATGAACGACAGCACTTTCGTTTCCAAGTTCATCGACGGCCTGAACGTGAATATAATAATCTCCAAAGATTTCAGTAAATTCATATTCATTATTTGGTGAAAAGACTTTAGAACTTAGGTCTACTGTCGTTGGATTTTGATCCACTAAAAAACGATAGTTACAGGTTGTCGTATCCGTACAATTCCAGTTCCATATGATACTTTGAGCAACGCCGCTATCAGCAGGGATTCCATTTACGACTGGAGGTGTATTATCAAGAGTAACACTTACCGTGCGAACTCCTCCAATCGCTAAATTAGATTTCTTTCTAACCTGAACATGAAGATAAAAGACCCCGTCCCCAGAAGCTTGTGTGATTGTAGAAGTATCACCCCAAGGATCATCATCTAAGGCAGGTGTGGAGCTATTGGATATTTCATATCGATATTCACAATCCGTTACATCCTCAGCATCACAGCTCCAAATCCACTCCATATTTTCTCTTGGAAAGAGCTCATCTTGGATACCAATAACCTGTGGAATTGTTTGATCAAGTACAACGCTTACTTGAAATGGATCACTTGTGTTACCTGCAATATCTCTTGCGACAACAGTTAAATAATAAGTTCCTGTCACACCCTCTATAAAGGTTGATTCCGTATTGTCAAAGTTTTGATCCACTGGATCTGAAGCATTTGTAGAAATGATAAAGGAGTATAAACATGAAGCTTCATTACATCCCCAGTTCCAATTTTTATTGGCCTGGACATTAATATCATTCACAAGCCCAGTTACAGCAGGAGGAGTTGTATCCATGGTAAACTGAAAACTTTCTACATTTAAACTCTCAAGATCAGTAAAGTTATCTTTGGCCTGTATATGGATATAAAAAGTTCCATTCCCCTGAGAGTAATTTGTAGAGGTTTGCTGAATATAGGGATCATCGATAGCAAATGTATGAGTTGGACTTGTGTTAATGAGAAATCGATAAGAACAATTTCCTGTACTACAGGTCCAAGAGAAGCCTTTCAAATTGGTAGGACTTAAATCATCTGAAATACCGATTATAGTAGGATTTCGGTTATCAATTTGCTGGTAATAATCAAAGGTACTGGATGCATTGCTTGCCTTATCCTGAACCTGAAGGTGAATATAATAAAGAGAACTTCCAGTGGATTGAGTCACGGTTTTATCATCGATATATCCGCCTGCAAGTTCGGTCAAAGATTTTGTATCAACAATAAATCGACTTTTACATTCATAACGATCGTTAAAATAAAAGCTTCCGATTTCTTGATAGTTTAAACTTTTGTTGATTACAACGAGATTATCCATATATCCTAAGAACTCTTCCCAAAAAATATCGTTGCTATCTCCAATAATAAGGTCATCCCCATTTTGATCAAGTGACCAGGAAGAGCTTAAAAATCCCGTAGCATTAACCTCTCCATCAATATAAAGAGTAGCAGCAGCTCCACTTTGTGTTCCTGTTGTAAAGGCAACATGGTGCCATTCTCCATCGGTGATTATGTCATTTAAGCCTGTAAGTTCTAGGATAGACAGTCCTTGATCATCATTTAGATTTACTCTTAACTTTCCAGTTGATGAGCTAGCCGAGATAATCATTCGTGATGAATTCGTCGATAATATGGCCGCATCTCCTCTAGCTAACCCCTCACTTAATCCATCGGACTCCCAAGTTCCGTCCCCTTTAATCCAAAAGGTGAACGTTTTTGAAGTATTTGCTAATAGAGTAGAATTCGAAGCAATCGTTGCTCGAGCATCGACCGTTCCTGGCAAATAAAGAGAGTAATCACCAATGAGGCTTGTAGCATTATAAGTAGGTCCACCACTTAAAGAAAGGTCCTGGACTCCTAAAATATCGAGACCACTATTTTCAAATTCATATTTAGAAATTTGATTCGTCACTCCTGTATCATCACAACTCCATTTCCAGGTCTTCGTAGTGACAGGAGTAAACGAGTTTACTAGGGTTGGTGATATAGCAATCGGAGGAGTATTATCGAAGACCATTTTATATTTAATGATATCTCCTACAACGAAAGTATTTTTATTTCTCGCTTGAATATAAAAGAAGTATATACCATTTAAACCAACTACAGAATAAGAGTTTGTTTCTGAAAATTCCTCATCGTTCAAATTGGTAATATTGGGGTCTTGATCGATTTTAAATCGATAGGTACAGTCATTTGCTCCACAATTCCATGCCAGATTTGAGCTTTGAACAGGAACCAGTTGCTCTGAGATTCCAACTGCTGCAGGCTTAACCGAGTTTAATAGGAATTGAACTTTTTTAACAGGACCTACTTTATTACTAATAAGATCTTTTGCCTGAACGTAAAGATAAAAGACATCATTTCCATCACTTCGAGAGACTTGGGTAATATTATTAAAAGTTTGAGAAGTAAACGCAAAGTCTGCATTATCTGTAATTACATTTCTGTAAACACAATTTAATCCAGAGCACTCCCATGTGAATGAAATAGAGGGAACCGCTACATTGGGATCTACTTCATCTAGCCCTGTTATCTCTGGCTCTAGATTATAAAGTTCGAAACTTCTTGTGATGGGTACACTCTCATTTAAAAGAGAGTCACGTGCTTGAATATGGATATAATATTGTCCAGTTAAATCGGAAACAACGACTTCACGGTCACTTACCCATGGAAGCCATTGAGTTTGAGAATTAACTTCTGGATTTGTATCGACAGCGTATCGTGTTTCACAAAAACTATCTTCACATTCCCATGTCCACACTTTTTCTGACTTCACTATTTCATCATTTGCCCCTATAGTAATAATGGGAGCGGTATTATCAAGAATAAAAGAGTAACTGAAAATCTCACCGATGACATTATTAACAACATCCTTTGCCTGTATGTGAATATAGTAGGTTCCTGTGCCTTCATTAACATTCACTAAATTTGTTGTGGAAAAAGGAATGCTACTTGAAAATGTGTGGCTAGGGCTTTGAGTAATTGCATACCGATATTCACAGTTAGTAAGATTACAAATCCAACTCCAAGACTTTATTCTTTTAGGGCTAAAATCATTAAAGATATTTAATGGCCTTGGAAGGGCCGTAGCGATCACAAAGGTTCTTCTGGTGACTTCACTCTCATTTCCAGCAAGATCACGTCCTTGGACAGCAATATATTTAGTTCCAGAGCTTCCGGAGAATTTAATTGATTTAACTTGATTATAATTTCCTGTTGGAACAGCATTGGGATCTTCCGAAATGAGATATCTATAATCACAAAATTCGCCACCAGAACAAAACCACTCATACTCCTTTTCAAGCTGAGCACTTAGGTCATCTCCCTTTGTGTACGAGATCACAGGAATATTATTGTCGAGATTGACAAAGACGGTTTGAATATCACCAACTTTGTTCGTGAGATTATTTTTTGCTTGAACGTGCAAATAATAAACCCCATTAACCCCGGAAACAGATGCACTCGAAGTCGGGACATACCCCTGGTCCTCCGGAAATTCGTAAGTAGGGCTTTGGTTGATAGAAAATCTATATGAGCAGGAAGCTTCACTACAAGACCAGTCCCATAACTTTTCTTTTCTTAAGGATGTGTCATTTTCTAAATTGAGAATCTCTGGAATGGCCGAATCCATATCGACATAATAATGCCCTACTGCAGACTCGTTGCCTGAGGCATCTCGTGCCTGAACATGAATATAATAGCGTCCATTGACTCCTGAAAGAGTAACAGAGTTCAGTGGAGAATAATCCGTAATGGGCGAGTAAATTGGAATTTGATTAATAGCAAAGCGGTAATCACAAACTTCATTAGAGCATTCCCACTTCCAATTTTTAACGGCCCTAGTCGAGCTATCATTGCTCAAACCAAGCAGAGTTGGAGGAACATTATCTAAAGTCACTTGAACTCGTGTAACACTTGAAACAGCGTTATTTTCAATATTTTGTGCCTGAAGATAGAGATAATAAGTCCCCGTAACATTAGCTAAATTAAACCAAGTCTGTGTAGTGAAGGATTGGTTTGAAAAACTAAAGCTAGGAGAGGACGTCACATAATATCGATAGCGACAGCTCACATAGCGACAACTCCAGCTCCAAAACTTGGACTTTCGAACTACGAAGTCATCACTTACTCCCTGAAGAATCGGCGTAAGGTTAAGTAACTCACCTTTGGCATGAACAACCTCAGAGAGAACACCTTCCATGTTCTTTGCTTGAACATGAATATAGAAAGTTCCTTGTCCATTTAAAACCTTACCAATATTGGTGAAATCAAAGTCCCCGCTAGGTGTTCCTCGCGGATTTCTATCTATGGAGTAACGATAAAGACAAGGCTCCTCTGAATCACAACTCCAAGACCAGGTGAGAGTATTAGATTCACCTGAAACATCACTTAAATTATTGACCCTTACCGTTTTGAGGCTTTCAGCACCTGCGCTTTTTTCTTCAAATTTCACTTGCTTAGTCTGTTCCACAGGAACACAAGAAATCATGAAGAATAGGGTCAAAAGGAAATGTTTAATCATACTAGTTCTTTTCGACCATTATAGAGGTATTATTTAGGCCTATTTACCGCCTTAATTAACCCATTTAAGTATCTGAAATTAATGAGTAATTTCCTGTGAATTAAATTTATTTAATAAGGGACTAAAATAGGGCCAAAAAGTTGGCCCTAATTCTTGGCAAAACCTAGTTTTTTGGAGTCTTTGTGAAATGTAAGGCCTTAAGAACATTAAGGGCCTGAAGGACTTGGTAGTCCTGTTTAGGGTTGTATTTTCGGTTAGAGGGATCTGATGATTTTTCTTCATCTTTATCAGATTTATTTTGAGAGGCCCTAATTTTAGCGACTCTCTCGATCCTTTCTCGTTTTTCCTCTTCTAGTCGAACTTTCTTTTCTTCATCAGTTTCAATCGTGGCCGTAAGATGTCCTCTTAAATCTTTTTCTCGGATAAAAGCAGGCTCTTTTAGAATTTCTTCAACGGGCTTTTCAACAAATCCAATCTCCACATCTGGCTTAATGCCAAGGGCCTGAATTTTTCTTCCTTTTGGGGTCATGTACTGGGCAATCGTGAGTTTAACCCCCTTGGTATCATCAATTCTTGCGACAGTTTGAACAGAGCCTTTTCCGAATGATTGTGAGCCCATAATAATCGCTCGTCCATGATCTTGAAGCGCACCTGCTACAATCTCAGAAGCTGAAGCTGATGCTCCATCAATTAGAACAATAAGAGGTGTTTCAAGCTCTTTATGACCTGATCTCATCACATATCGAATTTCTTTGTTTTTAGGATCTCTCGATTCAGTAGATACAACGACAACTTCTCTTAAAAAGAGAGAAGAGACATTAACTGCTTCGTCAAGAAGCCCTCCAGGATTTGCTCTTAAATCGAGGATGATTCCATAAAGTTTAGACTTCTTTTTGAATTTTTTAATTTCCTTATTAATATAATTCGATGCGTTCTTCTGAAAGGAAGAAAGTCGAACATAGAGGTAGTTATTTAAAAGAGTATGGGCCTTTACTGGCTTCACTTTAATGATTTCTCTAGTCAAGCTAATTTGAAGAACTCGATCTTCTCCCTCTCGGGAGACTCCAACTAAAATTTTGGTGCCAGGCTTTCCTCTCATTTTATCAACCGCATTTTCTAGCGTTAAACCAAGAATGGATTCATGATTGATCTCAACGATCCTATCTCCAGGCTTAATTCCAGCGCGAAAGGCCGGAGAATCCTCAATAGGAGCAATTACGACGAGCATGCCATCTTTTTGCGTGACTTCAATTCCTAGACCTCCAAACTCCCCTTTTGTGTCTTCCTGCATTTTTGAAAAGACTTTTTCTGGAAGGTAAGAACTGTGCGGATCAAGAGTATTCATCATTCCTTTAAGTGCACCTTGAATAAGCTTATCTATATCGACTTCTCTATAGTATTGAGACTCTATAAGATAAAGAACCTTATTAAAGAGTTCCATTTTTTCAAATCGTGATTTTTCTTGGGCCTGAGTATTAATAGTAAATAGTAAAATGAAGAATAAAAGTTTTTTACTCATTGAAAAAATCCTGATTGAGTTATGTATCTATATTTTATTAGATTTATCTTGGGAAAGAAATTTTTTTTCTACGAGATATATCGTATTTTGAACCTGATCTTTTTGTCGAACCTCAAAATATATTTTACCAAGGTCATCTTCTGTTGATTTACTATACCCAATAAGTTGACCTTTATTAACCTTCATCCCTTTTTTAATTTTTGGAATAAAGTTACCTAAAATGACAGACCTCATTTCTTTACCATGATCAACAATGACGACATTTCCGTAGGTCGATAATCGTCCACTATAAGATACCTTACCCTCTTTGGGAGAAAGAACAGGACTTTCCTTTCTAAAAAAGAAGGTTATTCCTTTATTTTTATACTCCATTTTTACGTATTGCTCTATGGGGATTGAGTAATCACTACGTGACTGTCCAGGATTAATACCAACAACGAACTGTGTCTTTAATTTATTATATTTTCCTTCAAGCTTTTCTTTCTCACTTCTTTTATCAAGGAAATCTTTGGCCAGTTTTTGTTTTTCCAGCTCTAAACTCCTCAGAGTTTCGGATAAAACTCGTTCTGTTTGAGCAAGACTTTGATATTCTTTTTGAAAGTTATCAAGATCTCCCACAAGAGTCTTCAGCTGCTTTTTATTAAAGTTAAGCTCTTTAATTTCATTATTTACTTTTTTTATAAGAATTTTCCTCGATACAATCTGTTCAGGACTTTGATCTTCTGAAAAGCTTTCTACGATAAGCTTAGAAAGGATCTTTCTTTTATTTTTATTGCTTCGATCAATTTCAAACTCCAGAGTTTTAATCTGAAAACTTAATCTATCCATCAATTCATCGATATTTTTCTTACGATTTAGTGATTTGATAAGGGAGTTGTTTTTATTATTGAGATTATGTTCATAACTCTCCATCTTTTTCTTCAAAGATTTCATTGTAGAATTAAGCCCAAGAATTTTCTTCTCGATCTTAACAAGTGCACCAATATCTTCAATTTTTTCTACTTTTTTTGGATTAATTCTTTTTAGAGGTGCAGAAAATGCAACCGAAGTCGAAAGAAAAATTAAAAATAAAGAGGCTCGTTTTAATCCCATTGCGTTTTTACAACATTCATTAGGTTCGTTAGTTGGAATAATATAAATATTAATACTGGTCCTAACCAAGAAACAGATTTAAAAGTAACAAGAGGAATAAGGCTTACTATGAAAATAATAGAAATCAGTATAGAAAAAGTTTTCAGACCCACATTTTTTTTTCGAGAGAACTCTTCATAGAGATAAAATTCTCGTCCTTGCTCAAGTATAGAAAAGAAAAACAAGAATATATTAAATGCAAAAAGAGTAACAACAGTCACTTCCCAGCCCCAATTCTTAAAAAAACTTGTAAAATAAGAGTCTTTCTTTACCTTTCCTACTCCTTGCATAGAACTTAAAATGAGTTCATCATCCACAAGTCGCTTTAAATAATCTCTAATCAATTTAGAGCCTTTCGGAGGAAGCTCAAGCGAAAGAGAAACTTTTAATCCCTCATAATTGAAATAAGGGTTATTTTCATCAACTCCAACATCTTTAAGAATATTTTTTACTTTTTCAGTAACTGTTTTATGAGAAATGAACTGAACTTCCTTAACACCTGGAAGTTGAACTAATTGTCTTCTCACCTTTTGGGCATTGTTTTTAGTTGAAATAAGAGCATAGAAGTATGGGTACTCCTTTTCACTCTCTAACATAATATTAATTTTTTTTTGAATAACCTCTTTTTGGCCTGCTACTACAAAAAGAGTCATCATCCCCAAAAAAAGAATAATTGATTTCAGTGGAGACTTTTGAAATAGCTGGATACATTTTTCTAGATAAAACATGCATGCCCCGAATGAATAAGTTTTCCCTTTTCTAAATGAACAATTCTTCCAGAAAAGTCTTTTACAAGCTCTTTATTATGAGTTGCCCATACGACTGTGATTCCTCTTTTTAGATTCAGGAAACTTAAAAGCTCATACAGTTTTTTTGTATTGGCAGCATCTAAACTACTTGTAGGCTCATCTAATAAAAGAATACTGGGCTTTGTAAGAAGAGCACGAATAATGGCAACTTTTTGTTTAAGTCCTCCATTTGCTTCTTTTATTTTTAGCCCTAATTTATCGGAAATACCTAGAATTCGGCACAATTCATTACGGTCTGAGAGAAAGGCTTTTTTAGATTTATAAATACTTCGGTCATAGGATTGATCAAGTGTCTTTTCACAAGTTTGTCGTGGTATAAGTCTTAAGTCTTGATAAACCTTACCAATAAAATGAACTCTAGGATCAACGTGAAACTTCACTGAACCAGAGGTAGGCTTAATACTCTTACCCATCAGCTTCAGTAATGTTGTCTTTCCTGCACCACTTGGTCCCGTGAGAAAAAGTACCTCTCCAGACTCTACTACAAGATTGATGGAACTTAGTGCCTTAGTCGTGCCATAGTCCATGCTAATATCTTCGAGAGTGAGTAAAGGAGTTCTCGACACAGACGTTTGCTGGTTGAAAAAGTTGTTTCTTACTTCCTGTTGAAACATACTACCTTTCGTCTAACTGCCCTTCCCTTATGGATAGGCATACCTAGTTAAATTTTAACGTAATCTTGAAAATAAAGCAAAATAGCCTAAGGTATAGAAAAAAAGTCCACTACTAGGAGAAGTACCTTTCTCCTTCAATAACCTTTTCTTCTAACAATAACTTATAGGCCGATTTCGAGCAAAATACATTGGGTAGATAATTATTGGTGTTCTGTAAATTTGATATAATAGAATTCTCTACCTCAACCAGTAGCTTAATATCTCCGTCCTCAAAGCTAATTTTTACGGGATCTCTTTGATGGAGAATATTTGGAGTTGAGGTAGATTTTACGAGGTTCTTATAACTACTAACAAGCTTGAGGTCCTTGGTTGGTAAATCGGGTATAATCCAATCTGACTTCTTTCCTTTCTTCTTTATGACTTTCATAATCTCTTCGAGCTTTGACTCTGCTTTTTTGATCACTTTTTCCTTCTTCTGAAGATCATCTTGATCAAGAAGTCTTTGATTGAACTCTCCGGAGCGAATGGTTTTAGAGCCTTTTTTGAAAAGAATTGTTTCTGCCATATCGTGAACTTCAGGATATTTATCGAAATATCCCGATGCCAGATGAGACTGAACACTTGTCATAAAATAGTTATCATTAAAACCAAAAAATTTCATGGGTTCGTAACTGACCATTTCAAGTAGTTCACTATATTTATGAACTAGAGACTTCTCTAACATATGAAAGCAAAGCTTAGCAGCGATGGCATCATACTTCGCTCCTCGAGGAGAGCGAATTACTTGTGAGTACCATGAAAATCGCGACAACAAAAAATCCTCAATACAATGAATAGCATTACTTCGAATCGTTAAGACTTCTTGATTTTCAACAACTCCAGTTTTGAAATTAAAAAGGAGATAATCTCTATCGTAAGAGCCATATTTTAGACCCGTATAATGAGCATCACGAAGAAGATAATCCATACGATCACAATCTATATCTGAATGAAGGATTTGGTTTCCAAGAATAGAAGGGCCCACTCCCTTTACATAATCCGAAATAATTTTAGGATCATAACCATATTCCTCCAGCAGACGGGTAACTCCACCTTCATAATCGGTATTTTTGATAATGAAGGAGCCTAAGTTTTCATGATCGTCTTTAAGCTTTTTGCCGTTTTTATTATTGGTTGTCTCTCCAAACTCAATATAGGCACCTTCAGTAGTGTGGCTAAAAGGAAAGGTCCCCAGATCATGCATTAGAGCACTTAAACGAATGATTTGATGAAAGTCTTTTTCTTTGGAGTGAAAGTCCGAATCCATAAGCTCTTCATCACTTACGGCCTTTTTACAGACCTTAAGAATTTCATGAGCATTATGCATGACACCAATTGAGTGACCAAAGCGAGAATGCTCTGCTCCTGGAAATACATAGAAGGAAAACCCCAATTGCTTAATCCATCTTAGTCTTTGATAAAATGAAGTGTGGATGATCTTCCACTCAATTGGTGTGAGTTTAATAAACCCATAAATAGGGTCAAAAATGAGGTGCTTTTTGTTTTTTATAACATCCATGTCATCTTCAGTTTTAGGAAGGGGATCCATCCCCTTGTTTAACTATTCTATTGTAATTTTTTAGATTTTCTTCGTTTCTTGGGCACTTTTTTGTTGAGAAAATCCGTATAGATTTTTTCAATAATCAGTCTCGCCTCTTTCTGGAGGTTATTATCATAAACAAAACGATAGAAACTCTCCACTTCTGGGGTCTTTTTAAAGGTTCTGATATTTACTGCACCTTCAAATTCACCTGTATCTGCTGTTTTATTCATTGTGTTTGTTTCTGTGTCTGTTGTACTCATTTGTCCTCCGCCTTCTATTTTAGTAATTTTTTCTCATTTTACCAATTTCTTCTTTATTAATCCTGTTTTGGGGCAATCATTCCATAAGAGTGAAGCTTGTTATATAAGGTTTTTACGGTAATTCCTAACACTTTAGCTGTTTTGGTCTTGTTTCCTTCCAATTGATCTAGCGTGTTACAAATGTAAACCTTTTCAAGGTCCCCTAAAGTCATTCCAGAATAGGCGCTTAATAGGTTCTCTTCTTCCTTCACTTCTTCAGGTTGTTGAGAAGTTACTGAGGTTGGTAGCTGCTCTTTGTCAACGACCATTGAGTTTGATTTGTAGTAAGCCTTATCAATCACATTTTTTAGTTCTCTTACATTTCCTTCCCAAGAATACTCTTTAAGAGCTCTAATAAGACAAGGTGAGAGGGACTTATGTTTTTCAACTGGCTTACCTGCATTTAAGAAATAATTCGCCAGAGCTTCAATATCCTCAACTCTCTCTTTAAGCTCTGGGATTTGAAGAGCAACAGTTGATAGGAGATAGTACAGATCTTCTCTGTATGTTCCCTCGAGGACCATCTTTTCAAGATCATTTTTGCTTGTTGAAATGATTCTCACGTCACTTTTAAATACTTGATGAGAATTAGCTCTCACCGCTCTTTTATTTTTAATGAATTCAGCAATTTTTGTTTGAAGAGGAAAGCTAAGTTTATCTACATTTTTAAGAAGAAGTGTTCCCTTATTTGCTAGCTCTAACATCCCTACATTTTCTATATCAATAAGGTTACTGCTGAGCTTACCAAAGATTTCTTCGTCCAGCTTTGATGACTCCATAGAAGCGCAGTCAATAATAAGAAAGGGTGCCTTCGCTCTTGGACCATTAAGGTGGATTCTTTTAGCTAGGGCCTCTTTACCAGCTCCACTTTTCCCTTGAAGAAGTACTGATACATCAGAAGAGCTAAGCTTATCAGAATAAGAAACGAGTTCTCTCAATTTACTGCTCTTAACAATAAAAGGTTCTTCACTTAGAATAAAGTTCTTTGAAATATCAAGGTTTCCGTCTTTATTGGCAAGTGCCTGCTCTGCTTCTTGAATTCTCTTGAGAAGAGCAGCATTTAAGTTTTGAGCAGTTAGAAACATTTTCATGTTAGAGATTGGTTTTTCAAGATTAGAAAGAATTTCAAGGGCCAATGTTAAATCATTCACAGAGAAGATTTTATTCTCACCAGAGAACGTCATAAGACTAATGATAACGCCTTCAAATACAATAGGAAGAATAAGAATCGCTTCTTCATTTAAAGAGACTCCATGAAAAAGAGGGTCTCTAGAGATGTTATTAGAGAAATATGGTCTCTTTGTTTTAACCACATGGAGTAGATGAGAAATCTCTTTTCCAGGATTTACCTTTTTAGAGACTCTTTTATTTTGAGACATAATTTGTTTGAGATTGGAGTTTTCATCAAATATGAATACGTTCGTGTGATTGGTATCTAGTGAGGAGGATAAATACTTCGCTAAGGTTCCAAAAAACTCACATTCATCGAGAGTGGCAAATAACTTGGCAGCTATTTCGTTTAATTCTGTTGAATTTTTTTCCACTAAATTGGTGATCATGTAAAACTCCTAGTCAAAATGGGCTTTATGGGCCGTCTAAAACTTAGGTAAATAATACATTGCGTCTATAAATATTACAAGACTTTTTTGGTCGGGTGTGTCAAATTGAACAATTTTAGCTGTATTTTTAAGTATTTAGGCTACTTATTGTCCAAATTGGTCATTATCGGGACCAACGTGGTCCCTGACAGTTACCAAAGTCTTCTGTCAAATTTTTAATCACTTTCCCCTCGCGGGTCATTATATAGATACTTTGGGACTTACTGTATCTGGTGTGAACCTCTAGGTGTGCAAAGGCTATAAACTCTCCATCGTTGGAATAAACAGGGTCTTCGTTGGATCCAAAATTCTTTGTTAACCTCGCTAGACCGGTTCCATCAGGATTTATTTTAAAAAGATCAAAGCGGTTATCTAACCAAGATGAAAAAACGATCTCTCGTCCATCAGGGGAAAACCTTGGAGTAGCATTGTAATCCCCTACATAACTAATTCTTTGAACCTCTTTTTCAACAAACTTAGGATCCATGGTATAGATCATGGCCTTTCCTGCTCTATTGGAGAGAAAAACCATCTTACTTTCATCATCTGTAATAGAAGGGTCGACATCGGAAGCATAATGATGGGTAATTCTTCTCAGCTTTCTAGTGGAGAGATTCATAGCATAGATCTCTGCATTTCCTGTGTGACTTAGGGTGAGATAGATCTCTTTTCCATCTCGAGAAAAGACTGCACCAGAATTAAGCCCTTTCTTTCTTGAAATCAGTCTTGTGGAATTGGTGTTCAGATCAATCAAAAAAAGATCCACGTTTTTTCGTCCCCCGCCTCCTTTTATAAGACTATAGAGGACCTTTGTTCCATCAAAAGAGAGTGCCGGAGAAATAACTAGACCACGGTGATAAGTTAGTCTTTTTTTGTTATCACCATTAAAATCCATAATATAAAGTTCTTTAATATTGCCTTTAATCTTTCGCCCCTTTGGACTTTCTCGATCCGAGACGAAGACAATTTTAGTTTTAAAAATGGAAGGTGCCCCTGTAATCTTTCGATAACTTAAATCGGCAATGTGATGGGCCTGCTCAGTAAGTGCTTTACCGACAGAAAGGATTCCCGTTGTTTCATAAATTTTTTCTTTCGAAGAAATCTTATAAAGATCGAGTCCAAAATGGATATTTTTTTGATTGGCCCAAAACCTCATCGAAAAAAGAATATTCACTCCCTTTCCGACCCAGTACATATAATCAGACTCACCTTTAAATTCACTCGTTAGAAAAGGTTTTTCATCCAGGATCTCAAATTTTTCGACATAAAATGAGAAATCACTTTTAAGAGTCTCTAAGAATTGCTTTACCCTACCTACTTCAATGGGACTCATGCCGCTTGAAGAAGAGGTTGT
Source organism: uncultured bacterium (assembly GCA_965365285.1). Lineage (GTDB taxonomy): Bacteria > Bdellovibrionota > Bacteriovoracia > Bacteriovoracales > Bacteriovoracaceae > JAURDE01. The sequence continues at coordinate 13,573 of CBDUBC010000009.1, forward strand.
TTGAAAGACTATTTTATCTTTTTCTAGTTCGGCTTCTCCAACTCCCACAATGGCGTACTCTGCATAAGAGTTAAGAGAAATGAGGATGAGAAGAAAAAAATTTACTATTTTAAACATGACATAGGCTCCTGGTCCCTAAAGAGGAAAACCTAAAATAATTTTCCCATCAGTTGCCAGTTCTTTTGCTCGACCTGAGGGAGCAGGAAATCTAGACATTCTGATTGCATTAAGGGCCCTTTGATCGTATTCCGTATTTCCTGAGCTTTTAAAGACTTCTGCTTTAATAAGCTCTCCGCTTGAATTGATGAAAATTCGTACTCTACAATTAAGATCGAGATCAATAAGATAACTCGGCAGTTTCCAATTAGGCCGTACATAATCGGGCAAAGCACCCACGTATTGTGAAACCTCTCCATCTGCTTGACCGGATCGACTCCCTACGATGGCACTACCTTTACTAATTTTATTTCCTTCCAAAATAAGCTTAGATAAATCGGGACCAGTGACTACTGACTTTTTTGAAGGAGGACCTTCTTTTGCCTTAAGTCCAACTTTCTTTTTGGCCTGATCCTTTAAAAGATCAAATAAGGATTTTTTTTCGGTCTTCTTAAGATATTCTGGTCCCGTACCATCGACAGCATTATTAGTATTAGGAGCTGAACTTTTTTCAGCGGTTTGATGGACTCTTATATTTTTAAGTTCTTGTAGGCTCATCTTTGGCATAGCTACAACATCTACTCGCACGGCCGGAAGGACCTCAATAAACTCAATATCTCGACTCGCCTCATATCGAGTGAAGGTAAAAATAATTGCGAGAATGAGCACATGGATAGCTAAAGATATCCCTGTAAAATATTTTAAACTTTCATCTTGATGATAAGTCATAACTTATTTCTTCTCATCGACTTCAGTTTCAGTAACAAGAGCAATTGATTGAACACCACCTCTTTTTAAATAAGACATGAGTTCCGCAACTTTACCGTAGTTCAAACCATAGTCGGCCCTTAAAAAGAGAACACTGGTATTGGTTTCTTTGAATTTTTCTTGAATGGATTTAATCAAAGAATCTCTAGAAATTGGATTTGTACCTAAAAAAAATTGTTCTTGTTTGGTAAGCGATAAAACAACCTGTTGAGTCGTTAGATTAAGACTATTAACTTCTTTTGTTTTAGGCAGCTCAAGTTGGATACCATTGAGCATGAGAGGGGCCGTCACCATGAAAATAATAAGAAGAACAAGCATGACATCAACAAGAGGCGTGACATTGATATCCGCAAAGACCTTTTTGTTATTATCGTTACCTGATATGCCCATAATTTATTTTGAGGCACTTAAGGAGTGCTCTACCCTATTAAGAAAACTTTGAGCAAAGCTTTCCATTTTTTTATTAACTTCAATATTCTTATTCGAAAAATGATTATAGAACCATACCGCAGGGATGGCGGCAAAAAGGCCCACAGCTGTTGCAATAAGGGCCTCTGCAATTCCCGGAGCAACGGCTTCTAGAGTACCCCCACCTTTAGCAAGACCTGCAAAACTATGAATAATTCCCCAAACCGTTCCTAAAAGACCTATAAAGGGAGAAATAGAACCGATACTGGCCAATATAGAGAGAAGATTGTCTAAAATAAGATTAGATTCATTCATCCCTTTTTTAAGAGACCTCTCTATTCCCTCTAGACCAAAACGACTGAGGTGTTCGTTAATTCCAACTTCTTTTAATTTTTCGATCTCATTATGCCCTTCAACAAACATGGTTTTATAGGGGGAGAACACAATTTCATCTGATCGTTGAAGGATCTCTTTAAAGGAACCAGCTTCGGAGTATATTTTAAGAAACTCTTCATTCTGCTTTTGAACCTCTTTCATTCCTTTTCTTTTCTTAAAAATGATTGCCCAAGAAAGGACTGACAAGAAAAGGAGCAGACCAAGAATGCCTTGGACAATGATATCGGAATTGCGAAGAATTTGAATGTAGTCCACTACCAACCTCCAACAAAGTGTAGTGGTTATACTTTATCAGGGCCGGACTCTCTTAGCCAACTCTGCTCGGACTCAGAGGACCGTCTAATATAAAAAGCACACAACAAAGTTAGTAAGGGAAAGTAATGCACTCCGGCGACGAGGCGATCTATGACCTTGGTATAAATGGGATCTAAAGCATAAAGGAGCCCAGTGGGTACGATATAAAGAAAAATCCAAATAAACCCGAGACTGTAGCTTTCCTTTTCATCAAGTGCGACATAACTGAGGAAGAAAAAATTCGAAGCGGCCCATACTAATGCTTGAAAGGAATGATCAAATAAGGAAAAGGGATAAAAATAGTTAAGGGACAAAAGGTATAAGCACATAAAAATGAGAGATCTTAAGAAGGTTCTTTTCTTTTTCTCTAGTGGGTATGCCCTAATAATTAAAAACAGAATAAAAAAATCAAAAAAATAAAATGCAAAATGTCCAAAAATTGAATCAAGAACTATATTGAAGGTCGTGATATCAGAAAGAAGTGGTCTTCCCCAAATAATAAACTGCATAGACCACAGAAAAACAATTGCTACGGCAAGGCTTGGTGGCGGTTTTTTGAAAAAGCGTTTAAAGAGAAATTCTAAATTAAAGTCCATGGTGAAAATTTTATAAAAAACATAAAAGGAGATAAACTTTGCAAAGATAACTAGTAACCATCCTTGATCAAAAATCCAGTCTTCTATTGTTCCAACACGATGTCCGAGCTGAAAATGAAAAAACGTCAATAACGATATTACAATTTGATAGCCTACCGCTGCTAACCCTAAATAACTCAAATAAATAAGTGAAGATTTTAAAAGGTTATTCATATTAGATTTTTTTGGACTTGGGCTTTAACCAATTCATCTGAAGCTCAGGGGAGGGATAAATTTTATTATAATCTCTAAAGAGTGCATTGTTTTTTACGAGATCATCAATTTTTTGAAGAAGATTGTAATACTTGCCCCACTCTTTAAGATCACTTTTTAAGTGAATATCCATTTGCTGAGTGACACCAAACTGTTCTTGAAAATTAAAGCCTTTTTCAAAGGCTATCTGATCATACATTTTAAGAAGCTCATCTATATGAGCATTATTAAATTTCTTTTTATAAAAATTACTACCTAATTGGCTTAGCATTTTCGAACTTTTAAGCTTGTTAATAAAAACACCTGACTCCAATCGTTTAAAGTCTTCTAATAAAAGCAAATTAATTTCAGACTTCGAGAGATCCATCGTTCTTATAAAGGGAAGAGAGAGAATGAAGATTTTATGCTGTCTCGAAGGGAGCGCCATGTGAAAAACTTTTGGAGAATTAACAACGAGAATCTTAAAGCTGACCTCATAAATTCCCATTTTCTCTAAAAACTCTTTAAAGGAGCTATCAATCCCATAGGCAGGTTTTTCAAAATCCCATTTAAGCTGAGTCGCCCTTTTTACGAGCCAAAGCTCTGATAGAAAGTCCCAAAACTCATCCTCTTTTGGAATATTATATCGTCTCTGATTCCAATCAATTCTCTTTTTACCCTTATTGGAAACCTTACTTTTTTTCCTATTTGCCTCATCCAAAAGCTGATCTTCTTTAAGAACCTCTTTGATTTTATCAAAGTTTACAAGTTCCATTTTCTTTTCTTCGAGCGTTTTTTCCTTATCAGGAACATTCTTATCATCATTCATAACTGCAGGAACGTTTTCCTGCGATTGAGAAAAGGCAAAAGAACTCGTGATCAAGGTGATTAAAAGAATTAGTTTTTTCATCTTACAGTTGATTTCCCATATGAATATTGGTCATAAAGCTTGCCCCAATAAAAAAGGTCCGTAATTTCTAAATTGAGGGCATCAAAAAACTTAGGATATTTAGCCTGGAAACATTTAGGCTTTTTATCAACTAAAAAATCGGTCTGGATATAACCGTAATAATTTCCTGCTGAGGCATAAACGAATCGTCCACCAAAAATGGAAAACTTCTTCCCTCTTCTATCTGTCACTTCATAAATTTTAATAGGATGACCACAGGACAAGGTTGTGAGACTAGTAGAAGAAGCCGAGGCATTTTGATGAATATGCCCAAACATATTTTTAAGGTAGGAGATTTTAAGAAGTTTAAGTTTATTATCCTCGGCATGAGAAGAAAGCGAAAAAAGAAATAGTAAAAAAAGAGCTTTTTTCATTATACCTTCCATCTAAATTGAATGGTCTCCCATTCATGACATTGAGGACATCTCCAAAATATATTATCGGAGTTGAAACCACATTCGCTGCAATAATGTCTTGTTAAAGATTGATGTAAATTTTCAAGTAGCTTTTGGGTTTGCTCCACCGCTGCTTTAGTATCACCAAGATCAATAAGAAGTTTAATATATTCAATTTTTAAAATTTCAGAAGAAGAATGATGACCATCCATCCACTGTTTTAATATTTCAAAAGCATCATGAGGTTTATTTCCAGATTTAAGAAGTCGAACCTTACTTAATACGATCGCTGGAGAGGTCAATAGATCTCCATCTTTAATCCCGAGGAAATATTCTCTAAGGTGATCTACTCGTTGTTTATAATCAATGCTTATTTTTTCATCGGCCCTAAACGGCTCTTCAAGGCTTACAAACAAAAAAGCCGCATACATGGGATGCTCTTTCAAAAGCTCGAGAAAGAGGGACTTACTTTCGTCGACACTTCCTTTAATGAGGAGCAGTTTTAATCGAAGAATCTTTGCCGAGACAGAAGGAGCGTATCGAAAAGCATCATCTAGTTCTTCTTGTGCTTTTTTAAACTCTCCATTCTCAAAGTATGTCTTAGCCTTTTGAACAAGAATATGACTGATCGTCTCAGCTTGGTTTTTCTTACTTACTTTAGAGAGCATAATTCTATAATTATAAGCTTGTTCCCAATCTTCAATATCCTCATAAATTCGACAAAGAGAAAGGATCACCTCTTCCTGGTCTCTATTAATCTTCAAAACATCTTGATAAGTTTCAATCGCCTTATCGATGAAGCCACCCTTATCAAAATCTTCTGCGAGTTCTTTGAGCGCCCTAATTCTAGTCGTCTCAGATATATTCTCTCTAGCTATAAGAGAGCGGTGAATACTAATCGCCTTTTCAATCTCTCCATTACTTCGAAAAAGACCACCAAGGGCAAAATAGGTATCAATCGTTTCTCTATTAAGATCTACCGCATTTAAAAATTCTTTAATCGCAAGATCTTTATTGCCGGAAATAAGATATTGGGTTGCATTTAAAAAAATCTTTGATTGGGTTTCAAAAATAGAATTCCGATATCTTTTAGATAATTTAACCCCCGTCCCTCTCTCCGTGAGATAGTGATATAGGAGAATCAGGGTCGTAAATACGGCCACAAAGGATAAAAGATTTGATTGTAACCAAGGTAAAACAACTTCCACTAATTTAACTCCCTATTCACTCAAATACATGGGTCTAGATCCCAGAGAAAATATCCCCTTGATATGGGAGTAAACGGAATCAAGTTCCTCAAAGACATCCCTAAAGGAAAACTTACTTTTCTTTTTGACAAAGATGAGTTTGGGCTCACCTGTTAATTTTAACTCTTCATGAATCTTTCGACCTGCTTCCCATAATCCAGCAAGTTCATCGACAAGACCTTTTTCAAATGCAAATTGACCAGAAAAAACTTGTCCTTGGGATAGCTCATCAAGCTCCCCCTTTATCTTTTCTTTTCTGGTGGCAATAATATCGTCTCTAAATTGATCATGAACACCTGCTAGCATCTTATTCATGAGATCTCTCTCTTCTGGTGTGAGCTCTCGATTAGGGCTTCCAGCATCTTTAAACTTCCCTGCCTTCACAGTCATGGGTTTAATTTTGGCCCATTCATAAAGTTTTGAAAGATCCATAAATTGCATAATCACACCTATAGAGCCTGTTACGGTTCCTGGATTAGAGTAGATCTTTCTTGCGGCAGCTCCAATGTAATATCCTCCGCTTGTTGCGATAGAACCAAAGCTTGCGTACACAGGCTTTCCTTTTTCTTCGTGCGTATCGATATATCTCATTTCTTGGTAGATTTCCTGACTAGGTCCAACGGCTCCGCCTGGTGAATCGATTCGGACTATGATGGCCTTCACCTCTTTATCTTTATGAGCGATCTGAAGTTTTTTGATGGTTTCTTTAGAATCCATGATGATTCCTTCAACTTCAACGACGGCGATTTTATCTTTTCCATCTTCCATGTCGTAACTAAGTCCATCTCCGGCCTTAAAGATATTAAGTGTGTAAAAAGAGAAGATCATGAGGATAGCGAAGAAAACGATCACGAGAATGATAATACCAAATAATGCTTTGCTTCTATTTTCAGACACCTTGCCCCCTAAACTAAACGATTTTTATTTTCTCATAAAGATGACCTAATCGTAAAAACCTTATTAACCAAAGATGAGTCTTTATATCAAATTTCTTAAAGACCTTCCGATAAGGTAGTTAGGAGGAAATTATGAAAGTTTTAACCTTTTTAATCTCATTTATCGCACTCACTTCTGTTGCTGTGGGTAAAAGTGAGTATAAAGCTCCAAAATTTCCCACAAAATGGCAAAAGACTGCAGAAAAAATTATCAAATCTCAAAACAGAGCACCGGCCTCTATTGAGGACGACTCTACTCCACCTCTTCTCACCCTCGATGAGATTGTTGGAAAGAATAAAAAGAAAGCTGCTCCTAAGGCCCGTCCTTGGCGCGTTGATTATATCCGTTAATCCTTATGGCCATGTTTTTTCTAGGTTGATATGAAAAGACATGGCAGAAAATTTTCCTTTTTATAATGCACTCGAATCTAAGTCACGAATAAACCCATGCTCTTGCTGTGGTGAAAAAGCGGGAAATATTGTTTCCAAAATAAACTATATCGGCCTTCTCGATACAGACTTAGTCCAATGTCCTCACTGTGCTCTTATATCAGTCGATCCTGTTCCTAGCACGGAGGAAACGGCAAAAGGCTGTACTCTCCTCTATCGCTTTCAACAAACAGAAACAAATAAAAAAAAGATCCTTCGAGGATTTGCAAGATCATTTCGAAGAGGTGCTCGTTTTGCAAGAACACATCTGGGGAAACTTAAGAATAAAGAGCATATTAGTATTTTAGAAATAGGTGCTGGGGATGGATATTTTTCTCAAGGTGTAATATCAGAATTTAAAGACGGCCATGTAACCTATATCGATATCGTAAATGAATTAGGTAAACACTATAAATCCCATTTTCCCAAACACACGGCCCTAACGGGTGAGTTTAGCGAGAAACTCGTAGGTAAAAGACGATTCGATCTTATCATCATTCGAGACCTTTTAGAGCATTTAAGAGATCCCAACCAATTTCTTCTTGATGCCCAAAAAGTCCTTCGACCGAAAGGACATTTGTTCATTATAACTCCTAACGGGTGGGAAGATGCTTGGTCTGCTTATCAGTATAGCGCCTATAGAACACCAAAAGAGTTAAATCGTCACCCTTATATCCTTTATCTCAATCACTTCCATTATTTTATGCCTCTCACAATTAAGAAATTGATGGAGCAAAATAATTTTAAAATTGTTAAGGCCTTTAAATATGGACTCAAGAGACATCGACAAGGTCTTGGAGTCAAGAAGTTAAAAATGGAAACTATGGAGAGGCCGAACCTAGAAACCTTTGAAGAAGAGAATGCTTCTTTTCTGGATCACTGGAAGCACAATCCAAATTTTCTTAAGGGCCAGCCTCTTCATAATAATTCATTCATTTCAAAAATATATTCGGCATTTACTGATCGAGAAAAAGAGGTTGTGGATTTTGAATCTTCAAAAGGGCATGAGTTTTTCATCATGGCCCAAAAAAATTAATTCCAGAGGTTTACTTTTTCGACTTCACTTTTAAGTTGGCCGCAGGCAGCAAGGATGTCAGGACCTTTCGTTGCTCGAACAGTTGTTACGAGACCTCTTTTGAGTAGTTGGTTTTTAAACCAATTAATTTTTTCGTCTGAGGGTCTCTTAAACTGGGACTGTGGGTATTCATTGAAAGGAATGATGTTAATCTTAGACTCTTTCTTCTCAAGAAGTCGAACAAGTCCTTCAATGTCTTCTTTTCGATCATTGAGACCGTCTATAAGAATGTATTCATAGGTTATAAAACGATGCGCTTTAAGAGGAATACTTTTAATGGCCTTAAGTAGCCTTTTGAGATCATAGATTTGGTTAATAGGCATAAGCTCATTTCGAATATCGTCATGAGCAGCATGTAGTGAAATTGCCACATTGACTGGAGGAAACTCTTCAAACTTTTCTATTTGAGGAACCAATCCTGAAGTAGAAAGTGTGATTTTTCTTTGTCCTAAAGCAAGAGCTCTTGGCTCCATAAAAAGGTAAGCACTCTTTTTAACATTGGTGAAATTATGGAGAGGCTCACCTTGCCCCATATAAACGATATTAGAAATATTTTTAAACTCAGGATCATTATCCAGCATAAATCGAGAGACAGCTAAAAATTGACCTGTGATTTCTTCTGTTTTTAAATTTCTCTTGAGTCCCATAGTACCTGTGTGGCAAAAGGTACAGCCAATTGCACAGCCAACCTGAGAAGAGATACAAAGTGTTAGCCTCTCTTTAGCTGGAATTAAAACTGTTTCTACGGAGTTTTTATCTTCAAACTGAATTAGAAATTTTCTTGTACCATCAAAGGACTTGGCATCCCAAATAATCTTAGGGACCACTAGACTTAAATTTTCGGCTAAGTGCTCTTTAAGTTTTTTTGAGATATTCGACCAATGAGAGGGGTCAAAGAGAAAGCGCTTATAGATCCAATGGAAAATTTGATCTGCATTGTATTTGGAAAAGCCATTCTCTAGCAGATAGCTTTCTAGCTCTTTAAGAGAAAAAGAATACAGGGACTTCTTAGCTGTTTCCATACCTCGCATTATTTACACTTTTCAAAGATTTAAAGCAAACCTTGGGACAATTTTTACCAGCTTTGACATAAAATAAAGGCGATTTATAAATAAGCTCTACTGTGCCAGATCTTTAACTTACTGAATTTACACGCTTTTTATAAAAGGCTCTGAGACTTTCGGCCTTGATGGAAGAATATCTTTAACAAAGCTGATGCTAAACCAACGCAAAGGAGTTCATGTGAATTTGAAGTTAGTTATTGTTACCCTGTTCCTCGTTGTATCGATCTCTCCAACTCAAGCTAGAGAAAGACGACAAAAAAGAGAGGTTCTTCAGCCTCAAGAACAAAAAAGAAATTTCCAAAAATCGCATAATCAAAGAGAAATCACGAAAGGGATTAAACGGGAAATGGGAAAACGCTTTAAACACGAAAGAAAATTTTCCCAAAAACAAAAGGATTCTCGAAAAAGATTTCGACATGATAATCAAAAAAAAAGAGAGTCCTTTAGAGGTCACCACCGCTTTTCTAAATTTAAAAAATTCTTAGAACTAAGAAAAAAAATGAGAAAACACCATATGAAGAAAGAGCATGCCAGAATGGAAGGTCACGAGGGAAGAGAGCGACATAAACAAAGAGAAGAAGGCTTTGAAAGAATGCAAAGACTTCAAAAAGATCTTGGAGAAACCCCTGTTGTAGAGATGCCTCAGAGCAATCAAACAGATAAAAAGACAGGACTAGATCGTGCCCAAGAAGTTGCTAAAGGAAAAGGTATTGATCGTGCTGTTGCCAATCAATCTAAAAAAGTAAACTAAAACTGAAACCTAAGACTTCGAATATGTTTTTCGAGTGGAGCGGGCTCAACCCGCTTCACCTCTCTAGGCTTATAGGCAAATAAGTAAAAGATAATAAAAAAGATGAGAGCGAGCGTAAAAAAGAACGCCTTAAGAGAAAGGTGCTTTTCAATTTTATAGATGATTTTATGGAGTCTTCCACTTGGTATAAGTCGGTGCCCCTCTTTCGACAGCGCTACTTTTAAAGAACCAATATAATTATTAAGCCTCAGCGAAGAACTTGAAAAAGGCTGATGCTTACCAAGCATTTTATATTTATATGTCTTTTCTTTCGTTTCGGGATTTTCAATCTCTTGTTCCCAAATTTGAATAATTTTTATAAACAATGGTCTACCCGGACCCAACGTGGGAAAATCAACTTGAATAATCGTATCGATAGCAAAAGACTGGGAATGTTCAATAATAATCGCCCTAGGAGAAATTTCTAGGATTTCTACATCAAATTTTAGACTAAATCGTGAATAAATTGAATTACGATTAAAAAAGTAGTGACTATCGAGACGCTCTTTTACTCTTTGCTTGAGTTCACTTCTATACTTCTGCGAAAGCTCTTTCCAAAATTTTGGTAAATTCTGGGCATCAATAAAAGTACGATGATCATCTGCTTGATAAGTTCGAATAACTTGAATCTCTTCATTTCTTTGCCAAAGAAGTAGGTAATCTTCTTCATCTGGGGAATCTAATATAATAATATAGGGAGCCGTTTTTTCTAAGATAGAAACAGACAAATTTTCATAGCTAGTAACATGAAGACTATAAATCGTTGTTTCACAACCCTCAACCAATTGGTGATGCTTTTTATTGGAAATCCACAAGACTTTTGTTTTTGGAATACTAAAATCGGATTGAGCTTGATGAGTCCATTCCTTGAAGGTCTCTTCTACAACATCACCTTCTTTCCTAAGTTTATAGAGGTAATGATAATCGAAATATAAGTTCTCTTTAGTTTTCTCCTCAACGCTCCAAATGGCCTCCGAATCTCCCCATGCCGCATTGAGAGGATTATTTATTCTAACGGCATCCTTTTCTTTCATTATGGCATTACATTCAGCGTAGATTACTCCAGGCTCTGCCTTACTAATTTTACCAATTCGACCAAAGCTTGTAACATGAGCAGTGGCTGGTGGATGTATTTCAAGAGGTCTTTCTTTGGCAGCTCTTCTTTTTTTACCTCTTAAGTAATACTTAATGTCTTTTTTAATATGATCAAAATCTATAGGTGAAAGATACACTTCTTTAGCACCGCACATTAGTGCTTTTCTAACAACACCAGGATCAAATATATTGAAACGAAAAAAAACGTAAGACCTCCTGAAGTGAGCAAGGTTTCTTGTTTTTGTTAGGATCATGAGTAGCTCATCTGGAACAGAGTCTTTTAGAGAAATAAAAAGAAACGTAATTTTATCATCTTTAAGGATTTGATCGAGATGATTCGTTTGATTAAGTTCATAATATTCATATGAATATTGGTCTAGAAGACGAGTAAGGTGTTCAGCGAGGGTTTTGTCACCTGTATTATCAAAAAAAATGGCCCTACCTTTATTTTCCATATTAAGTGTTGAGGCCTGAACGAACCGCTTTTAGAATCATCGTCGCTAGTTTATTAGGAAGAATAGGCTTAGTAAGTATATGAATATCTTTTAATTCTTCCTGAAGTAATTGGGCCTGTTCGGGGTTTGCTGTGACAAAAATAATAGGTACATTTTGATTTCTGGCACCTGGGAAAGAGCGCAGCGCCTTTGCAAAGTCTCCCCCATCCATAACAGGCATTCGATAATCAGCACAAATAATTTGAAAGTCATGCTTTTGAGAAATCTCGAGCGCTTCTTGTCCATTAGAAGCCTTGATCACATCAAAAAAATCGTTCTCGTCAAAAAGCTCCTCTAAAATTTCTAGGATTTCTTCTTCATCATCTATTACTAAAATCTTTTCCCTGCTCAATTTTTTCTCCTAATTAAAAAATCGATTAATAAAAGAAGACCTTTCCTTCTTTTTTTCGTTTTCAATAATGTCTTTTGAAGCAAGCATGTTTTCCTCAATATTTTTTAAATTCGGAGATTTTTCAATGATCATATTGAACTCATTTGGAGAGAAAAGGTATATTCTCTCTCCTTTAAGCTTTTGAACGAGCTCCTGACAGAAGCGATTAAGCTCGTTTTTGTCAGCAAAGGGACCTACAAGTTCTTCCTCTTCTACAGGAGAAGTGTCTAGAAGCATGTCCTTATAGACCTCTGTGAGAACCTCTTTATCGATGATTTGCTTATTTGAAAAACATTTTTGGATATAATATTGATTACCGGATGACCTCTCTGTCTTAAAATCAGTTGGATTATAGTAAGTATACAAAAGAAATAGTTCCTGATCTTTCATTCGAATAATCCTAAGTCTATGGCCAAACAACTTCCAGGTAGTAACTCAATATTTATTTCAGATGGCCCTGTTTGTACTTGAGAATGATCCTCTTTACTAACGCGAATAAGTGCAAACTTACTTTCTAGTTTAACCTGACATTTTTGTTTATAACTTGATGGATTATAAACATTAAGTCTTCGAATCTCCTCATAACTGAGCTCATTAGTAGTGGCCCCTCGACTCCTCCAGTAAAACTCAACTTTGGGATCTCTGTTTATTTTCACATGATCTTTCTCAAACATGGATATCATTCTTAACCAAAGTTCATTTCTTTGAGCAGAGGCAAGATCTTCAATTTTTTCACCATAAAAGCAAAGAAGTCCACCCATACCCAGTTTAGAAAAACTAATTTCAGTGTGACTTTTTGCCCTTTGAGTTTGGATGGAATTCTCTAAAAGAAAGCTTTCCAATTTCTTATCTAGCTCTGGATCCAGTCCATCTTTATCCAGAACGATTTTTCCCCCCATTAAAAAAATCTTTAGGAGTTGATTGAAGCGTTTTAGATCGAGATCCTTTCCTTGGATAAATTTGATAATTTGATGATCATCTTCATCAAGAAACTTAAAGTTTTGAAAATCTTTAATTTTATATATCCTTGGGTAGTATTCATCTAAAAATTCATAAATGCCTAGATCACCCCAGGAATGATCTTCTCGTAAGAGGTTTCGATAAACTTCAAAGAAATACATATCCTTAAAAAGTGAGCCCTCTTCATCATGGTAAAGGTCTTTAGCCAAATGCATTGGTAAATAGGTCTCGCCTACAATATCCATATACTGACGTTGAAGAACATCTTTTTTTACACTTTCAGAGAGAAGAAGTGTTGAGGGTATTGCATCCACAAGGAGGGAATCAAAAAGAGTTTTGGAATAACTCGAAACTTCTTCTTGAGAAGAAAACTTATAAAAGAAATCCTGAGGGGCTCCTCCTAGAAAACAGAAATTAAGTTCACCTTCCCAGTTCCTACCCATACACCTAGAAGCCTCATCTCTGTAAAAATCCTCAATGGTATGAGTAAATTCATTTCTTAATTTTTTCTCTTTAAGAAGAGGTGAGAGAAAATCGTGTTGCTCAATGTTTTCTCTTTCCTGATTAACCTTTTCATTTTCTAGATAGCGTGAAAAAGCATTGATAAAAATACTCGAATGATCTTCGATATACAGATTGAGTTTTTTATTTTTGATATAACTGGATTGAATTCCAAAAACTCTATTATTTAATTTTTTCTCTTTAAAATACTCGCCCAGGTAATGAACGAATCGAGAGTATGCCTTAAAGATTCTTGGATCAAAGAAAGAAAAGATTTTATTAACATTACCCTCGGCATCAATAACAAATTTATTGAGAGAGTTTAAATCTTTTGAGACATTTCGCGCCAAGAAATGAGGTACACCACAGTTTGTCAAAAATGGCGCAGGTCCTAAAGGCAATAAAAAAACAAGCTCTTTTCCTATCTCAGCTACGCGTTGAGCTAGTAAATGGAGGTCTGTTTCAGGTTTTTTTTCAGAGAAATCAAATTGTTCACCGTTTTCGGTATGAAATGCCCAATGAATGGGCACTAAAACCCTAGGTCCAGTGCATAATTCCTCAATCTTCGACTTCCACAGGGAAGCTGAAGTTTTCCAATAAAAAAACCAATGATCTTCTTTTTGATTATTATTTAATGAATTCAATTTCACCTCTCGGCCAATCCGTGGCCTTTTTAATTTTATCCTTGAGGTAAAACCCTTGTAAAGCTAGAAGAGTAGAATCTACTCTTGTCAATTTTGGGCGCTTTTTGATATGCAGAGTGTCCCCACCCATACAAAAGGAAACTTATGTGGTTTTTCAGTGATGAAGAAAGAAGCTTTGTAGAACTTTGCAGAAATTTTGCTCAAAAAGAAATCGCTCCCTATGCTGAAAAACATGACAACGACGAAACCTTTAATATCGATGCTTTCAAAAAAATGGGAGAACTGGGTGTTCTCGGAATTACAGCTGATCCAGAATATGGAGGAGTTGGATTAGGTTGCACCGCAGCCACTATAGCTATGGAAGAGTTTGGTAAGGCCTGTGCATCGTCTACACTCTCTTATCTTGCTCACTCTATTCTTTGCGTTAATAATATTCAAAACAATGCCAGCAAAGAACAAAAAGAAAAGTATCTTCCTAAGCTGATCACTGGTGAACATATCGGTTGTATGGGTATGAGCGAACCTGAATATGGTTCAGATGCAATTGGTATTCAAACCAAGGCCCAGTTAAAGGGTGATCACTATCTTATTAACGGTACTAAAATGTGGATTACTAATGCACAATACTCGGATATTGCTTATGTCTACACACGTACTGGGGAAAATAAAAAAGACCTTACGACTTTCATTCTCGAAAAAGATAAAGGTCATTTCACCGCTGGGAAACCAATTCATAAAATGGGTATGAGAGCTTCTCCAACGGGTGAGCTTATTTTTGATAACGCAAAAGTCCCTCTAGAAAACCGAGTTGGTGAAGAAGGTCAATCCACCTATCACATGATGCAAAATCTAGATATTGAGCGAATAACCATCGCTGGGATCAGTCTTGGTATTGCACAGGCGTGTGTGGATCAATGTATTAAATATGCTGGAGAGAGAAAGCAGTTTGGTAAAACCATTGGAAATTATCAGCTTATTCAAAAAATGATCGCTGAAATGGCAGCTGAAACAGAGATGATGAGAAGCTTTCTATATAATGTTGCGTATCAATATGATCGTGGAGAAAGAGGACCTGTTAAAGCTGCTATGGTTAAACTAGCTATTCCAAAATTAGCCACCAAAATAGCACTCGATGCCATTCAACTTCATGGTGGATATGGTTATAGTAGAGAATTCCCTGTTGAAAGATTCATGAGAGATAACAAGCTCAATGAAATCGGAGCAGGAACTAACGAGGTAATGATTATGATCATTGCTAAATCTCTATTAAAAGATGGCCTAAAGTAAGATGGAAGATTTTCACGTAGATATCCTTAATCAGCTTAAAAAATTTCGAGCTGACAAAATTGATCCCTTCATGGAAAAAGACGACCGTGAAGGGATTTTTCGAAAAGAAATTATTTCAGAACTTGGTGCTCTCGGCTTAGGGGGAATCACAATCTCTGAAGAATTTGGAGGCGCCGGTTTAGGAATCTTTGAACAATGTTTAGTTTTTAAAGAGATTGCTAAATCTTCTGTTCCCTATGCGGTTACACTCTCTGTTTCAGCAATGGTCCAGACCATTATTGATCAATGGGGTAATCAACAACAAAAAGAAAAATACCTCCCAGAACTTACCAGTGGAGAAGAGATTGGTTCTTTTTCTCTATCTGAATCTGGTGCAGGCTCCGATGCTGCTTCTCTAAAGTGTAGTGCCTCCAAAACGGAAGGGGGCTACCTCATTAATGGGAGCAAGCTCTGGGTAACTACCGGTGGAGAATCAAAAATCTATATTGTTTTTGCAAGAACGGAAGATCAAAAGGTAAGTGCCTTTATCGTTCAAAAGGGTGCACAAGGTTTTAGCTTTGGTAAAAAAGAAAGTAAAATGGGGTGGAAGACCTCTCCTACTCGAGAACTTATTTTTGAAAATTGTTTTGTTTCAGAAGAGGATCTTCTCTCAGAACAAGGCAATGGTCTAAAGATTGCTTTTAGTGGTCTTGATAAAGGCAGACTTAGTATTGCGGCCATTTCTTTAGGGCTCTCGGAAAGGGCAAGTGAAGAGGCTCTTCAATACTCTCTTGAACGTCAACAATTTGGACAATCTATTTTTGACTTTCAGGGACTACAATTTATGCTGGCCGATATGTTCACAGAAACTCAAGCCAGTGATGATCTCGTTTTTAATGCCGCAAAAAAATACGACCAAGGGCAAAATGTCCAAATTCTAGCTTCTATGGCAAAGCTTAAGGCCAGTGATGTGGCAATGAAAGTCACAACTGACGCAGTTCAAATTTTTGGTGGAGTTGGTTATACGACTGAATTTCCTGTTGAAAGATTCATGAGGGATGCTAAAGTATTACAAATAGTCGAAGGCACCAATCAAATCCAAAGAGTTGTCATCGCAAGAAACTTAAAAAAGAAGCTAGGTAAATGAAAATAGATTTGTCCAACCTCACGTTGGATTCATTAAAGTTTGAAGAGCAAAATAAATTTTTGGCCTCTTTAAAATCTAATCAAGGTGATTTTCTTAATCCCGATATTCTTAATCATGATCTTGAGGACTGTCTTAGAGTTCAGGAAAGATTTAAAGATAAAAAGTACTTTGTTCAAATTGGTATTGGTGGAAGCTCTCTGGGTGCAGAAATGCTTATCAAAGCACTCAAACCACAAACGGACGTCCAATTCCTTTTTCTCAGCAATATTGATCCCGATGACTTGTATGCAAAATTTGAAAAGCTCGTGGCCAAAGATAGCCTTTTCTTTGTAGTTTCTAAGTCTGGTTCGACGGTAGAAACTTTGGCCTTATTTTCCATTGCTCTTAAATGGGTTCAGGAAAAAGGTATTCCGGTCTCTGAAATTCATAATTATTTTATTTTTTGTACGGATCCTGAAAAAGGTCCTCTTCGAGAACTGGGTCAGAAATATAATATAGAAACTCTAAATATCGCTCCCCATATTGGTGGACGATTTTCAGTTCTCACTCCTGTAGGTCTTCTTCCTGCACTTATGGCCGGACTCAATGGGCTCGAACTACTCGTGGGTGCTTTTAAAGTTAAAGATGATATTTCCAATAATAAAAATCCTTATTTTTTCAGTTTAGGTCAGCGAATTTTTGAACTCAAAAAAGCTGAAAGTGTCACTCAAACAGTAATCATGCCCTACTCTTCTAAGCTCGCTGGATTATCCCAATGGTTTGTTCAGCTTTGGGCAGAAAGCTTGGGGAAAAAATATTCTCTTCAACAAAATATTGTTCACCAAGGACTAACTCCAATTGCCAGCGTGGGTGTGATTGATCAGCACTCTCAAATGCAGCTTTTTATGGAAGGTCCACGAGATAAATTTCTCATCTTTATTGAGATTGAAAAATTTGAAAATGATTTTGAACTCACCAATGATTTTGAGTTTGATGGATTTAGTCAATTTGAAGGAATATCTATTTCTCAGCTTCTAAAAGCCGAGCTTGAGGGAACGATGAAGGCCCTCGATAAAAATCAAATTCCATTCACTAAAATTTCTTTACCTAAATTAAACGAGTTTAGCCTTGGTAATGTGATTGCCTTTTTTGAGCTACTTACCGTCTTCACTGGTCAACTATTAGATGTAAACCCATTTAATCAGCCAGGAGTAGAGGCAGGTAAAACCTACGCAAAACAATATCTTAGAGAAAATTCAGTCCTTTAAGCTTGAGTTCCCCGCGCTAGATGTTAAAATTTAGAGCATGGGAAATGATGAAAATTCAACTATTGTAATTACCGACATTCATAAAGCTTTGGCCTCAACAGAGGAAGAGGCAAGCAATAAACCGGCGGCCCTTATTGCGATTGGAGGTCCAGTCAAAGGTGCAGTCCACGATCTTTTTGATGGAGAGGTTGTTGTTGGCCGAAGTGAAGAGGCCGAAATCCAATATGAAGTCGATGGCATTTCTAGAAAACATTTTAAACTCATTATTACCAACGATGGCACAACGGTGAATCTAGAAGATCTTGGATCTCGAAATGGTACCTTTGTGAATGAACAAAAAGTTGAAAAAAATCTAGAATTGAGAAAAGGCGATATCATAAAAATCGGCAGCCTAGCTCTTAAATATACCCCAAAAGGGGATCCAGAAAGAAATACTTACGATCAGCTCAATCAAGATAAAAATACAGATGGCCATACCAAGTGCTTTAATAAAAGTTACTTTAATGCTGCCATGGACAGAGAAGTTAATTATTCCATAAAAAATGGCTCTCCCTTATCTCTAGCAGTTTTTGATTTAGACCACTTTAAAAAGCTTAATGATAATTTTGGCCATGATGCTGGAGATTATGTCCTTAAGGAATTGGCCGATCTTATTCGTGGAATCGGTCTTGAGTCCAACTATGTTTTCGCTCGCTATGGTGGTGAAGAATTTTGTATTCTCATGCCAAAAACCAATCTAAAAGCGGGATTTGCCTTTGCTGAAAAAGTTCGAAGAGTAGTTGAGTCCCATAAGTTTGTTTATGATGGAAATGAGCTTCCTGTCACCGCCTCCATTGGAGTGAGTGACTATAGAAGTGGAATTAACAATGGGACAGATCTTTTTAAAAGAGCTGATGAAGCAGTGTATAAATCTAAAGAAGGTGGCCGAAATCAGGTCAACTTTTATAAACCCTAAACTTTATACAACAGAGCGTTCATGATAAGAAAAAGCCTATGCAAAAAATAGGCTTTCTTCCAGAACATCTCATTGATCAAATTAAGGCCGGTGAGGTTATCGAAAGGCCCTCGAATCTCCTAAAAGAGCTTCTTGAAAACTCCATGGATGCCAACAGTTCAGAAATCTCCGTTCATATTAAAGAATCGGGAGTATCACTGGTCCATCTTGAGGATAATGGTGAGGGTATTGCATTTGAAGAACTTCCCATGGCCTTTACTCGGCATGCCACTTCTAAAATTAAAGATTATGAAGATCTCTATCACCTCCATACTTTTGGGTTTCGTGGAGAGGCACTGGCTTCTATAGCAAGTATCTCTAGGCTTACTTGTTATTCCAAAACTGAAGATGGTAAAGGTGGTAAGATCGTTATTCACGGAGGTCATCATCTCGAGCATAGTGAGCACCCACTTCAAAAAAGAGGAACCTCTTTTTTTATCAAAGACCTTTTTTATAATACTCCAGCCCGACTTAAATTTGTAAAATCAAGATCTGCTGAAAAAAGGCAGATTCAAAAGATCCTTCATAGCTTTCTTCTTTGTCACCCTCAGGTGGACTTTAATCTAAAGTGGGATGATCAAGGGGCTAAAACATATAAGGAGAAGGATCTTTTCAAAAGAATCGAAAAACTATGGGGAATGGAAAAAAAAGATGACTCTAAAATTTATCATTTTTCCCAAGAGTTTGAGGGACATACCTTAGAGGGCTATTATGGTCCATCTGTAGGTAAATCCAATAACAATAAGCTACAGTATCTCTTTGCCAACAAGAGAATGATTGAAGATAAAAGGCTGCACTCACAAATCCTTAAGGCGCTCGAGCCCTATTGGGGAGATGGAAATTATGGGCATTACCTCTTTTTTCTAAGTGTTCCAGAAGATCAATTAGATGTGAATGTTCACCCTCAAAAAACATTTGTTAAATTTCTAAAGGACTCTGTTGTTTATTCCTTAATTGTAAACGGAATAAAGTCCTCTTTTCATAAAAATGAGGTTCCTCTTCGTGCAAAGGAACAGCATAAAAAAGAAGAGTCCGTTTTTGGAAATAAAGGTTTATTAAGACTTAATTCAAAATTTTGGCTGACTCAAAAAGAGGGACAAAACTATCTTATTAAAAGTAGCAAAATTATCCCTAATATTCTCTCTCAGTTTTGGTCTAAAAATTTCCCTGTTGAAGATGAAAATTGTCTTCCTCTTCTCATTGGAGAGCCCATTAAAAATGAAAACATTAGTAACGAAGAAATTCTAATGCTTAAAGATTACGGATTTCATTTTAAAAGAATAAATTCAGAAAAATTAATTCTAAATGCGATTCCTGATTTAAAAGTCTCTCTCAATTATAACAAGCTTGGACAATGGGTCTTAAAGCATCGAAATGAACTCATTCAAATTCAAGATAAAGAGTTTTTTCTGGATGAAGGGATTGACTTGGAAACACTTTCCAGACTGATCACCGAACCTCATCGATGGATTAAGAATGTGGATGAGCTTGATTTAGAGAGATTATTTAAATGAAACGAAAGGTCATCATCTTTTCAGGTCCTACGGCCACAGGTAAGACTTCTTTAAGTATTGAAGCGGCCCTTCTTCTTCAGAATTCTTTTATAGTTAATTTTGACTCTCTTGCCTTTTATAAAGAACTCTCCATCGGTTCTGCACGAGTTCAAAAAGAAGAGATGAGAGGAGTGGACCATTATCTTGTAGGATCAGAAAGCATTAAGGAACCCGTCGATGCTTATCAATTTACTCTCCTTGCTGAAAATATCATTCACCAAAGATCTACAGATCCCTTTATTTTGGTCGGAGGGAGTGGTTTTTATATTAGAGCACTTCTTAAAGGCATGTATGAAACCCCAAATACTTCGGATGAGCTTCGAAATGAAATGGATACGCTTTATAAAAATGAAGGGATTAAGCCTTTCATAGAATTTCTTCAAGTAAATGATCCAGAAAGTCTAAATACGCTTCATCCTAATGATCATTACCGATTAATCAGAGCAGTTGAATATTTCAAAACGAGTGGTCAAAAGATATCAGAAAGTAAAAAAAGTATGGATCAAGAAGATCCATTTGATTTTACTCAAAATCGTTTTCCCGATTGGGATATCCTTCATATTTATCTTGATATACCTAAAGATGAACATTTTAAAATGATTCAAAAAAGAACTCAGTCCATGATTGATAATGGCCTTGTAAAAGAACTTCAAGATCTCCTTGATCGAGGTTTCAATGGTAAAGAGAGACCTCTTCAAAGTATTGGCTACAAGGAAACTCAAGACTTTCTTAATGGAGAATTAAAATCACTAGAGGATCTTAAAGAACGCATTTCCATATCCACCAGACAATTGGCCAAAGCACAAAGAACCTTTTTTAAAAAGGTCAAAGGGCGTCTTCAGTTTAATCCACTAGAAGATAAATCAAAGATCCTAGAAGCTGTTAAAAATTTTATAGCATAACTTTTGCCAACCAAAGAAATGAAAAGAAACCTACCATATCAGTAACTGTGGTTAAAAGAACGGTACTTCCAAAGGCCGGATCTGTTCCTGCTTTTTTAAGTCCTAGGGGAATTAAGGCACCAAAGAAGCCTGCAGCAAAAAGACTAATAATCATTGAAAGACCAATAATGAGCCAGAGGTATTGGATACTAAACCAAAGGTAGGCAATGATTCCAACAATCAAAGCAAAGATAAATCCATTTACAACAGAGATAATGACCTCTTTTTTGATAGCGGATCGAGCAGAGGTAAAATCAAGTTCTCCAAGAGCAAGCTGACGAACCGTAACCGTTAAGGTTTGTGTACCAGCATTTCCTCCCATGGATGCCACAATGGGCATAAGAATAGCAAGAGGAATATATTTTTCAATAGTCTCATCAAAAATACCAATAATAAAAGAGGCCATTAATGCCGTTAAAAGATTAAGAAATAACCATAAGGCACGGCTACGAATAATATCAAAGAGAAAGTCACCAAACTCTTCTTCATCGTCAACCCCTGCAAGGTTATAGATTTGTTCCGTAGCAAATTCTTCAATGGTATCGATAACATCATCGGAGGTGATCCGACCAAGTAGTCTTCCTTCCCCATTTACAACCGGTGCATAACCAAGGTCATATTTTTCAAACATCTTTACACAATTCTCAAGTAACTCGGTATCAATTACCGTCCGCTTTTCATTGTAAGAATCCATGGAAAGGATTTGAGAAAATTTAATACTAAAATCAGGCTGAGTGATTAAGTCTTCGAGAGCAATGGCCCCTTTCAGAGTATCTTTTTTATCAACAATAAAAACTTGATACACATTTTTTAACTCACCTTTAGCTTTAAGGTTGGAAAGTCTTTTAATGGCCTTATTAATCGTTTCCGTTTCTTTAGCTTTAAAAAGCTCTGTTTGCATGATCGAGCCAGCTTGATCATCCGTATACTTTTTGAGTGCTTGAATTTCCTTACGATCCTCTACTTCAAGTCCGTAAAAAATATGCTGACTTTTGGCCTTATCAATTTCTTCAATTTCCTGAAGAAAGTCTGTAACATCATCTGAATCAAGTTCTTTCGCTGCTTCAACGAGGTCTTTTTTAGGAAGAAAATCAATGGCCTGTTCTTGTAACGTTTCAGGAAAATCGAGAATAACTTCCCCTAAAAAATCCTTGGGAATTCTTTTAAGCTCTTGAAAGAACTGTTCTCTATCCTCATTGAAAATAGACTTCAGATAATCGGAGACATCAGTAGCGTGAAGACCTCCTGTAACAGGGTCCTCTAAATGTTTCTTCACATTTTGAAGATCTTCTTCTTTATCACTCATTTAACTTTCTCATTATGTCTACGATAAGTACTATATCGGTAAACTCGGTTAATTGCTTGAAGTTAGGCTAAACAAATTTTATTATCTGAAAATAAAATAGGTTTTATTATGGAACATCTCAAAGAAAGGCTCAAGATCGTAATCATTTCCGATGGTACGGGAGAGACTGCTACTGCAATATGTCGAGCGGCTATGGCCCAATTTGAGGAAAAAGATGTTTATTTCACTCGGTATAAAAATGTTCGATCCACCGAGCAAGTCGATGCTATCTTTGACAATGTTGCAGAATCTCATGATCTGGTAATCTATACCATGGTATCCCCTAAAATTCGTGATTATATTGGCAAGGTAGCACTTAAAAAAAGAGTGCGAAGTTTAGATGTCCTAGGACCCGTTCTCACTACTTTTGCCAATTATTTCGAGCAAGAACCCTCTGAAGAGCCAGGTCTTCTTTATGCAATGGACAAAAAATATTTTGACCGAATTAATGCCATGGAGTTCACTCTCAATCACGACGACGGAAGAAACCTTCACTCTCTGCACCTCGCTGACGTTATTTTAATTGGAGTTTCCAGAACTTCTAAAACTCCCCTCTCCGTCTATCTCTCTCAACACGGACTAAAGGTTGTTAATATACCTTTGGTAATGGGAACAAAGCTCCCCGAACAGCTTTTTGAGGTTGATCAAAGGAAAATCTTTGCACTTACAATTGCTCCCGATGCACTGATGAAAATTAGGAAGTCTCGACTTACTAAATTAGGGTCCGCAAGGCATACCGGTCAATACGCCGATGAACCTCGGGTCATTGCCGAACTTGAATGGGCAAGAAAACTCTTTAGCGAAAACAAATCATGGCCCGTTTTTGATGTAACCAATAAGGCACTTGAAGAAACGGCCTCTGAGATTCTAAGGCTTATTAATCTTAGAAGAAATAATATGTTTAAAAAGAAATAACCTCTTAAAGATCATTTAAAAAACGAAACTTATTCGCAAGAGCAAGATTACCTTCTTTTTTATTCACAACCCCAAGATCAATCAATTCCTGAACTCTATTATAAAACTCTTCGAGTTCAAGTTCTAGATTTTCTCGAATTTTGTTGCAAGGAACACCTCGAGAAATACAAGTCGCAAGTTTAATATTGGTAACATCTGTCAGGGTCTTAATTAAAGACTCAAGGTCCACCTCTGGGGATTTATTTCCAATCTTACTTCGATCATGAGTCACAGAGTCCAGAAAATGCCTTCGCTCTTCCTCATCGAGACCAAGGTTTTGGCAAATCTTATTTGCCGTTCTAAGCGTAATAGTTTGCTTATTGGCCAAGAGTCTTGATAATGCGCCGACATCTACTCCTAAAAAACGAGAAAACGCTCTTAGGGAATAGCGAGGATTCTTTTTTACTCTACGATCAAGTTCACTTCTTAAAAACTCTCTATAAAATGCTGGGTTTGCCTGCATGAGCCCTCCTCTCCTTAACTATAACTATGACATGATTTTAAAAAGGCACAAGGTTAGACAAATGATAAGTACCTAAAATTTGGTAAATGTAATAAATATACTGTCAGATGCAAGTTAAAAAGGGACAGAATGCCACCATTTAATTTCCGTAATAAATTGTGCAAAGATCAAGAACGATGTCCTCTTCTTCAAAAGTCACAGAAAGCCTTCGGGGAACAGTCGCTCCCTCTTCGAGATACTCAAAATCATAGGTCGTTGGGATAATCTCGTCCCCGGAATTATTTGAAATTGGAAAGGCAACAGCTGATTTTAGCGGTAAAGAGACCACTCGAGGTTCATTGAAAAGGTTAAACCTTAAAGTTCCTTTTAGACATTCCTTCGCATTGTTAAGATAACCTACAACCATAGTGGAAGTTTCTGGAACACTAAAACTTATACTTTGACTCATATTAGACGAATCAATTTTATAAACAAAAGGCTCTTTTCCTCTTATTTCTACTCTTAAATAATAAGTACGCTCTTTTTCTAAGGACTTTTTAAAAATCCCGGAAGCATCCATATCTAGTTTCTTTCCATTTAAATAAACTTGGTGCTCAACAAAATCAAAATTCTCAATCAAAACTTGAGCATCAATACTCGATGAATTATTTGTTTTTTTATCCGATGAGGATGGAATTCTTTCATTTTTTTGAGGAGCTTTTGGAACCAATTCTATGCCTGCCTGTTTAAGAATTGGAGAAATAACTTCTCTTACCTCTACCGGGAGTTCCTCGTAAAAGAATACCGCGAGAGAGGCGACTAGAGCGCCAAGAAGAATTACTCGCATGAGAGGAGAACTTGCTTTTTTCTTGGAAGCTGAAGTCTGCTTGTCTGACTTTTTCTTTCCTTTTTTAGCAACACCTTTTTTCTTAGATCTTGCCTTTGAAGGGGCAGCTTTTTTGCGTCCTTGAGCCTTTACAACTCTTTTCTTCTTCTCTTGTGCCTCAAGATCAATTCCAGCAGATTCCTCTAGATCAATATTTGCCGAGATTTCATTATGTTCTTTTGAATCTGATTCACTTACTTTTTCAGGAAGCTTCTTTTTCTCATTTTTTTCACTTTCTTGCTTTTGCCTCATTTTTTCTTTTAGCGAAAATCTTTTGGTGGCTCCTTCATCTTCATCGAATCCTAGATCAAGAAGTCGAACCTCTTTTCGAGTAAGACCATCGGAGTCTTTGAGGACACTTTGATTTTTTTGATTACTATCCCCAGCTCTTTCATTGTTCAGGTCCTCTAGATAAGGCATAAGATCGATCTTACCAAACTCCATAAGTTTTTTACGATCCTCATCAATTTCATCTTTAAAAAGTTCTTTGGCGAAATAAGAAAGATCGTTTGCATTAAAGTCTGGGAAGTGAGAATACAAAAACTTAACTAAGGCACGATTAAACGCCTCCATATCCTTGTATCTTTTATCTGGATCCTTACTTAAGGATTTTAAAACGATTTCATCCAGTTCCTTGGGAACATTTGGATTAATGCTTGAAGGAGCTGGCACCTGGCAGGCTTGAATTTTCTTAAGAACAGCAAGATCATTGGCCGCTTGAAAAAGCTTACGACAACAAAGCATTTCCCAAAGAGTGATCCCTACTGCAAATTCATCGTAGCGAGGATCAAGATCTTTACCTTCTAGATACTCAGGGGCTAAATAGGAAAGCTTTCCCTTGATTGTCCCCGCTTGAGTAGCCTCCGAGTTGGTTTCCGCTTTAGCAATTCCAAAATCAATAACCTTAACTGCGCCGTCAAACGTTAACATGAGATTATGAGGAGAAATATCTCGATGGATTATATTTGAGGTCTTACCAGTTAGTTGATCTGTTTTTGTGTGAGCGTAATGAAGTCCCTGACAAACTTGAGTAATGATATAGACCGAAATTTCCACAGGAAAAACGAATTTTTTCTCAGAAAGTTTATCCAGGTATTGTTTAAGATTTCTTCCATCACAGTATTCCATGGCAACAAAAAGCTGGTCATTATGAATACCGTAATCATAGGTTTGAACAATATTGGGGTGGATAAGGTCAAAAGTCACTTTAATCTCATCCATAAACATTGTTTTAAAATTAGGATCGGCAGAGAATTGAGGACGAACCATTTTAATCGCTACAATTTTATCGGCTTGCTCGCCTAAAAATCGTGCACGATTAATTTGCGCCATACCACCATCAACCAGATGGTCTAAAATTAGATAGCGCCCAAAACGTGTGTATTTTCCATCTTCAGACATTACTGAACTATTCTCCTCAAACGACTTTTCGGAGTATTAGAGAAATTTCTGTAGAAAAAATAACGGTCATTTTAGCTAAATTTCAATAGCTTAGAAGAGGTCCTGAGAGTGAAATCCAGGGTAACTTAAAGAAAGTTGTTTAGTCCTCGAACCGGATTTACAAGCTCCGTGGATTTTATAGAGATGAAAAGAGTCCTTTTCATAATCAGGGTGCATTCTAAAATATTGAGAAAATTGAGGAAGGGCCAGCTCTTCATAGCCTTGAGAATTTAACTGCGATCTAAAGTCTCCATGGCTAATTTTATTGGAATCAAGAAAATAACTTAAGTAGACGAAAAAATCATCACATTGGCTAATCAAATCTTTTTCGGACTCAGAGAACCAGTTTTGAAAAGCAGATTCTCGAGGAACATGAGCATAAATAACATCTGAAATAAGCGTGAGTTCTTGATACCAAGAAAGTCGATTGAAGCTAAGAGTTTCACTGACGTTCCCTTTTTCAGAGACATATCCCTTAAGCAGAAACTCTCCTCTTTTCACCAAATTCTCACTTAAATTGGAATAATTCGAACATGAAATTAAAAAAATGAAAATAAGATGTTTAAGCATCCTCTCTACTCCCCAACCAGTCTCTAATATCATTAAAGCATTTTTTCCTTTCATAATCATTTAAAATATCTCTTTTGTTCCCAGAATAGGTTTTATAGGTAAGAAGATCTGGTCGAATAGATATTTTAAATTTCTGATAACCGTCTTGATTGGTCAAAAGAAGGAGCGGGCAATCCAAAAAATAAGAATAATTAATGATTTTTTGAGACACCAAGTTCATTTGAGAGATAAAGTTCAGAGGAAATGAAAAATCAATAAGAGGATCAGAGTTATATTTCTCTGCAATAGCAAGGTCATCCGTAAGATCATATCCTGTTTGAGGAAAAGGTAATTTGAAATTCCTCTTATTTTTTATCAACTTTGAAAGAAGCTTCGCCTCTTTTGCTTGAAAATTCCTACAACCAAATTGAGGATTAACGAGAATAAGTCCGCTGACTTCTTTTTTTAAAAGATGAGAATAAAAGTAAAGAAGATTAAGGATAATCGTTCCCCCTACTCCACTTCCCATTAGATAGAGAGGTTCATCACTCTTAATCACAAGATTAATATTAATAAAAGTGACTAAATCAAGAGCACAGTCATCAAAATTATCAATCTGATTTCGACTACCACTACTCAGTCCATGCCCTTTAAGATCTATTGTGAAAAAAGAGATATTTTCACCTTTCAAATCTTTAATAAGAAAATCATACTGACAATGATAAAGTCCAGCATCATGAACTGCGATGATTTGCTTAAGAGATTGGTTCCCACAATCATATTTCTGAAAATAAATTCGTTCTCTTTGATTAAAGGTCTTGAAATAGTTACTTGAATGCGTATTATTCATTATCAATATATTTCTGTATGGCCTGTTTGGAGCTTGCGTCTAGATCTTCAAAACGCAAGGAAAAGCCTTGTCCTCCCTCCAGTAATCGTACGATTTTACCTGAAGCGGTGAAGTTGTAATCATCATTTTCAGGGTGAACGTTTAATGAAACGTTGTCTCCTATTTTACCTGGGAAGTCTTGAACTAAAACCTGAAGTCCACCAACAGATACATCACGACAAACTCCTTCATAAACTTGTTCATTATCATGGAAAAAGAGTCTTGCGACAAATGGCCTTCTTTTTGAAGTTCTTTTTTCCTCAGACTTGTGAGGAGCACCTCCAAAAAGAGTCTTATTAAGCTCGGTGGAGCCAATCATTTCCCAATCATCCATTCCGGGAACAAATATATAAGTTTTTGAGTTAATTCTTTTTTGATCTGCTAATTTTTTAAGCATTTCCATATCGAAAGGACCATATTCAACTTCACTCGTCCCTCGATCGGCCCCAATTTTAATAATAAAAACCTTTTCATTAGGATCCACATCTGAAATATTCTTGGCCTCTTTTTTTTCGTAAAGTTCCTGTGCCTCTTTCAGCTTAATCCAGTTCTCAAGCCCTCTTTTCCAAACATAGGTTTCCTCATCAAGAATCCCTCTACTAAATAGATCCTTAACCTTGGAAGACTCCACTGGACCTATTTTTTTGTCTCCTTCCACATAAAACCAAGAATCTGTCATACTCTACCCCTTTTTTACCCTTTCTATTTTACCTCTTTCCTCTATTTTCTAATATTTAGGAATAATTTTCGCAGACAAATTCACTCAAGTTTCTGGGCCCTAAAAAAATTAGGTTTAAAACCGATATAAAGGAAAACAATAACAAGGTTTTAAAGTTGAAAACTCTACTCTATTTTTCTCTCCTTTCCTTATTCCTGATCTCTTGTGGAAAGGAGCAATTTGCAACCAATAAGTACGAGGAAAGTCAGTCCACTTCAAGTATTAAAACACTTAATTATACCAATCCGGCCTATTCTCAATTTACCTATGTAAGACCAAAAGTAGATTTTCTCATTATGATTGATAACTCTGGAAGCTATAACTATATTCGTCCTAAAATTGAGGGTACACTTCGGACCCTTATTGATCATATCTCTAATGATTTTGATTCTCAAATTGCTATTGCGCCTCTCGTTCATACTGGTTTTTCTAATGAATACTATGTCATTGATGAGGACCCCTCAAACCTAATGGGAGTACCAACCTCGCAACTCATTCCTTTAGCTGAGGCGGGCTCAAAAATTATATCTTTTAATCCAGGTATGGGTAAAGAAGTAGGATTTAATAGAACAAAGGCTCTTTATCAAGACTTTAGAAATAAAAATATAATTAGGGCCGACTCTCATCAAATGGTTGTTCTCATTTCTAACGGTTATCATATTTCAGGAGATGACATTAGTCCTTATGATTTAACCACTTTTCCTTATCAAAAATACACAGAGATTAAAAATTCTTTATCTCAGCAAATTCATTTTCGCTTTTTCTCAATCGTTCCTCACACAAATTGTGAAGGTGCTAAAAAAGTTTATTTTCTAAATGGTAAAGCAATGAATCCTTATCGAATGGTCTCTGAGATGTTTTATGCAGATGTACCCAATTCTTTTAAAGTTTATGGAACCAATGGTGATAGTTTTGATATTTGTGGAAACTTTACTAATATTTTTGAATCAATCAATAGAACTATTCAGCCTGAAGTTCTAAGGCACACCTATGACTACTGGCCAATTGTTCTTAGTAACGACTCCAATTATATCAAAGATAACGATATTGATGTGAGTGATTTAAAAGTCTCTATTGTAGACCCTAATGGGAACGAAAGAGTGCTCTCTTCATCTGATTTCACTTATATTGGTTTTCGACAAAACTTTCCAATTCGAGAAAAGATTAATAATGTTATAAATCGTGGTGAATACTATACAGGCTTTTTTATCCAGCTTAATGGTGATCAAAATAAAGTTACCAATCCAAGCTGGATTAAAGTAAATACTACAACTAACACTCACTATTATGGTTATGTGAAGCTTGATTATAAGCCAAACCTTGATTCTATTAAGCTTACGATTAATGGAAAAAGTATCACTCAAGACAAAGCAAACGGCTGGGAATATATCGGTGGACCAGAAACTAGAAATATTCGAATTAAAGGGTATGCTAATTACACACCAGAGACACCTGCCGTGAATAAAACAGGATATTTTTTAAAAGTTCATGGAAGTGCTGTTTATAATAACAACTCAACGATTCAATTGTACTACTATCCACAAAATTAATAGGCGTCTTTTGGCCGTTTAGATTCGTTAAAACGAGAAATGCCATTAGCAAGCTGAATACTTGGCCATAAAGACTTAAGCCTCTTGAGATCAACTTCTACAATAAGCCCCTTGCCGTCTGGATCAGAGATAGGATCTGCTAAAATTTTATGCTTAATGGCCTCTTCGAGATCACTCACCTCAAAGGGATAACGATCTTTTTTAAAGTCCTCGAGGATAGGATTAATATGAACAATAGGCTTTTCCTCGGAACTGTCTTTAATCTTTTCAAAAGCCTTCTCAAGAAAAGCTTCACACTTATAAGAGATGATAAGTTTCTTCTCATCTTCGGTGAGCCTCTGAGAATTAAAGAAAACAAAAAGCTTTCGCAAAAGATCTGTATCCTCTACAACAACCATTTTTCCTTTTGGCTCCATGATCTCTTCTACTCGAAGCAGCTTTTCCGTCTCTAGAAGATAAATAAATTCTTCAAACTTAGTATCTTTGTAGCCAAAAATATCTACCATAAAAATCTTAAGCTTATTTTTTTCAAGTTTATGAGTGTCACCCGATACCGTTGCTTGTGCCTTTAGGATCATATAAATATGAGCAAGTCCTCGGACTACATCAATATTTTGAAAATAAGTATAATCTCCGCGACGACCTTTATGGTAACCAACAGAATCACTTTCTAAGGACTTGATCTTTTCATTAGCACTACGAACACGATCGGCAAGAGTATTGACAATAACTTTAAACCACGGATTAAGAGAGTCGATGGTTTTTTCAAAACGATGAAATGGGATTTCTATAAGTTCAACTTTATTAACAGCAACAGCAGAACAACTTCTTCTTTTGGCCTCCTCGCCATAGAAGTAGGCCATCTCCCCAATAACCTCACCAGTTCTTAAAACAGTGAGATCAACAAAGCCTTTTCCTTTTGGAATATAAAGTCTGATTTGACCTTTTTGAATGATGAAGAGAGACCTGGCTTCATCATTAATATTAAAAATGATTTCACCAGGGTCATAAATTGTAAGAGCAGAGTTTTTACTTACCTTTGGCAACCTATATCCTTTCGATAATCATGGCCAAAGCCTCGCCTCCTCCAATACAGATTGATGCCATTCCTCTTTTAAAATTATTCTTCTTCATGGCATTCATCAATGTAACGACTATTCGTGTTCCCGAGCAGCCAATGGGGTGACCTAGACTAACGCCTCCTCCATATATATTAACTCTATCCTGAGATAATCCCAACTCTTTAATGGCCGCCATTGGTACCACAGCAAAAGCCTCGTTTATTTCAAAGACATCAATATCTTTAAATTCAACGTTTGCTTTTTCCGCACATTTTTTCATGGCCTCTACGGGAGCTGTCGTAAACCAAGTTGGAGCCTGAGCATGAGATGCCCATGCTGTAATTTTAAATTCTGCTTTATCTTTATATTTTGCTCCACCGAGAACTACCGCCGCAGCTCCATCGTTAATAGTTGAAGCATTTGCTGCAGTAATGGTTCCATTTTTATCAAAAGCAGGTCTTAGGGTGGGAATTTTTTCAAAGTTGGCCTTCATAGGTCCTTCATCCCCATCAACAACGACTTCCCCTTTTCTGGTTTTTAAAGTCACGGGAGAAATTTCATCTTTAAAAACTCCAGTTTGGATAGCCGCTTGCGCCCTTTTAAAAGACTCAATCGCATACGCATCTTGATCTTCTCTTTTAAATTCATACTTAGAAACGCACTCTTCAGCACAATTTCCCATTGGTCGATCAGAGTAAACATCCCATAGACCATCCCATTGCATAGAATCTTTCATTTCAGTTGGACCGAATTTAAATCCGCCTCGTGAGTTTGGAAGAAGATGGGGTGCCATCGACATATTTTCCATACCCCCACATACAACGAGATCATGCTCACTAAGAGCAATATCTTTGGCCCCCATTAGGATGGTTTCTAACCCTGACCCACAAACCTTATTCACAGTTGTACAAGGGACCGATTCTGGAAGCCCGGCACTCATGGAAGCCTGTCTTGCAGGAGCTTGCCCTACTCCAGCTTGAACCACGTTGCCCATATATACTTTTTGAACTTCATCTTTAGAAATTGAGCCTTTTTCCAGGGCCCCTTTGATGGCAACTCCACCGAGTTTTGGGGCAGCGACTTGACTTAGCGCGCCTAAAAAGGACCCACTTGGGGTTCGAGATCCAGAAATAATATAAACTTCCATCATTAACCTCTATAAAAATTTGATTGTTAAAAAGAAACCCTTGAACATCATTACTCAAAGCGGTACAAGGATCGCCATTGTTTTTACAATCAAAGACGCAATATTTAAAGGAATTTTGATAGCTTATGCATGCCAGAAAAGAACATTTCGTCGAGGCCAAAAGATTTCCAAGTACTTGGGAGTCCAATGTAGCTGATTTACTAAACTCTACCTACGAATCTAAACTAAAAGACCAAGAGGGATTCTTTGAAGTCTATGCTATGACCTATCCAGATGAAATTCTTCTGGCCGTCACAATTCGAAGCACTATTCCAAGTGTTTGGCCTATGACCCTCAAGGTTTCTGCGGATTTAAACGAAAACATCAATCCTCAAAAACTCATGGATATCCTACTTAATTCACTAGGAACCCTTATCGATCATGTTTTTTCTAATGAAGAGGACTATTTCCTCGATTGGGAAGAGGCCGTCTACGAGAACATCAAGCTTTGGTACATGAGTTCTCGTGAGGATATTGCTCTTAGCTTAGAAGCTGATAAGCTACTGGCCCAAGATCAGTCTTCGTTATAATTCTTCATAGTAGTTTTAGTTTCGAAAGCGATATCTTGATCGTCGTCACCTGACATATCATCGTCACTACCATCGAATGAATCATCATCACCAGCATCGATATTAAGTTCTTTCAGAGTGTTAAAGAAACTCTTTTCATCAACGAGGTCTTTTAAAAGCGCCTCAATAAATCGAATTGGATATTTTTGAACAATTCCTGCAATGATATTTTGTAGCTTTCCACTAACTAAAATATCT
Source organism: uncultured bacterium (assembly GCA_965365285.1). GTDB lineage: Bacteria > Bdellovibrionota > Bacteriovoracia > Bacteriovoracales > Bacteriovoracaceae > JAURDE01. The sequence continues at coordinate 46,326 of CBDUBC010000009.1, forward strand.
TCTTTTTTCTTAATCTTTTTCCAATTCTTAATATAATGAAGTCTACAGAATGGACCAGTCGTTGCAGGATTATCACAACCTTTTTCAGTACATTCGTCAGTTGTGAATGAGAAAAAGTCGAGGCTAAACATAGTTGCCATAACTGCGTCTAGTCCGTAGCTCTCTGTGGCTTCTTTAATTTCTTCTTGGAAATCTTTTTCAGCCGCTTTGAGTTCTGTCTTCGTTGCATTTTCTTCTAAAGGTAGAGTAGCTTGTTTTTCTTCAGCTTTTGCCTGTTTTTTTGTTTTCTTCTTCTTTTCTAAAGGAAGCTTAGACTGAGTGGCTTCTGCCTTTTTAGGTTTTGGTGAAGCTACTTTTTTGGAAGTAGTCTTTTTCGTTTGTTTCTTTTTAGTCGTCTTTTTATTAGTTGCTTTCTTCTTTGCAGTCTTCTTTTTTGTAGCAACTTTTTTAGCGATTTTTTTCTTTGCGACCTTCTTTGCGACCTTTTTGGCAGCTTTTTTCTTAGCGACCTTCTTTGCCGTCTTTTTCTTTGCCGCTTTTTTGGTAACCTTTTTCTTAGCTACTTTTTTAGCAGTTTTTTTCTTTGCCGCTTTTTTGGTCACCTTTTTCTTAGCCGTTTTCTTTTTGGCTGCTTTCTTTTTAGTAACTTTTTTAGACGTTTTTTTCTTGGTCGCTTTTTTCTTGGCCATTCGAAGGTTCTCCAGAATTTTTTTTAACAAGCTGAATCCTTAAGCTAATTCACTTCATAGACAAAATCAATCATTAGTATTCGTAAAAACCTTTACCTGTCTTTTTCCCCAAGCGTCCTGCGTCTACATATTGTTTAAGCAGTGGGCATGGTCGATACTTAGAATCCCCCAGTCCGTCATGAAGGACCTCCATTATAGCCAGACAAGTATCAAGACCAATAAAGTCAGCAAGAGTCAAAGGACCCATTGGTTGATTGGTACCAAGCTTCATCGCTTGATCGATATCTTCAATGGAGGCCACTCCTTCATAAAGAGCAAAGACCGCTTCATTGATCATGGGCATTAGTATTCTATTAACTGCAAATCCAGGATAATCATTTGCCTCAATAAAGACCTTACCCATTTGTTCTGCGACCTTACGAGTAGCAGCAAAGACTTCTTTACTCGTTTCAAGGCCTCGTATTCCCTCCACAAGCTTCATCACAGGCACGGGATTCATAAAGTGCATACCCACAAATCTTTCAGGATGAGAGCATTTTCCGGCCAACATGGTGATGGATATAGAGGAGGTATTACTTGCGAGAATACAGCTTGGATCGACAATGGCGGCCAGCTTTTGAAAAATATCAATTTTCACATTCTTGTTTTCAGTTGCGGCCTCAACGACCATTTCACAGCCTTTAAAGGCTTCCATATCCTCAATTAGGTGAAGGTTTCCTAAGGTTTTCTCTACAAAGGCCTCATCCCATTTCCCTTTAGAGACGCCCTTATCTAGTTGATTTTTAATAAAATCCATTGCCTTTTTTAGGGACTCAGCTGAGATATCGTACATAGAGGTCTTGTAGCCGCTCATGGCGCTCACCTGAGCAATTCCTCTTCCCATCTGACCCGAACCAACAACTCCAATTGACTGAATATTCATAAACTCTCCTCAATTTCTGGCCATATTAGGACTCCTAGGTGAGAAATTCAAGGATAAGAACTAGGGACTTATTACTTTTTTATCCAGATGCTCTTGTCATCCCATGGATAATCCATTAAAAAACTAGCTCAAGTTTTGTTTCGCATTATTGAACAAAGTATAAGGAGAAATACGTGGCAAACCATAAATCGGCCAAAAAAAGAGCAAAGCAGGCCATCAAAAGAACTCTTGTTAATAAAACTAAAACTTCTAGAGTTCGAACAATGGTGAAGAACCTTAGAGCTGCAATTAGTGAGAATAATAAGGAAAAAGCTCTTGAGCTTGCTCCAAAAACTCAATCTCTTCTTAATAAGCTAGCTAAGTCTGGTGTTATAAAAAGAGAAACTGCTGCTAGAAAGACTTCTCGTCTTGCTCAGCAAGTTGCTGCACTTAAATAGTAAAAGTTCGCGTATAAGCAAGGGTCAATTCTGATTTTAGTTCTTCAGGACTGGCCTTTGCAATCATAAGAAATTTCGATAATTTTTTTAGCTCTCTTTTAATCTCATCACGATTCCATTTCTTTGAAGCATTAAGAATTCTTTTGTCATACTGACTTGGCTGTCCCTTTTTATCTTTGATGTAGGTTGGGTCTGAAATCTTAAAAAGATGATTTTGTATAAAAGAGAAAAGTTTAATCCACTCTCCTTGAGAGGAATCAATTTTGGATAATCTAAAGTAAAAGTCTCTCATTTTTTTATCAGCGATAATATCTGCCAACTCAAATTGATCGAAATGAGAGTTCTGTAAAAAGGGCTTAAGTTCTTCAGCGGTTTTAATACCTCTCGGATAATTAATCCGTATATTCTTAAGAAGATTTACTATTTCTCCAGTGTCAGCTGAGACAGAGTCAAGGATCATTGATTTGAGATCTCGAGAAAGGGAAATTTTCATTTCATCACAAAATAAGTTTAAAACACGATCGTACTGCCATGGAGCGACAGCATCGATTTTATAGTAGATTCCT
>CBDUBC010000010.1:0-48533 GCA_965365285.1 uncultured bacterium
TAAGCCCGGAGGAATGAATGGGATTATTCACTAATAGAGATAAGAAATTAACTTTGGAGTTGGATACAGAAATGCTTCATCCTACTCAAATCAGACTAATTAAGTCTATTAACTCTCTGCTTCTTCACCTACTTACAACAGATGAAGAATCAGAATATTTTGAAAGTTCAGCGGATTTCCTTAGACTGGCAGCGTCAGCAATTAAAGAATCTCATTTCCCTTATGAAAATGAAGTGATTGATCATATCGCCTACTCCAATCAGGCGATCGAATATGCACTTGAGCAACTTCAAGAGATCATGTCTCACCAAGATCTCAAATCTCTTGATAATTAAGTTCGCTTTTTTTGAAGACTTTTAGCTGTATCGAAATAGGTTTCTTTTCTAAAGATCTTAAAAGCTTCGTTATCAGCTAAAGTCCCTTCTTTCCGGTCAAGTCTTTTTGATTTTACCGATGCTTTTTTAGAGACAAAAACCTGAACGTCTTTTCTTTTCGTTCCGTCTTCTTCGATTCCAATCTGCTTCAAAAGATCATGCTTATTGAAATAAACCACTCTACCGGGTGCAATGTTTTCAATAGAAAGATTTCCAATGGCCACTCGTTTAAGCTTATCGACAGTCAGTCCTAATTGCTCACAGATTCTTCTGATTTCTCTATTTTTACCTTCTCCAAGTCTAAATTCAATCCACGTTTTTGCTGGAAGTTGCTTAATCACTCGAACGGAGAGAGGTTTTACAAAGCCATCCTCAAGAAGAACGCCTTTTCGAAGCTTTCTCAGAAGATCAGCGTTCACAAGTCCAAAAACCTTAACTTCATAGGTTTTAACGACTTCGTATCTAGGATGGATAATGGTGTTGGCCACTTGTCCATCATTAGTCATAATGAGAAGACCTTCAGAAAGATAATCAAGCCTTCCAACAGGATAGATTCTTTCATTGAGATCTTTAAAGAAATCAATAACGGTAGGCCTGCCTTCAGGGTCGCTAAGAGTCGTCATGTAACCTCGAGGCTTATGAAGAACGGCATAGACTTGTTCCACAAAATTGAGATCAAGGATTTTTCCTTCTGCTTCAACCACGTCTTTTTCAGGATCTACTTTGGTTCCCAAAACGTTTGCGATCTTTCCGTTTACTTTAACTTTGTTTTCGGTGATTAGAGCTTCCGCTTTTCTTCGGGAAGTATGTCCACAGTCGGCGATAAATTTTTGTAATCTGATCATTTTTCCTCCAATCCGGCTCCCGCCAGTTTTTTCGGCATAGTAAGGGGGTACTTCCCCCTAGTCAATTAGTTATTGATCTTCCTGCAAAAAGTCCAGATCGAGATCAAAGTCCTTTGCCTTATTGAAGAGTTCACTCGCTTTATCAAGGAGTTGCGTCTCTTTTTCCCCGAGTTCAGAGAGCTCTTCTTCCTCCACAAGCTCAGAAACAGGCTTTCCAGAGTCCAGATCTATCATCTCAAAGTCAGATTCCATTTCCTCTGGAGCATTATGAAGCTTTTCAAGGAGGTCTCGGATAACCGTTGGCTCAGTCATAGCAGGGTTTGGAAGGCTTGAATGGGCCGCCATCTGCATCTGTTCCTTAACCTGTTTATCCGCTATAAAGTCTTCAAGGATATCAAAAGCACTTTTTGATTTTTCTGTGACGTCTTTATCTGTTTTCTTAAGAGATTTTGTGAAGCTCGTTTCGACAGTGATCTGCTTAATTTCTTCACTAAGCTTATCGAGCTCTTCATATTCATCAAAGAAAAAGCGCTTTTGTCCATGAGTAACAAGAGACTTAATATCGGTGATCTCTCCCACTTCTTTTGTTTTTGCTCGAGCTTCCATTTCACTTTCAGGTGGAAGGTCCTCGAGTGTTGCAAGATTAAAGACTTCTAAAAACTCAGGGGTAGTCACATAATTGGTAGGTCTTCCTAGCTCTTCGCTTCGACCACTTGCCTTCACAAGCCTTTTATCCATAAGTCCTCGAATAATATGAGAAGAATCTACTCCTCTAATTTTTTCGACTTCTGTTTTAGAAACAGGCTGCTTATAAGCAATAATCGCAAGGACTTCGAGTGAGGATGGAGTGAGCACTAAAGAGGTCACTTTAAAGAGGTCTCTTACATATTTAGAGTAAGTGGCCTTGGTTCTAAACTGAAAACCCTCCGCGACCTCAACCAATCTGATTCCGTGATGTTTTTCCTCATATTCCGATTGAAGTCGTGAGATTGATTCATGAATCACTCGAATCGACATGTCAGGATCAATCATATTTTTGATCTTATTGAGAGAGAGCGGCTTATCACTCATAAAGATCAAGGTTTCAATCGCCCCACACAAGGTATTGTAATCAAGACCGGTTCTGGCCATCCAAAGCTTTTCTTCTTGTTCTTTATCACTGAAGTGATCGAGTTCTAATTCAAACTCATTGTTGTTCTCATCCATAATTTTTCCTTACTGCAGTGGCACACCTTCAGGGCGAGCATCATCCGTCTCTTCTTCAAATCCATCAGCACTATCAATATCAAAACTGGCGAGACTCTCTAGAACATCCACATAAATTTGTCCAAAGGACTCATTTTGAAAAATAGAGAGTTTTTTAAGCCTTGCAAGTTCAAGAAGGGAAATAAAAGTAATGACGATATTAATGATCTCACTATCTTTTTCAATTTCATGAACTTTGACGATTTCATCAAATGTCTTTCTCTCACCTTCATTAAGATACTCTTTTAAAAAGGCAAGCTTTTCTTTAATCGAAAGTCGATCTCTTCGAACAACCGCAAACTTTCTATTTCCTCTTTTAATAAGCTCCACCATCGCACCCATAAGTTTTTCGAGATCGATAGAAGTTAAAACAGAGTTCACGATTTCTTTTTTATTAGGTTTTGGCCTTAGGAAGATCTCATGTCCTACTTTTGGAAGGTTCCACAGTTTTTCTGCCATATTTTGAAAGTGAGAGAGTTCTTCAAGTCTTTTAATAAGTTCCGACTTAGAGGAAATATCGAGAGGAGAATCGGTGAATTCTTCGAGATTCTTTTTGTCAGATTCCGATAAAACTGATTGGGACTTCAGGAGAAGTAGTGTTGCTGCCAAGTAAAGATAATCGCCGGCAACATCAAAGTTCATTCTCTCCATTGTTGTCAGATAATCAAGATACTCCTTAGTGATCCTAGTCAGATCGAGATCTCTAATATCCATTTCCTCTCTTTTAACTAAAAGAACGAGTAGGGATAGTGGACCATCAAAAATATCAGTCTTTACTTGAATAGAAGTATCTAGCATAGGGGCGAAATCCTTTTCTCTATCCTATTAGGATATAAAACATTCCAATAGAACTTCTAGCTAAAAAATAAGCTGGCCATAAAAGATAGCTCAAAATAGGTGTAGCTATAAGCATTAAAAAAATTAGAAATGTAAATCTTTGAAGTTCCTCGTACTTTCTTGCCATTTCGTAGTTGAGAAACTGAGTCACCATTTTGGATCCATCCAAAGGTGGGAGAGGAATTAGATTAAACACTGCGAGTATGAAGTTGATATAGACAGAGCCATAAAGCATTTGAGCAAAGGGCTCGGTTAGATAGAAGTCTCTAGGCATTTGAGTTACTAAAATAACGTAAAGTAAGGCCGAGATAACCCCTAAGATAATATTTGCGAGAGGCCCCGCAAAAGAGGTCCAAAACATGGCCTTTCTATAGTTTTTAAAATTTCTTCCATCTACTGGAACGGGATTTGCCCATCCAAACATCATTCCACCTAGAGCAGCACCAACCAGAGGAAAAATAATAGTACCAACGAGATTATAATGAACGGCTGGATTGAGAGTTAGCCGTCCTTGAAGTTTGGCGGTATTGTCTCCAAATCGATAGGCTACATAAGCATGGGCCGCTTCATGAAATACAATTCCAAGTAGAAAGCCTGGCAGCTGAGTGGTAAGTCTTAAAATAAAATCATCCATACTTCTTTACTCATATCAAATGACTAGACGTCCTGTAAATGAACTTAAAACTTGGAACTATGGGTTAAATCAATGATAATAAGATGCATGAGCAATAAAAAAGAACATAAGAAGGTTCAGGTGGTTGTCATTGATACAGCGCGATCACCATTTCAACTTTTATTGCTCCAAACTAAAGAAGATCGTCAATGCATCTGGCAAAATATTACGGGCAGTGTAGATGAAGGGGAAACGTTTCATAAAGCAGCCCTAAGAGAACTCAAGGAAGAGACAGGTCTGAGAGCTGACAGCTTAATCGATCTGGATTTGAGTTATGAGTATCACGATCGCTGGGATCGCGATGTTCATGAACAAGTCTATCTTTGTAAACTCTCCTTCACTCCAGAAAAAATTGATCTCAGTGAAGAGCATCAAGATTATAAATGGGTCTCAGTCGAAAGTGTTCAGGAACAAACCTATCGGTATCCGAGTAATTTTGAGTCCTTTAAAAAAGCCTTAGAAAGGAGTTCTCATTGAAAGTTTGGATCTTGGTTTTTTTCCTCATTTCGACCTCCTTTGCAAGTGAAGAATGGGATGAACTTCTAGGGCCCTCCGAAAGACAGTACAGTGAAGATAACCTAGATTATTTAAGCGAATTAGAGGGCACAGAGCTTTCTGAGTTTGAAGAACTTCACGAAATCAAGGCCAAAAAGAAAAAAAAGAAAGAAAAAGAACCTCTCGATGAATGGGAAGAACTCACTGAAGCAGATGATCTTATGGTGGAAAATGATAAGGACTATCTTGAGCTTCAAGGTACCGTTAAAATAGAGGAGAGCCGAAATAAAATTCGAAGTGCTTGGGATATTCGAAGTACAGAGCTCCTCGAAGATATTGAAGTGAATGATTTTTCTTTTGAGGAAGATCTTATTCCTGAGGGTGAAAAACCAATCAGTGATCTCAATATTCTTTTAAAAAACTCTAAAGACACAATTTCTAAACTTCCCTATAAAGAAAGAAAAAAAACGAAATATGATCCAGAGCCCTTTATTGCAGTTATTCACCCTGGAGCGATGATCGAGGAAATTGATACCGGAAAGCTTCACAAAGTCGATCGAAAGCTCATGGTTAAAGCAATCAATAACGTTGTTGGTGGAAGCATCATCTATTTATTTGATAAAGAGGGAAAAAGAAAATATCGAACGCTTTTAGAAAATATCACCGATATCGATCATATGGTGAATCTCAAGACTAATCCCTCTTTGTTTAAAAAACATCTGCCCAGAGCTCAAATGGAAGGAAATGACCGAGAGGTTAAGCTCATTCATAATTTTTCTCTTAGCCAAGAAGGTATTCGCGGAGACTATTTTAGAAACCTTTATGGAAGTGAAGAAAGTGGTGGAAGTGTCAATCAACTTGATTACCAGGTTTTTTATAGCTGGCCCTTTTCGTTTAAGATGGGGCTTTCGGCTGGATTTCAAAGAGGGACTTGGCAAGGTTCTGAAGATAGCTTGCAATGGACAACTGGTCTTTATGGACTTTCTCTTAACCAAAATTTTCATAAAAACTGGGAAGTTCAGCTCAATGCCTCGAGATATTTTTTGATGTCAGGTTCAGACAGTCAAGGAGGAAGCATTCGTTTTCAGGGTAATCAGTTTGGAGTAGATCTCATCAATATCTATCAAACAGAGTGGGGACCATTTTTTATAGCTCTTACTCTTAATCAGAGTTATTACTCTGTTAAAGAGAGCAATCGAGTGCTCAGTAATGCTCAAGAGCCAGAAAGCATTACAACTTTTGGGGCAAAAATTGGATTCCGCTTTGAAAAAGATTTTTGGAGGTACACATTTTAAGGTTATTCGTTCTTTTCTTTCCGCTTAGCCTTTTTGCCGGTGAAGCTGTCATTACAGGACATCGAGTTCCTCTTTTTAAATCTCCTTCTATTAATTCAGAAGTTATTCAGTGGATGAATAAAGGGGATATAATTTTTATTCATGATAAAGAGCTTGGAACCTCCCCATTGGAGCCTCAGTATGAAAGAGGAGAGAATGGACCAATGGCAAGTAATCGAATCAAAAAAGGCGACGTTTTTACTAAAAGTAAAAAATTCTATGAAACTCTACACAAGCTTGCTGGACCAGCCTATGTCTTAGGAAAGCATGTCAAAATAATTTATAAGGACACGCGAGAGAACTCTGATCCGATCGATCAAAAAGGAATCGACTTTACAGATTATCGTTTAAAAGAGCCTTTGAGAGAGGGCTATCCTTTAACTAAAGAGGATGATGTTAGGGCCTCTTTGTACGTTGGTATGGGTAATCAAAGAAGAAATCATTATCCTTATTCTTCTCAAATGCTCTCCCAAGATTATTCTACTCGATACACTCTTCATGTACTATGGCTCAATAATGTGAATTTCGATCCTTACAATCGTTATTTTTATGGCTGGGACTTTCATTTTCATAATGAAAAGAAAACTTTTTTACTGGCAGATGGTAGAGAGTCTGTGGAGGATGGTGGTCAGTTTTATTTTGGACCTACGCTTAATTTTGATGGAGCACGAGGGGATCTGTGGAGGCTTTCTTTTCAAACGACTTTTGGAATGACTTGGACCAGAATTCTTATTAATCAAAAATCGAGCGAGGGAAAAGATCAAAATCTTTATCAAGCCTTTTCTTTTTCTCCAAAGGCGTCTCTGAGTTATCACCGCCTTAAAGTGATTAGGGATATTGATTTTGTGGCCAAAGCCGAAGCTCAATATGAACTTAGTCATAGCCTTAACCCAAGCTCACAGAACGGAGATACCACCTACTGGCAAGAGGGTGATGAAGATAGCATACGAGTTCCCTCTGGCGCTCGTATTACATTATACTTAGGAATACAAAATAGTTTTTAAAGAGGTTTTATGAAAGTCCTTCTTCTGTTACTTCCCCTTCTCTACTCCTGTGGAACAGCTAAAACGGTTTATGCAGATTCTAAATATAAACTCTGTGAAGACGCCTGCTCTCTCAAATACAGTAAGTATGAAACGCAAAAACTCTATCAATGTCTTCAGCGATGTAGAGATAAAAAGAAGGAAGATGTAGAGTTCTAATACTTGAGTGTTCTTGTTTTTATTATGATCCCCAAAATTCCGATCACTTAGATATCCAAAAAAGACTAAAGATAATTTGTTTTGTTTCGATGAGTCCTTTATCAGGAGGATGAAATGGTCCAAGACTATCAAGAACAAGAAGTATTATTCCAAAAGCTAGGCAACACTTGGTACGCCTTCACAGAAATCAGTGGAGAAATTATTTTCTCAGCATTACCACCTGGTGTGAATCCTTATGAGACGGAAATGGAACTCTTTGAAGTTGTAGAAGATCACCTTAAAAAAGTTGCAAAACATCTTAAGGATGATTCAATGGCCGCCTAATGGGTGCCAAGAAAAAACCCCAAGAAAAGAATATTGATGACAAGCTGCTTATAAAGGAGCTTCTTGAACGCATTGCTAAAAAGCTTCAAGATAAAGAAACTGCCAAAAAAGCTGCGATGATCATTAAAGATTGGATCGATAAAAAATAACGCTAGATGCTCATGATGAAACCATGATAGAAATCTTTCATGGAAGTATCATTTTATAATTTTAATAAACTACACGATTCCTCTTTCCAAAAACAAATCCTTGCTCGTTTTGAGGAGATTGTTAAAAATAATGCCTTCGTTGAAGGTCCTTATAATTATAGCTTTGAAAAAGGCTTCGCGAAGTTTCTTAATTCAAATCATGCCCTACTTGTTGCTAATGGAACCGATGCCATTGAGATCGCTCTTAAAGCAGCTGGAGTAGAAGCTGGTGATAAAGTCGCTATTCCTGGAATTACTTTTTATGCCACCGCTGAAGCGGTCATTAATATCGGAGCAAGACCTGTACTTGTCGATGTCGATGAAGAGACCGGACTTATGTGTGTCGAGTCTTTTAAAAGAATGGCCAAAAAGCATACCTTAAAGGCCGTTATTCCTGTTCATATTTATGGTCTTCCTGCTCATCTTGAAGAAATTGAAAAGGTTTGTGGTAAAGAGATCGCTATTATTGAAGATGCGGCCCAGGCCCATGGGGCCAAATATCTTGATGGAACAAATGTGGGAAGTAGAGATACTTTTACAACCTTTTCTTTCTATCCTACAAAAAACCTTTCAGCCTTTGGTGATGCCGGTGCCATCTCTTTTAAAAAAGATGAGGATAAAGAGCTTATTCTTAGCATTCGAAACCATGGTCGGGGAAGAGAAGATGTGGTGGGGAGAAACTCACGGTGTGATCATCTTCAAGCCGCTGTGCTTGATCTTAAACTCACTGACTTTGCTGAAAAAAATGAGGCCAGAAAAAAAGCGGCGAGACTTTATTATAAGCACCTAAGACATGTTCAACTTCTGCCTGAAAAATATCTGGATTATTCCAGCTGGCACCTCTTCCCAATTCTTCTTAAAAACCAGGCCGAAAGAGAGAAGCTCATTAATTATCTTCAATCTAAAAAGATTGGTACGGGAATGTATTATCCTCAGGCCATGAGTCAGTTTAAAACCCTTGAGAGCTATAAAGCGGATGGGGAATATGAAAAAGCTGAGACCTTTGGAAAGAAAGTTCTTTGTTTACCGATGCATTGTTTTCTTGAAGAGGCCCAAATTGAGTATGTGGCCAATGAAATCAATCACTTTTACACCCGATCGTCTGAAGTGGAGATGAGCCTCTAAAGACGCAACTCGTTGCAAGCTTATAATTAATTTGGTAAACGCTGTTTATGACTGACTTGACTTATTCCCAAAATTTTAACTACACGCACAAGAACCCTTACCACGATAAGCTCAAAAGCTTTGATGACTTTGTGATGAGAGACCTTGAAGCCGAATCTTTTCGGAGTGAGTGGAATGAAAAGGTTTTTAAAAAAGAAGCTCCTCTTTGTGTGGAAATAGGAACTGGGTATGGTCACTTCATGATGGAATACTGTCAGACTTACAAAGACCACAATTTTGTAGGACTCGACTACCGATTTAAAAGAAGTTTTAGTCTCGCTAAAAAACTCGATAAAATCGAGAATCAAAACTTTAAGTATCTACGCGCCAAAGGAGAGAGACTGCAGTATATCTTTGGTGAGAATGAAGTAGATAACCTCTTTTATTTCTTTCCTGACCCATGGCCTAAAACCAGACATCATAAAAAAAGACTCATTCAAACTCCTTTTCTTGAATCCCTTCGAAAAGTTATGAAGCCGGATGGCAAAGTTTATATCAAGACGGACCATGACGGATATTTCGAATGGATGCTAGATTTTATTGAAAAATATGATGGAGTTCGCATAAGCTACAAGACTTATGACTTATGGAATGAAGAAACCCCTCATTCCCTCCTATCAAGTTTTCAAACCAAGTTTGAAAAGATTTTTGTGGCCCAAGGAATCAATATTAAGGCCATGGTTTTAGAGGTAAATAAATAGATGGCGCTTGATGAGCTCAAAAATATCATTAAAGAAACTCCCATCTCTCAAATCATAGGTCATTACCTAACCCTCACTCGTCGAGGAAACCAAACTCTAGCTGTCTGCCCTTTTCACGATGATAAGCACCCTTCCCTCAACGTAAATGACTCCAAACAAATGTTTATGTGCTTTGCCTGTCACACAGGTGGAGATGCTATCTCCTTTGTAGAGAATTATCGCCATATCAATTACGTTGAATCCCTTGAAGAGATTGCTAAAATTCTAGGTTTAGATTTTGAATCCTACCAAGAAAAGACCAACGTCTCCCCAAGATTAGAGACTGCTCGAAAAGTTTTAAAAATCGCCAATAAGATTTATCAAAAAATGGATAAGGTCGCTCCTTACACCCAATTTTTAAAAGACCGGGGAATTACAGCTGAGATTGCAGAAAAGTTTCAACTGGGATTTGCCCCTGGAAATAATATTGTATCCAATTATCTTAACTCCATTCGAGACCCTAAAGATAAAAAGCAAGCAATTGAAGTTGCTCTAGAGATTGGAATCATAAAGCCTGATAAAAAGGGAAATGGTCACTATGACACTTTCCGTGATCGAATCACCTTTCCGATTTGGGACCAGCACGGAAAAATTATGGGTTATACGTCTCGTGCGACCTTGGATTATCAAAAGCCTAAGTACCTAAATTCACCGGCCTCTATGGTCTTTGATAAGAAAAACCTCCTCTATGGCCTTAATTTTGCAAAATCTTTTATAAGGCAAAGGGATCGAATTATCCTTTGCGAAGGAAATATGGACGCAATAGCCCTTCATCAAAATGGATTTGAGGAATCGGTGGCCATCATGGGAACTGCCCTAGGTTCCTACGCATTCAAAACTCTAAAAAACTATAGTCAAAATTTTTACCTTGCTCTTGATAATGATCAAGCGGGTAAAGAGGCCGCTAAACGAGTGCTCACCCTAGCTTTGAAAGATAAAATCATCCCGCTTTATGTGGATCTTAAGGACGAAAAAGACCCCGATGATTTTATTGCTAAAAATGGTATTGTGGGATTCGAGACTGCTCTTAAAGAGGCGAAGTCTTTTATTGATATCCTCTTGGAGGAGCTTATTCCCGAAAAGATTCCAGAAGTCAGCGACCATAAGCTTAAAATTTTAGAGAAGGCCTTTGAGATCCTAGCACCTTTAGAGATGACTCTTAGTGCGACGGAGAGGATTGTTCCTTTTTCCCAACGCCTAGGGTTAAAGTCTGGTCCTCAACAGGTGTTAGAAAATTATAAAAACTTTTTATCTCAAAAAGATGCACCGAACCCTCAGAGAGTGATTCCTAAGGCGATTGCCCCACAGCAGGTAGTTGCCAAGCCTGAGCGCAAGGAAGAAAGGAAATTGACTCGAGGGGAGAAGGTCTTTTTAAAGGCCATCCTTGAGAATCCGATGAGTCTAGATCATGCTGCAGTGTCTAAAATACTTGATTTAATACCCTCCTCTGAGGTAAAAGAATATGTTTTAAAACTAAGAAATCTCATATACGAAGTAGACGAAGGGGAATATTCCGAACTGGCCCAAAACATTATCAATCAGGGCAGCTACCCATTAGCACTAAGGGAAGCTGTGTCTGCTATTCTTTACGGGCTTAAACCAGGTGACTCTTGGAATCGTGATGAGACTTTCTTTAATAAACTGTTGTCAGATATTGAGACAGAGCTGTTATTGGACCAAAAGTTACGACGAAAGAAAGAACTCAAGTCCCTTTTCTCTGCTTGTGAAAGTGAGCAGGAAAGAAAAGTGATTCTAGGTCAAATAATGGAGATGGAAAAAGAAATATCTTTAACCAAGTCTCAAAAACACAAACACAATTAGGGAGTGTGCAATGTCAGAAGTTGCCAAATTTTTCGACTCAAAAGAATTTGATAAACTGATCGAGAAAGGAAAAGATCAGCGTTATCTTACACCAGAAGATATTAACGATGCCCTCCCCGCAAGCCTCGTAGATCCGGCTGGTATTGATGAGCTTATGTTTAAGCTCAAAAGCCTTTCCGTCGATGTGCAAAACCACGTGGAAGAAGAGGATGATGAGGGAATTCGTCTTGATGGTACAGAAATTATTGAGGAAGCTCTTTCTAGAGAAGAAAAAGCAGAGCTTCGAAGTGCCTCTACCGATCCGGTAAAGCTTTATCTTAAGAGAATGGGCTCTGTTGCGCTCCTTACCCGAGAAGGGGAAGTCGAGATTGCTAAAGAAATTGAAGACGGAGAAAGAGAAATTATTCTTTCTGCTGTTAAATCAACTCACGCCCTGAAAGAAATTATTAAGCTTAAAGAAAAAATTGAAACTCAAGAAAACGAACAAGTTTATGTAAAAGACCTTGTTCGAGGTCTCGATGACGAATCTTCGGCGACTGAAGTTAAAAAAGTCAAAGATACCATCTATGAAGTTATTGAAAACATCGAAGTGATCCTCAAGCAATGTGAACTTGAAGATGGAACGATGAAAAAATTCAATGAAGAGCAAGCGCTTAGAATGGAAGAGATCGCGCAAAATCTAGCGGATCTCACCTTTAACCGAAAAGTCATTAACAGCTTCGTAGAACCAGTAAAAAAATACTTCCTTCAATTTAAAGAGCTAGAGGAACAAGAAGAGAGAATCTTTAAGTTTCTTGAAGTGAAAGACCGTGAAGAATACAAAGTTCTTTATGAAAAAGTGATGGAAGATGATGCTTTTAAGAGAAAGCTCGCTAAAGATCTATTCACCACAGATGCCAAAATCGAACAACTCATTAGAAATGAAGAAGATATTCTTCGAAAAGAAAGAAGACTTACGATTGATGCCGGAATGGACTTTGAAGGGATCGATCGAGTGAATACGATCATCACAAATGGAGAAACCAAAGCAGATAAGGCCAAATCTCAACTCGTTGAGGCCAACCTTAGACTCGTTGTCTCCATTGCTAAGAAATATACCAACCGAGGCCTTCAGTTCCTTGATCTCATTCAAGAAGGAAATATTGGTCTCATGAAAGCAGTTGATAAATTTGAGTACCGAAGAGGTTACAAATTTTCAACCTATGCGAC
Organism: uncultured bacterium; assembly: GCA_965365285.1. Taxonomy (GTDB): domain Bacteria; phylum Bdellovibrionota; class Bacteriovoracia; order Bacteriovoracales; family Bacteriovoracaceae; genus JAURDE01. The sequence goes on from CBDUBC010000010.1 coordinate 12,452, forward strand.
TTGGTGGATTCGACAGGCGATTACAAGAGCGATTGCTGACCAAGCAAGAACAATTCGTATCCCTGTTCACATGATTGAAACGATTAACAAAATGGTAAGAACTTCAAGACAACTTATCCAAGAACTTGGAAGAGAGCCAACTCCTGAAGAAATTGCAGAGAGAATGGAGCTTCCTGTTGATAAGGTGAAGAAAGTTCAAAAGATCTCTAAAGAACCTATTTCTCTTGAAACACCAATTGGTGAAGAAGAAGATAGTAACCTTGGAGACTTTATCGAAGATAAAAAGATCATCTCTCCACAGGATGCTGTTATGAGTATCACTCTAAGTGAGCAAACCAGATCCGTTCTTTCCACTCTTACTCCAAGAGAAGAAAAGGTTTTAAGAATGAGATTTGGGATTGGAGAAAAGTCCGATCATACCCTTGAGGAGGTTGGACAAGACTTTTTTGTTACTCGAGAACGGATTAGACAGATTGAAGCGAAAGCACTTCGCAAACTTCGACATCCCTCTCGAGCAAAGCTTCTAAAATCCTACGTCGACAATAAAGATTAATATAGTCAGGCATCACTATACGTAAGTTAAGTTTTGGCCTATACTAGAACTTTTAGGACTAGGCCAAAATCTTATGCATGACAGCAGAAATCAATATTCCGATGAGCTTGATCTTACGGCGAAGCGTTTCTTTTCGGAAAAAACTCTCAACTCAGCAAAAAGACTGATTCAGCTCTCGAGGGCGTCTATTTCTTTTTCTAAAGGAAGTCCTGATACCTACTTTATAATTTCGGGAATTGTTCGAGATGCTCAAAATCAAGAATGCAAGGTTAGTTATAAAAAAAGACTCGAGGACACTCCTGAAGGACCTTTATCCGGTCATTGTCACTGTCCAAAGTGGAATGAAAAAGATCAATGTGAGCATGTGGCCTGCTTATTTCTGCTTTTTTATTTAAAGCTCATGGATCAAGGGGAATTTCAATCCGATCTCTCTCTTCCTCCGATTCCAGGCTTTCACAGCTTTGCTGTCAGTTGTGAAGAGTATGGAACTATTATTTCTGGTCCTAACAAACTTGTGGGGGCCCCTCCAAGTGCGACCTATTCGAGAGTCCAGTATCTTTTGAGCAATAAAAAAATCGTTCCCTTTCCTTTTCCCAAAGCCTTTGAGGGAAAGCTTGTGATCAGTTTTTCTTCCAAAAATCATGGAAGCTATTATTTTAAATATAAAACAGAAGATGGAAAGATCACCAAAGAGATCTCTTTATTTGAAAATCTCTATCTTTTTAACTGGAAAAGTGGAGAATGCTTTCACCTTCCTCAAGTTCTAAAAGAAGTCATTCACCGCTTCAAAATTGGCTCTCTTTATCTTGAAATTAATGATCTTATTAATTTTAATGAAAAAGAAGAGCTTAATAAGAGTTGTGAAATTGAAATTGATGGTCGGGCGCTACCCTCTCTCCATGTTATACCAGTCTCTCCTCATGTAGAACTTGATACCTCGAAAAGAAAAAATCAAGTATCTTTTTCTCTTCTTTTTAAGGATGAAAGTTTTTATAAGGCCCCTCTTCCTCGCTTTTTAAGTGTTTTTACCTTTGAAGGGGGACTCCTTAGTGGTTTTAAGAAAAAGAGCGAGGCCTATCAATTTATTGCTAATTTTTGCATGTCTATATTGCATGAAAATCATCAATATAAAAAAGATCTGCACTTATGCAACAATCGAAATCGAATTCAGCATCTTCTTGATTTTATTTTCACTAATAAAAACACGCTTGTTTATGATGAGGCAAGGGATGCACTCTTCCAATTTGATAATCATGCTCTATTAGAAATGATTGCTCAGCTTTATCATTGTTTTGGAGATCTGTTTTTCCGATTTTCTAAATTTGACCCTGAAAATAGAGGTCTTGAGTTCTTTCTCTCCTCCTCTAATCTTTTTGCTAATCTATCTGTCTTTTATAAAAAAATGTCTCCCTATGGTCTGCAGCTTTTTTATAACTCAAAAGAAGTAGGTCACTGGAATTCAAAAATTCATTTTGAAAGAAGAACCCATCACACGGACTGGTTTGATCTAGAACTTTATATGCCTCAAGAGGATTTAGATGTCCTTCGCCATGTGGATTTTGATAAAGGTCTCACCGTCACAGAGGATCGGCTGATTCTCTTCAGTGATGAGGATATGACCAAGTTGAAGCTTCTTAAAAAATACACTGATTTTGAAGGAGAAGAAAAGACTGAAGAAGGCCGAAAGAAATTTGTTCTTCCTTTTAATCGATCTCGAATTTTTGAACTTTTTGAGCTCAAAAGGCTTGGTGTCGATGGCGCTCTTACGGAACAAGAGGAAAAGCTTTGCCAAAGACTTCTCAATCTTAAAGAAATGCCAAGCTATCCTCTGCCTAAATCCCTCGAAGGAATTGGGCGACCTTATCAGGTTACGGGCTATCACTGGCTTCGCTTTCTTCATGAAAATAAAATGGGGGCCTGTCTTGCTGATGATATGGGTCTTGGTAAAACTCTTCAGGCCATTGCCCTACTCGACTCCATCTATGATCAAGTTGAAAAGGTCCTCATCGTTTGCCCAGTAAGTATTATTCTCAACTGGGAAAAAGAGATTCAAAAGTTTTCGGATATGGATATTAGTATCTATCACGGTGGAGAGAGAACCATGACCGATAGTAAGATTACTCTTACCAGTTATGGAGTCATGAAAAAAGAATGTACCGGAGCTTTTAAAGATACTGTTTTTGATGTGCTTATTCTTGATGAGGTTCAGCACCTAAAAAATATTCGAAGTCTAGGTGCCACGGCCGCTAGGAAAATTAAGGCGGGCTTTCGAATCTGTCTTACAGGTACTCCAGTAGAAAATGATCTCGCTGAGTTTTACAATATAATTGATCTGTGTGTTCCTGGTATCTGGGGAAATCTAGGCTTTATAAAAAGTAGTTCAGCAAAGAAAAATCGACTCATGGCCAGAAAAATGGCATCTCCTTTTATTCTAAGACGAACCAAGGCACAGGTTCTCACGGATCTTCCAGAAAAAATTGAAAATACCGTTTATCTCAATTTTAGTGACGAAGAAAAAGAAACCTATCAAAAACAGCTTGTCATGATCCGAAATAAGATTCTCCAAGGTCCTAAAAATAAAAAGTATGGAGAAATCCTCAAAGGGCTTCTTGAGCTACGAAAGCATTGCCTATGGCAGCACCATCAAGAAAATCTTGTCAGTACGAAAATTAATTTTCTTATGGAAACTCTAGAGCAAATCGTGGAAGAGGGACATCAGGCCATTGTTTTTAGTCAGTTCACTACTTATCTTGATCTCATTGAAAATACCGTTCGAGAAAAACATTTCAAAATATCACGAATTGATGGCTCTCAAAGTATGAGTCGACGACAAAAAGAAGTGGAGCAATTTCAAAACCATGAATCCTCAGTCTTTCTTATTTCACTTAAAGCTGGGGGAGTTGGTTTAAACTTAACCGCTGCTAGCTATGTCTTTATTATGGATCCTTGGTGGAACCCCGCTGTTGAAGCACAGGCGATCGATCGAGCTCATCGTATAGGACAAAAGAACCGCCTGACTGTTTATCGACCAATTATTGAAGAAAGTGTGGAGGAGAAGGTTTTAAAGCTTCAAGAGTATAAAAAAGACCTCTTCTATGATCTTCTTCCTGAAAATGATGACAGTTATTTTAGTGGTAAACTCACTATGAAAGATTTTGAAGGTCTTTTTAACTAAGCCGCTTGGCTTTGTTGGGACTCAAGTAATTCTTCTAATTGATCTAAGAGGTCTGCAAGTTTAGTCATTTCAAAGACCGAAAGAGATTTTGAAATCTCATTCGTTAAAGAATGAAAAGCTTTCCACTTTGTAAATTTACAAAAGGTATCACATCTGGCATAAAGTTCTTCGAGATCATTAAGAGTCTGAGTCTGCTTGGTATGACGAACAAAACTTAAAAGGACTCGCAACTGATTATCAAATTCATGTTGATCGGTGATTTGGGGTTCATCAAAAAGTTTTTCTCCCTCTTCCTGCACTTTCGCGATACCTTCCACCTCATCGTAGGGTAATAAGCGAGCCATCGCTTTAATAAGATCCGCTTTGGATATAGGCTTAAAAAGAAGATCATTAAAGACTTGAATTTCTTCCTCTGCCGTATCTTCATCTATAATTGCTGTAATAGCTATGATTTTAAAATTATGACCATCGTGTTTTAGCTTTGTAGCAAGTTCAAAGCCATTCATTTCCGGAAGAGAAATATCACAAAGAATAAGATCTGGTTTTTCATTAACCGCTAAGTCATAACCTTCTCTACCATTTTCTGCCATGATGATTTTGATATGTGATTGTCTTGCGAGAAAACTATTAATTACATCCCTACCCACTTTAATGTCTTCAATACATAATACAGTAGCTGGTTTAAATTGCACTTTGCGAACGTCTAAAGCATGAATTTTTTCTTCTTTTTTCAAACTCAAAAACTGGATCTCAGGGAGATGGATAATGAATCTGGTTCCTTTCCCCTCTTCAGACTGAACTTGCACCTTACCATTCATTTTATTAATAATCTCAGAGGAAAGACTTAATCCGATTCCGGTTCCATCATAATCGTTAATTGATTGTCCTCTTGATTGAACAAAAGATTCAAACACTCGACTAATTTGATCTTCAGGAATTCCTACCCCACTATCTTCAATCGTAATGACTAAATCTCTAATATCCGAAGTCGATGATTTCCCTTCTGTTCGTACTGAGAGTTTAATAAAGCCTTTTTTAGTAAACTTTACGGCATTATGAATAATATTAAATAGGGCCTGTCTTAATCGCTGTTCATCAAAATAAATATTTTCGAGAAGATCTTCTTCATATTCAAACTTAAGATCAATATTTTTTTCTTTGGCCTGAGACGAAAACATCATCAGAAGATCATTCGTCATATCCTTTAGATTAAAATTACCAAAATGAAAGGTGATCTTATTGGTGTTTAATTTAGAGAGATCGATAATATTATTGAGAACCTTCAAAAGGTTTTTGGCACTAGATTTAAGTTCGGAGGCGTAAGAAACTCTATCTTCAACGGAAAGGTCTAGATGATTTTCTAAAATATCACTAAAACCAATAATTCCATTAAGAGGAGTTCGAATTTCGTGACTAATATTGGATAGAAATTGTTCCTTTACTTCTTTCATCACCTTTACTTCTTCAAGGGCAGTTTCTAGTTCTTTAGTTCTAGACTTCACTTTTTTTTCTAGATTCTTATGATTATATTGAACCTGCTCCTTATAACCTTTAAGTCTTTCGAGGAGATCATTAAAGGCATCTACAAATACACTCAATTGATTTTTATTTTCCGTAACAGGATCAATTTTTTTAATATTATCCATCTCAACACTTTTGACTTCTTTCGTAAGCTTATCAAGCGGTTTTTCAAGTAAACGGTTAATAAAATAAATCATAATCAACCAAAGAACTGCCGTTTTAATAAAAGAATTAATAATAATAAGAATGAGACTATATTTAATTCTTGTAATGATGATCTGATTAGAAGAATAGATCACGGTCTTACCAACCTTCATATCCTTTCCGTTCTTATCATAAAAGATTTCAAACTCATGGGAGAAGTTTTGATCAATCCAAGAGACCTTTCCAGTTTGTTTCGTAATACCTTCGTGACTTAGAAGCTCTCCAAATTCATCAAAGATATCCATTCCACTCACAAACTCATTTTTCGTCACGCCTTTGATAATCGAAGTAACCGCAAGATCATTTTGTTCCCATAAAGCAGTTCTAAGAGCAGGTCCGAAAGAATCTTCAAGCGAAATTAGCTGACCAATAATATTTTGCTTTACGTTTTTTAATTCCAAACTAATTTGAATAACGGTGACTAAAACAGCAACAAGAAAATAAAGTCCAAATATGGATCTAAGGAGCTGTGATGAAATTTTTTCTCGCCAGTTTTTTGAATAGTTCATGACAAAAACTATTCGTCATTTCTCTTAAAATATTAAGAACTTATAGACCAATCGATTTGATTTAGTCCTTTATCTATTAGGTATTTGTTGATTTCAGAAAAGTGACTACAACCTAAAAATCCTCTATGGGCAGAAAGAGGTGATGGATGAGTCGATTTCAATACTTTATGTTTATTTAGATCAATCCCTGCTCCTTTTTTTTGAGCAAAGCTTCCCCATAATACAAAGACTAAACCTATTTTATTTTGATTGAGAACATCGACGACTTTATCCGTAAAGGTTTCCCAGCCCTTTTTTTGGTGACTAGCGGCCTTGTTGGCCTCCACGGTTAATACGGCATTGAGCAAGAGTACCCCTTGTTTTGCCCAAGGTACCAAATATCCATCCTTGGGAATGGGAGTTTTAAATTCGCGGTGAATTTCTTTGTAAATATTTTGAAGAGAGGGTGGAACTCTTACGCCATGCCGGACAGAAAAAGCAAGGCCATGCGCCTGATTAGGTCCGTGGTAAGGATCCTGGCCAATAATGACCACCTTCACTTGGTCGAAAGGAGTATAATTAAAGGCATTAAAAATATCATCTCGAGGTGGATAAATCGTTTTGCCTTTCTCTCTCTCTTGTTCAAGAAATTTTCGAAGCTCCACCATATAGGGTTTATCAAACTCTTCTTTGAGATGTTTTGCCCAGCCTTTTTCTAATTTAATGCTACTCATGAACCTTTTTTATCAAAGGCAATTTACGAAATCAAAAGTATCTTCTAAGCTTAGGTCGTTTACTAGATTAAAAAGGAGTTATTGATGACTTGCGTTCTATTGAGAGGTGAAGAAATTACCCTTGCCGGTAATGTCCCTCAAGTTGGAGAAACCTTTCCAGATTTTACACTTATTGACACAACACTTCAGGAAGTAAAGCTATCTTCCTTTAACGATAAAAAGAAAATTCTTAATATTTTCCCGAGTGTTGATACTCCCGTTTGTCATAAATCTGTTCTCAAATTTGGTCATGATTCTGTGAAGCTTCACGGTGATGTGAAAATGATTCATATCTCTGCTGATCTTCCATTTGCTCAAAAAAGAGTGGCGACAGAAGAAGAAATCACAAACCTTATGCTTTCTACATTTAGAAACCCACAGTTTGGAAAAGACACTGGTCTAGAAATCACTTCAGGTCCACTTGTGGGGCTTCTAGCAAGATGTGTTGTGGTTCTAGATGAAAACAATAAGATTCACTATTGCGAGCTTGTACCAGAAATTGGACAAGAGCCTAACTATGATAATGCTCTTGCGACTTTTGATAAAGCCAATTGGTCATAAACTCTTTTGCCTTTAAGAGCCCGTCCATTGCGGATGGGCCTATCCCTGCATCCATTTCAAAGTTTTCGGCATAGATTCCACAAAGATAGAGTTGTGGTGATTGATCATATAGTTTTTCCGTCATGGCGAGAACCGATTGAGGTTTTAAAGAGTGAGTTGTAAATGAGTTTTCATATTGTGGGTATAGTCTTTTGAATACGAAAGGACTTGATATATTTTTTATAGCATCGATAATAATTACACGTTCATACTTACTAAAAAGCTCAGTATCTTCTATTTGAAGTTGAAATTGAAAATGAAGATCCTCTGAACCTTCCCAGTGCTCTACAAAATAAGCGCCAACACCATCATCACCTCTTAGAGGATTTCCTATTCCGTAGAGTAAAGTCTTCATGTTTGGATCCCTGAAACTTCATGCCCTTGATGATCATAGATTCTAACATCCAAAGGCATCTCTCCCATGGCATGAGTGGCACAGCTTAAGCAAGGGTCATAGGCCCTGATAGCGACTTCAATTTCATTGAGCATAGGTTCTGTAATTTCTGCACTCCCATGAAGTCGATTTTGAGCAACAATCTGAACGGCCTTATTCATGGCCATATTATTATGAGTGGTAGATACAATAAGATTACATCTAGTAATGTCATCTTTTTCACTGACTTCGTAATGGTGTAGAAGAGTTCCTCTTGGAGCTTCAATCACTCCGATTCCTACTTTTTGTCGGGTCCCTTTTACAATCAGCTGATCTGATTGAAGATCAGGGTCTTTTAGAAGAGTTTCTATATTTTCTAAGCAGTGAAGCATCTCAATGAGTCGTGCCCAGTGATAATAAAGACTTTTATTAATCACTTTCATTCCGGCAAAACTTCGATATTCCTCAAGTCTTTTATTGGCCAGAGGAGTTGAAATTCCTTCACAGATATTAAGTCTTGCCAGAGGTCCTACTCTATTCCAACCTTGATCACTTCCATATTTTTTTAGGTAGGGAAATTTAAGGTAGGTCCACTCTTTAACTTCTTCTTCAAAATGATCTAGGTATTCACAATAATCGATATCATTGAGAATCATCTTTCCCGCATGATCTTGAGCACGCAGTTTTCCATGATAAAGCTCTAGCGCTCCGTTCGCTCCAATAAGACCAAGATGATTGGAATCAAATTCTGTAAAGGAATCAATCCATCCCCTATTTTTTTGATGATAGTCTTTCATAAAATCAAGGGTCTCTTGATTCCATTCAATACAATCTTTGAGGGAAGGAAGCTCATCACTTCCCTTTAAAAAAATATCCCTTTCGGTGACGGATAGGTTCTTATGAATGCCTCCAGGAACAGCACTAATTCCATGAATTTTTTTACCGGCAGTCGCTTTAATAATTTCTTGACCATATTTACGAAGCTTAATCCCTTTTAAAGCAAGTTCTTTATGAGCTTCAATAACGCCGATTATATTTCTCTTTTCTACAGGAGCATCAATCCCAAAAAGAAGATCTGGCGCTGCTAAATAGAAAAAATGAAGAGCATGGGATTGAAGGACTTGTCCGTAATGCATAAGCCTTCGCATCTTTTCTCCGCATGGAGTAAGAGTATGGGCCCCGACAATTTGATCAATCGCTTTAGCGGCAGCGAGGTGATGACTGACAGGACAGATGCCACATAATCTTTGAACAAGAACAGGCGCTTCCCAATAAGGTCTTCCTTGAATAAATTTTTCAAAACCTCGAAATTCAACAATATGAAAACGTGCCTCTTCGACATGATTTTGATCATCGAGATGAATCGTCACTTTTCCATGACCCTCGACACGAGTAACGGGATCAATCACAATCTTTTTAGTCATAGCGCATGACTCCTGCTAAATTTAAGTCCTCTCCTTTGATAAGTGCACTTAAGGCCCTCCAAATCGATTCTGCCGTAGGAGGACAGCCAGGAAGAAAATAATCTATTTTGACCACTTCATGGCAAGGATAAACCTTATCTAAAATCTTAGGAATATCCTCATGATGAGGAATAATATCCGATCCTTTAGGAGTCGTTGGAACTTGAAGATAGGCCTCTTCTAGACACTCTTTTAAAGGCACATTATTTCTTAGGGCCGGAAGCCCCCCCATAATCGCGCACTCACCTAAGGAGACAAGGATCTTGCAATTTTTTCTAAAATTTCTTAAAACTTCTACATTTTCGTTATTGCAAACGCCACCTTCTATTAGTCCGATATCAACGGGCTTAGTAAATTCTTTAATATCAGTGAGTGGGGATTTATTAAATTCAACCAATTCAATCAGATCCACAAAGCGCTCATCAATATCGCAAACAGACATGTGACAACCAAAACAGCCTGCTAAGGAAATGGTGGCAATGGATTTTTTTTCAGTCATATTTTCTCTCCCCAATGGGTCGATCAAATCCTTTACCCTTTTTTAAAATGGCACCAACTGGACAAAGATTAACGACTTCATCAATTTTTTCTTCGCTTAAACCATTCGCTCTTTCAATATTCATTTCTACTTCAAGGTGAGATCCCTTCCCTTTAAAGGCAAACACTCGATCCCCTTGATCATCTTCAAATTTATGAGTACAGCGCTTACAAAGAATACAGCGGTTATGTTCAAATAAAATACGATTCGCCTCAAAGTCTATCTCACGATTATTGAAGCGATAGTGAAACCGAGGCGCTGTCATTCCTAGCTCAACCCCAAGGTGCTGCAGATCGCAGTCTCCACTTTTTTCACAGCTAGGACAAAAATGGTTTCCTTCAACAAAAAGAAGCTCCACAAGCGCCTTTCTCAGATCTTTGAGATCCTCTGCTTCAATAGTGAGATCCATCCCCTCTTCGGCCTTTAGGGTACACGCTGAGACATGGTGGCGCTTCCATCGAACGGTGCAAACTCGGCACGTCCCTAAGCATTCTCCCATTCCCTGGTAATAACAAAGCACCGGTATATGAATACCGTGCTTTTTAGCAAGCTCGACAATATTTTCGCCTTCTTGTGCTTCAACTTCTTTTCCGTCTAAAAGAAGCTTAACGGTTTTTGTGTTCTTCGATAACTCGTTCATAATCTTTCGTTTTTTGATCGACATCAAAATGTCTATAGAGTGATTCGTGCTCTTGCACCTTTTGATTGTAGAGTTCTGGAAAAGCTTCTAGAGAACTCGTAATAGGATTCGAGCAGGTTTGCCCAAGCCCACATCGCGAAGAGGCCCCAATAATATGCGACCAATCTTTAATTCTTGTAAGATCAATCTTAGATGCTTCTTCTGATAGAATAAATTCCATCTGCTCATTTAAAACGATATTTCCGGCCCTACAGGGAAGACAGCATCCACAAGATTCGTTTTTAAAAAACTCGGTAAAGTTTTTAACCACTCGAAGGAGATCTCTATTTTTATTAAAAACCATCATCGAGCCACCCGTAGCAAGATCTTCAAAAGCGATTTTTCGATTACTCTGGGCAGAAATCATTTTTCCCGATGGCCCACCCACTTGAATCGCATGCGCATCTTTGGCCTCAACCATTTGACAAAACTCTTGGATGCTCATTCCCCAAGGAATTTCATAAATACCTTCTTTACAATCTCCGGATACACTTAAAAGTTTTGTTCCTGGCGATTCCTGGGTCCCATAACTTCGATACCAACCAGAGCCGTGTTTAATAATTTTAGTGACACTGGCAAAGGTTTCCACGTTATTCACAACAGTTGGTTTCCCCAAATACCCACTTTCCACAGGAAAAGGTGGACGAACTCTTGGCTCCCCTCTTTTTCCTTCCAAAGATTCTAGGAGGGCCGTCTCTTCCCCTACGACATAGGCTCCGGCTCCAAGCTGAATGCGAATTGGAAAATCAAAACCTTTAATGACTTCATTTAGAGAATCATAGAGATAGCGATACTCTGCTCTTAAATAAAGAAGTCCTTCCTTAGCTCCTATAGCCTTAGCAGCAACACACATTCCTTCAATGACCATTTCAGGATGATGAGTGAGAAGGTAGCGATCTTTAAAAGTACCAGGCTCTCCCTCATCCGCATTACAAACGACATATTTTATCGGCTCTTTTTGCTGACTACAAAGAGTCCATTTGAGTCCCGTTCTAAATCCAGCTCCTCCTCGTCCTCGAATGCCAGCGGCACTGACCTCATCTAAAATTTCTTTAGAAGAAAGATTTTTAGAGAGTGCTTCTCTTTTCTTATAGGGGTCACTTAGAAGGGCAGTTCTTTGACACACATTATTAATAATTTGATCTTTAGGAAGAATTCCTTTTTTTAGATCCGCGCATATCCCTCTTACTTTTTCTTTGGTGAGAAGATTTACCGGATATCCCGCAATAAGAGCGCAAGGCGCTTGGTCACTGAGTCCAATACAGCTCGTCGTGAAAAGACCAAAATCATCATTGCTACTTCCACATTTAATTCCAAGCTCAGCTTCAAAAGTCTTTATAACCTCTTCACATCCCTTGATCTCAGAGATAGCGGAGTTATCCACATAGATGCGTATTTTTCCAGATGGGGTATTATGGTAGAAATGATAAAAACTTAGCGTGTCATTAAGCTCGGGGACAGAGACTCCAATAAGCTTTGAGAGCTCTTTGAGATGGTCGTCAGAGACATGATCAAACTCATCTTGAATATCCCAGAAGATATCTAGTAATCGAGTTGGATCGCCGTTATAGTGTTTTACAATTTTATCAATCACAGTCTAATGCTAACAAAAGAGAATGAAACAGAATATATAAATATTAAAATCAAAGGCATTGTTCAAGGCCTAGGTTTTCGACCATTTTTGTATAGAAAGGCTGATCAATATCAGCTTAAAGGCTTTATACGAAACGAAGGAAGTGTTGTCCGCGCTGTTCTCACAGGCCCTGAGCTTCAAAGCTTTCTCCAAGAACTCAAAGATTATTCTACTGATCAAGATAAAGAGTATATTCATCCAGGAAATTCTCTTCGGATTGAAAAAAGTATAGAAAGTTTGGTTCATCAAATTCCACTTTTAAAAGATCTCTCCCCCTGTGAGAAGTGTCTTGAGGAGTATTATGACCCCAAGGATCGAAGACATCTTTTCCCCTTTATCTCCTGTCATAATTGTGGGCCTAGACTCTCTATCATTGAAAGCTTTCCCTACGATCGAGAAAGGACGTCTTATAAAGATTTTCCTATGTGTTCAGACTGTGAAAAAGAATACAGTGATCCAAGTAATCGGCGCTTTTTTCACCAGGCCATATCTTGTCCAAACTGTGGTCCTAAACTCTCCGTCCCCAGAGAAAAAGTATTGGATGCGCTTTCTCAAAATAAAATTATCGCTTTTAAAGGAATTGGCGGCTTTCAGCTGATTGGAAAAATAGAAACACTTGATCGACTGCGAAAAATTAAACAAAGAGAGCATAAGGCCTTTGCCTGCATGAAGATCGACCATAAAGAGACGATTGATATTCTAAAAGAGAAACCTAATCTCCTCTCTCCCGATAGTGATAGCCTAGGAATTATGGGCCCTTCCACCGCCTTTCATAATGATCTTTGTAAAAACTTTGATGAACTTATTGTGACCAGCGCAAACGTTCATGGACCAATGATCACTGAGGAAAATGAAGAGCTTCACTCTCTTTGTGATCTTGTTGTAACTCACAAAAGAAAAATCTATTATCGTCTTGAAGATAGTGTCACCAAAAATAAAAGAATCCTAAGAGCGGGTAGAGCTCTTTACCCTCTTCAAATTCCTTTTAAATCTAAACCTCTGATCGCCCTAGGAGGGGATTTAAAAAATAGTTTTTTAATTGCCAATGGAGAGATGGCCATTCTCTTCCCGTATATGGGTAATCTTCATCATCCAGACACCTTTTCTGATTTTAAAAAGCATCTCGATCACTCGCTTAAGCTTTTAAATATCTCTCATTATCAAGTGATCTGTGATGCTCATCCAGGTTATCTCAGTCATCGTCTCTATAAAGACCCTATTCTTGTTCAACATCACCTCGCTCACGGGGCCAGTGTAATGATGGAGCATAATTTAGAGAGGGCCCTTGCCCTTTGCTTTGACGGAACTGGATATGGGGATGATGGAATGATTTGGGGAGCAGAAACTCTTCTCATCGATCGTAATGAGAGGTCCTATGAAAGACTTTATAGCTTAAGCCCGTGGCCACTTTTAGGAAATGATCAAGCGATTAAAGAACCTTATCGAAACCTCTTTTTCTTTCAAAAAAAGATTTTAGGAGAGAGTCCCCATAATCTAGATGCCCTTTATGAAAGAGAGCATCTCTTTACAAAAACAAGTTCTATGGGAAGACTGTTTGATGCAGTTAGTTGCTATCTTCTTCCTCAGTATCAAAGAATCACTTATGAAGGACAGGCGGCCATTGCCTTAGAAAATTTAGCTCTCAATGGAAAAAACTCCTTCTTTTATCCCCTCATTTGGGAAAATCATAAGCTTAATTCCCTTGCTCTTTTTTCTGAGATCTTTAAAGATAAAAGAGATAAGAGTGAAATCGCCTATAGTTTTCATCTCACTATCGCTAAGTGGATTGAAAGTATCGTAGAAAAACATTCAAAAGAAAATATTGTTTTAAGTGGTGGAGTTTTTCAAAATGAACTTCTCACCTCGCTTTGCCTAGATTCTTTAAAGGATTATAAAGTCTTTATGAATCAACAAGTCTCTTGTAATGATTCAGGGCTCTGCTTAGGTCAGCTTTACTGGGGATCTCTCTATGCATGAACTAAGCATTGCTACCTCTATTATTGAGTCTGCGACTCCCCATGTTCCTAAAGACCGAAAAGTCAGTAGTCTTCATCTTGATGTCGGAGTTCTTAGCGGAGTTGTCAAAGACGCTCTTGAATTTGCCTTTCCTGAAGCTGCCAAACAAACTCCTTTTGAAGATTGTAAGCTTAAGATTAATAAGATTCCTCTTCTTTTTCACTGCAAAAAATGTGGAAAACGCTCTAGTACGGAGGATATCGCCATTCTTTGTCAGCACTGTTACGATACCAAAGTAGAAATATTAGAAGGAAAAGATATCCTTATTAGAAAAATGGAGATTGAATAATGTGTGGAGACTGCGGATGTGAAGTGGCAAATGCCGATCATTTTCATCAAACCCTTCATCTTGAAGTTAATGTTTTAGAAAAAAATAATCATATTGCTCATCATAACCATCATTATTTTGAAGATCATGGAATTCTTGCAGTCAATATGATGAGTTCTCCAGGCTCAGGAAAGACTGCACTTTTAGAGAGAACGGCGAAAGAGTTTAAGATGCCTTTTTCTATTCTAGTAGGAGATCAAAGCACCGATAATGATGCCACAAGACTTCAACTCGCCGGTGCCAAGGTTCGACAAATTACCACTCATAGCTCCTGTCATCTGGATGCATCCATGATTGAAAAAGAGCTCGATTTTATAAAAGAGAAACTTCTTATTATAGAAAATGTAGGAAATCTCGTCTGTCCTTCGGCCTTTGAATTAGGAGAAGCGAAAAAGATTGCTCTTCTTTCTACCCCTGAAGGAGAGGATAAGCCTGAAAAATATCCGGTTCTTTTTCATAAAGCAGATCTAATCCTTTTAACGAAGTGGGATTTAATTCCCCATCTTAACTGGAATGAACAAAGATGTATGGAGTCGATTAAAAAAGTTAATCCCGATGCTAAAATCCTTAAAATTTCTTCTCAAACAGGAGAAGGTATAGAGGCTTGGTATCAATATTTAGAGGACGCCTTATGTGCCTTGCCGTCCCCGCACAAGTAATTTCTAGAGAAGACCAACACGGAGTGGTTGAGATGCAGGGTCTTCAAAAAAAGATCAACTTTCAGCTCGTCCCTGAAGCTCGACCTGGTGATTTTGTCATTATTCATGTTGGAATGGCGCTTTCTGTTTTAGACACTCAGGAAGCCGATCAAATTTTGGAGCAGCTTCGTGAATTATCTCCATGACTTTCAGAAAAAAGAACTTATTCTCCCCATTATAGATCGCCTTCATAAAAAGGTTAAAAAGCCTTATCGTTTTATGGAATTTTGTGGCGGACATACGCACGCGCTTTTTAAATATGGACTCATGGATCTTTTGCCTAAAGAGATACAAATGGTCCATGGACCTGGTTGTCCAGTATGCGTTCTTCCAGCACATCCTATTAAAAATATCATTAAACTTTGTGAACAAAATTCAGACATTCTTCTGACCACCTATTCTGACATGATGAGAGTTCCGACTGACGAAGGAGACTCTCTTTCAAAAGCAAAGTCACGAGGACTTGCTATTAAAGGAGTCTATGCCGCTGATGATGCTTTAGAAACGGCAAAGAAAAATCCAGATAAAAAAGTAATCTTCCTAGCGATTGGTTTTGAAACAACGATACCTGCGACTGCTCTCGTTCTTCAAAATGCTAAAAAAGAAAATATTTCTAATTTTTATGTTTATTGTAACCATCTCAATACGGCCAAGGCCCTAGAAGCAATCCTATCCTCCGATATTGCACTTGATGGACTGATTGGACCGGGACATGTGGCCCTTGTTTTAGGTTCTGATTTTTTTAAACCCTATGCTCAAAGACTTCCCATTGTGATATCAGGCTTTAGTGCCTATGATCTCGTTTCCTCTCTTGAGATTCTTCTTGATCAAAAAGAAGGAGTTACCAATCAGTATAAGAGGGCCGTAACGGATTCTGGAAATCTTCACTGCCAAGAAGCGATGAAAGATTGTTTTGAACTTCGCGATCAGTTTGAATGGAGAGGGCTTGGAGAAATTAAAGAAAGTGCTTTTAAACTCACAGATCGTTATGCTTCTTTTGATGCTGAAAAGGTCTTTCATCTCAATCAAGTCAAATCATTCGATCATCCGGCATGTCTTTGTTCTGAAGTGCTTTTTGGAGAAAAGAATCCTCTTGATTGTAAGCTCTTTTCAAAAGTCTGTACTCCAAAATCACCATATGGGCCATGTATGGTTTCAAGTGAAGGGGCCTGTAGTGCTTATTATGGGAGAAGTCGATGATTGAAATAGGTTTAGGAAATGGAGGCAATGAGTTTAAAGAATTTTATGAAAAAAGTATTTTAAAGCACTTTAATAATAGCTATCTCTCTCAAAAAGGAGATGGAGCTATACTTCCCCCTTTAAGTGCACCACCGGTTCTTTCTACGGATTCCTTTGTGGCCACACCACGAATCTTTAATGGTGGCTCTTTAGGAAAGCTCGCTTTTTGTGGAACTGTTAATGATCTTTCGATGATGGGAGCAAGGCCACTTTATTTAACTCTCAATCTTATTATTGAAGAGGGTTTTGATTCAAAGGAGCTTGATTTTCATCTTGGTGAAATCGCTAGGCTCTCTAGAGATTATACTATCCCAGTTGTTACTGGTGACACCAAAGTTGTGCCTCGAGGAAGTGTTGATGGCCTATTTATGGCAACAACTGGTCTCGGACAAAGAGAAATTGAACTTAGTCCTGAAAATATTAAAGAGGGTGATCTCATTTTAATCAATGGAACTCTAGGAGATCATGCTATGACTCTCTTTTCTCATCGAGAGGATCTCGATTTTAAAACAGATCTTAAAAGTGATTGCACCGCTCTCCATGAAATCACTCTAGGTTTATGTGAAAAAGTCCCTGGCATAAAATTTTTAAGAGATGCGACCAGAGGCGGAGTGAGCGCAGTTCTTAATGAACTCGCGGACCAATATTCCCTCGATCTAGGAATATACGAAGAAAGACTTTCTTTACACCCTGCTGTCTCAAGTGCCTGCGAACTTTTTGGAATGGACCCACTCGAACTTGCTAATGAAGGAAAATTCATTTGTGTGCTTGAAAAAGAATCAAAAGATGATGCTCTTAAATATCTTTCTTCTATCGAAGGGCAAAAACCCAATATAATTGGAGAGGTCCAAGGAAATACACCTCTTGTCACTCTAATCACCTCTTTAGGAGGCAAAAGAATCATTGATTATCCTCGAGGTGAACAGCTTCCTCGAATTTGCTAGAAAAGTTCCGATAAGAGTTTTATGAAAAAAACACTCTTTGAAAGAATTGGTGGTGAGGAAGTACTAAAAAAAGTTCATAAGCGTTTTTATGATCTGGCGTATGCTGATCCCTGGTTTGGGAAATATCTTGAAACTTTTTCTCAAGAAATTATCGAGGATAAGCAGACAGCTTTTATGATGAAGGCAATGGGTGGACCTAATCGCTACACAGGAGATAATCCTCATCATGCTCATAATTATATGTTTATTCCGGAAGAACTTTTTGAGCTTCGTCACTCTCTTTTAAAACAAGCGATCGAAGAAAATGGAGTGGAAGAAGAACTTAAACTCGCATGGCTTAAAATCGACTATAGCTTTAAGGGTGCTGTGGTGAAAGACTCTATAGATCAATGCCAAAGTCGGTTTGTGACAGGCTATGTTATGGCCTTTGATCAAGAAGGAAATAATCTTTGGAAAAAAGAATAAGGGAAGCCGAAGCTTCCCTTAATATATTACCAACCGCCTCTTCTATCTCTATCTCTTTTAAGAAATACTACGACTTTTTTCACTTTAATATTTCCTCTCATTAGGATTTGCCATACTCCTCGATCTGAAAATCTTGCATTATTTCTGAACATGATTCGATCGAAGGTATAACCTTCATTACTGTTAAAGTCATAAGGATTTCCTTGAATAGTTTCAGGATAAGATTCCCATTGACCAATTTTAAGCCTTGCTGTTCCTCGTCCTTGTCTTGATTTTGCGACAAGTCTTACTCTATCGATTTCAAAGTTTTGAACGTTAATTCCATATTGATTTCTTAGCATTCTTTTAAGTGGAAGAGTTGATTGACCTTGAAAGATTCGTCGACCTACATGAAGAACAAATTTTTGCTCTCCTCTCCGATCATCTCGTCGTCCTCTTTCACAGCCACAAACACTTTGTCTTCCATATCGTGTTGTTCGCCATTGTCCATTCCATCGAAGACCGTTGTCGGCACAGACTCGAGGGCAGACTCGTTGCGCATGATTATTATTCCAAATAGGTCCGGCCGGAATGTCTCTTGCGAAGGCCTCGCCAAAAGCAAATGTGAAAAGTAATAGGGATAGTAACAACTTCATAGATTCTCCTTTGTGTATTTTTTTAATTGTGTTTGTAGGTTAAGGGAGTAACAGATGAAATTAAACTTGAGAAGATTTGTTTTCCTGAAAAACATCACTAATGTTAGAAAAAACCTCTTTCTAACAAAGAACTGGTGTCATTTTGAAAATTGAAAACATTTATGAATTTTTTGATCGTGATAATCGATAGGAATAGTCTGTAGAGAGATATCCTTGATTTTGTATTGAGGATAATCTTCTAATTTAAAGTTTCTTTTATTGGTTGAAAAGTAAAGCACTCCGTCAGATGAAAGCTTTGCCATGCATGATTCAATTAGAAATCTTTGATCTTTTTCGACTTCAAAGACATCTTCCATTTTCTTACTGTTACTAAAGGTTGGGGGATCACAAAAAATTAAATCATAGTTTTGATCGTCTTCTTTTAAAAACTCAATACAATTGGCGCGGATAAATCGGTGCTTTTCATCATTAAGATCATTGATTTTAAAGTTTTCTATGGCCCAATCAAGATAGGTTTTACTCATATCAACACTGGTGACGATTCCATTTCCTTTTGCGGCATAGACACTTACTGAGCCTGTGTAGCAAAAAAGATTGAGTACTTTTTTACCTTCACTTTGTTTGAGAATTCTTTCTCTCATCGGTCTATGATCAAGAAATAGACCGGTATCAAGATAATCAGTCAGATTGATATAAAACGAGAGATCATTTTCTTGAACGACTTTAAAGTTCATAAGTCGATCAATTTTTTCATACTGTTCCGCACCTTTTTTTCTTTCTCTTTGTTTAAGATGGATTTGACCTGTAAAGAATGTTTTAAGTGCCTCTAGTAGATCTTCTAGGTGGATTTGATCACGTTGTCTTCCATCGCCTTTGTCCCAAACCACAAGATCATCGTTATAAGCTTCCACAATAAATGGGAATTCTGGAATATCACGATCATAGATTCGTTTTGCATCTGATTTAATTTTTTTAATTTTTTTCAGATTTTTTTTGAGACGGTTAACGATGACTTCATTCATTTAAAAGCTTAATCCAAATCGGCTGTATTGCTCTGTTGTAGTGATTTCCTTAGTAGAGCTCATACTATAAATATTCATTCCAAGGCCAATAAAAAGGTTATTTTTAAAGTGAATCTCACCAAAAAACCCATATTTCAAAACAGAAATACTAGGAAGATCTCCTCCAGAGGTTTCATTTCCCTCATCATCTAATATGCTCGATTGATCGATGAAAGACTTTGCAACAAGCCCTCCAAAAACCATATCTTTTCCCCACAAGATAGTTGGGATTGTGATCTTAAGTCCGGCCCAAAAAAAACGTGTTTTTCTCACCTGATTTTTAGCGGATTGTGTAACATAATCAAGCCCAAAAAGAGTCGATTTTTTAAGAAAATAATGGGGATAAAAATAAGTCCAAAAAGGATTTTTTGATTTAAGCTCAACAAAAATATCGAGTGTTTCGGGAATCTTTAAAGTCGTAAAAGAATCTCCATTAAAGGAAGACTGAGCACCTTCAACCTCACTAAATGATTTATGAAGTAGACCTAAAATGGGATAGAATTCCCAACTTGCAAATGTTCTTTCTCGGAAGTAGTAATCAAACCCCACTCCAAGAGGAAAAACAAAATCTATTTCAATTTGATTAGGTGAAGTTTCTTCAAAATGGTAGGAGCTATATTGATAAAAAATATCAAAATAATGATCTTTAGGTGGCTCTTTTTTTTCCATTTTAGCGGCCTTTTTGACTTCACTAGCAATGGCATATTTTTCAACAACGATAAGCTTAATTTTTTGATCAGGGTATAGCGGATCCCAAATTCTAATATGAGGATTTTTTTTCTTAACAAGCGCCTTCAGTTTTTGCATATGGCGAGCAATCTCAATTGAGTGAATTTTTTGAATAAGTTCTTCAAGAAAATCACCTCTTTTAGTCGTGTACTCAAACCAAAAGATTTTATCCGCTGACCAGAGTGGAGTTGAAAAAAGTAGAAATAGGATTAAAATTAGGCGCATTTCACTATTTTATCGCCTCAAGGCCAAAGATTGTACTCAATAATTTTTATTGAGTGACCAATAAATAGGTCTAACTACAAAGTTTTTGCCCATTAGGGAATCCCTAACCCCTTAATCTCAAGAGTAACTGTAAGGATTCGAAAAATGATTGCTAGAATTTTATTTAACTGACTGAAAAGATAGGTCAAACTGATGTTTTTGAGGGTCCATTTTTCTATTCTCTTTTCTCTTATGCTCCTCCTCTGGAGTTCTTGTGTTCCTGTAGCTAATAAAACCGATACCAAGGCCAAAAATCTCTTTTTACAAGAAGTCCCTACCCCAATCATCACAAGCTTTTTCCCTAGTTCGGGAACTCAAAATGGAGGGACAACAATTCTCGTTAGTGGAGAGGAGTTTACTTCAGGAATGGAAGTTTCTATTGGTGGCCGAGTTTGTTCTGGCTTCTCCCTTCTTTCAAAAAATCAATTTACCTGTATTACACCTCCTCAGACACCGGGAAGCTACCCTCTTCGCATTATCAATAACTATGGGCAAACGAGTTTTTCCTCTTCCCCTTTTATTTATAATCAAAGCCCATCGATTACTTCTGTATCACCTATTGGAGGAATTCCAGCGGGTGGAAATACCCTAACTATTTTAGGTGCGGGTTTTCTCTCTGGAGTAAATGTCACCCTAGGTGGCGTGGCCTGTAATAATATTACTCTTGTCAATTTTAATACTATCACTTGTGAACCAAATGGAGGCGCTGGTCTTGTTAATCTCGTCGTGACAAATCTCAATGGTGAATCAAGCACTTTAAACGATGCCTATACCTATCGAAATCCTCCAGCCTATTTAAGCGTTTCCCCCACATTTGGTAAAGCGATAGGAGGTGAAGAGATCACAATCCTTGGTACAGATTTTATTAATGGAGTAAGAGTTACCATTGGGGGAGCTGCCTGTGATGTGGGCAGTGTAAACCCTACACAGATTACCTGTACGACTTCGGCCGGAAGTAATGGCCTCAATGATATTGTGATCACTAATCCAGATGACCAAACAGATACAGGGGTTGGTGCTTTCACCTATGTTGCTGCCCCACTCATAACAAGTCTAGACTTTACCTCTGGCTCTAAAGACGGTGGCGAAATGATCACAATTACTGGAGATTATTTTGATTCCGCTGCTCAGGTTGATATTGGTGGAACTGCCGCTACAGTAACTTTAGCGGCCACTAATACCATTTACTTTACGACCCCCAGTAAATTGGTAGGAAGTTATGATGTAAATGTTGAAAACCCTGATGGTCAAGTTGGATCTCTTCCGAGTGGTTTTACCTATAACTCGAGTACTGCTGTCGATCGATCTCCAACAGTAAGTTCAGTCAGCCCAGATGGTGGTGCACTCCTTGGTGGCGAGAGCGTACAAATAACTGGTAGTGGATTTATAGACGGAGCAACAGTAACTTTTGGAGGAGTCGCTTGTACTCCAGTCGTTTTTAATAGTTCCACTCAGCTCACATGTACGGCCCCTGCTGGCGCTGGTGCCTCTGATGTAGTGGTAACAAACCCTAATACATTAAGCGGAACTTTAGTATCTGGTTATACCTTTAGAAACCCACCTTCCATTTTAGGCGTTGCCCCAATAGAGATTCCATCTTCTGGTGGTAATGAAATTACTATCTCAGGTGCCGATTTCTTAATTAATCCTTCTATTTTTATTAATGGAAATCCTTGTCCCAATGTAACCTTTGATTCAAGTACTTCCATTCGATGTTTTCCCCCACCATCTACTGCTGGATTTGCCGATGTAGAGGTGAGAAATTATGATGGGCAATTTGTTGTGGCCAATTCCCAATTTGAATACGTTGATGCTCCAACTATTACTTCCATTGCACCCTCTACAGATATAGTTGCTGGAGGTAATACATTAACGGTCTTTGGGAATGGTTTTAGAAATGGATTAACGGCGAGCCTTGGTGGAGTCGATTGTCCTGTTGGATTTGTCAATCCTACAAGTTTTGACTGCTCCATTCCACCAGGTCCAGGACCGGTTACAGTCGACGTTTTAGTTACAAATCCAGACGGACAAAACGCAGTTCTGCTGAATGCTTTTCGATATCTCGGTCCTCCTATTGTCTCCTCCATCACTCCAGATGCGGGGACCCTACTTGGAGGAACTCTCGTTACCGTTACAGGATTAGGTTTTGAGGCGGGAGCAAGTATTCAAATAGGTCCTAGTAACTGTACTAATATTAATATTATTGACTCCACGACCATTACTTGTCGGACACCGACAGGAGCTGGACCAAGTGATGTCACTGTAATAAACCCTGATTTTCAAGCTGGTACTCTAGGGTCAGGCTATACCTTTCAGCCTGCGCCTAATATCACAAACATTAGTCCTAATTCAGGACCTAGCGCTGGTGGAACAGTTGTCACTCTTTCTGGATCTAATTTTTTAAATGGAGCGACTGTAGATTTTGATGGCTCTCCTTGTACTGTTAGTTCGCTCACCTCAGTCAATATTATTTGCTTAACAAGTGCTCATGCCGATGGTTTTGCCAATGTAACAGTAACTAATCTAGATGGACAGAGTCACACAAGAGTTAACTTTTTCAACTATATTCCTTCTCCCATGATTACTTCTATTACTCCAAGTTCAGGTTATGCCAGTGGGTCAACTGCAGTGACGATTGCGGGAAGTAATTTTGTAGATAATCCTGCAACGACGATTACTATAAATGGAGTGACGTGTTCGACTCCTACAATAACTCCTACCAGTATTACTTGTACGACGGGGGCCTCCGCTCCAGGTGCTTATGACGTTTTAGTCACCAATCCGGACGGACAAATTGGTTCCCTTTCCGAAGGTTACACTTATTATGGTCCTCCTAATATTGGGGATGTAAATCCAGATGGTGGTGCGATTGCTGGAGGAACCTATATTAGTATTACAGGAACCGATTTCCAACAAGGTGCAGTTGTTACGATCGGTGGAAATAATTGTGTCGTCGACTTGGTTTTAGGAGATAATCAGATTTTTTGTACTACTACAGAAAACGCTGGAGGAGCGGCGCTTGTAGGAGTGCTCGTTAATAATCCTGACGGACAATCGGATTCCTTAAATAATGCTTTTGAATATAGGGCCGGACCAACCCTAACAAGTATCGCTCCTGATCACGGAATTAGTGGTGGTGGTGAATTGATTACACTCACCGGTACTAATTTTCTTACCGGTGCCTCAGTCGATATTGGAGGCTCTCCCTGTGCTAATGTTGTGGTAGTAGATGCCAATACTATAACCTGTACAACAACTCCTCGTGCTGCAGGTATCGTCGATGTTCAGATTTTTAATTTAGATTACCAAAACGCAACTCTTACTTCTAGTTTTACCTATAGAGGCTCTCCTGTTCTGACCAGCTTGACTCCTAGTGCTGGTGCTTTAGCAGGTGGAACAACTGTTACTCTCTCTGGTGCAAATTTTTATGGAGAGCTCAATTCTCTTGATTCTGATTCCAACCAATATTTTCATCTGGCCTTTGAGAATGATTTCACTGATGAGTTAGGTAATGAAGATGGGGCAGGTTCTGGCATAACGTTCTCAACGACCTCTCGAGTAGGTAACTATTCCGCTGATTTTTCAGGAGCAACAGATACTAAAATCACTTCTCCTTTTGATCTCTCGACTCATACAGAAGATATTAGTTTCTCTTTTTGGATCAAATCAGACGGAAGCTGGTTAGGAGATGGTACTAGTAATGCCTCGGGGGTAGGACTTGCTTCCCTTTTATCCACTACGAATGACACTCTTAACGTAGGACTTGATCCTTCGGCTGGGCGGTTAGATGTAAGGGTTAGTGGTGTTGGAAACTTTTTAGGAAGTACAAACTTAATTGATAATAATTGGCACCATATTGTTCTCACTCTTGGAAAGACTAATCCTTCTTCTTTAAAAATCTATGTCGATGGAGTACTGGAGTCTAACCTAGATCACACGACGGCATGGAATTTTTCTGCTTCTGACTTTCTATGGGTTGGAGATAGTGCTGATACGTTCTGGGAAGAGTTTAAAGGTCAAATCGATAATCTCCGCTATTTTAATAGAATTCTTCTTCCTTATGAGGTTAAGGAGCTTTTTTATAAAGATCCTTATAATTATATTGGAGTTGAAATTGGGGATGTGATCTGTGATGTAACTGGAGCTCCAACGAGTTCAAGTATTGAATGTATCACGAGGGCCAATCTCGAGGGCCTTTATACCGCTAAAGTTATTAATCCTGATGGACAAACGGCCACTAAGGCCAGTGCTTTTACCTACCAGCAAGGTCCAACAATTACAAGCGTGGCACCTGAGGGTGGAAACCCCATTGGAGGCACACTTATTACGGTAACAGGTACCTTTTTTAGACCAGGAGCAACTCTTACCATTGGAGGCGTGGCCTGTTCAAATTTTACTTATGTTAATGGTACGACTCTTACCTGTGTTACTCCTGCTGGAACTTTAGGAGACGTTGATCTAGTCGTTACTAATACTGATGGGCAGGTTTTTACTTTTGCGAATGGATTTACCTATCAAGAGTCCCCGGCCATTGCCTCCATCTCCCCTTCAAGTGGAAAGATCACTGGTGGAGATACCGTCGTCATTACCGGAAGTGATTTTAGAGCGGGCGCTACCGTTCAAATTGGCGGTGTAGATTGCACCAATCTTACTGTTGATTCACTTACACAAATTACCTGTGATACAGGGGCCGTCAGTGAAGGAATCTATAATGTAACTGTTACCAATACGGATAATCAAGTAGGAAGTCTTCTTTCTGGTTTTATCTTTAAAGGACCTCCCATTATAACGTCTATCTCTCCTGTTTCCGGTGCTCTGAATGGAGGCACGAATATTAATATTTCTGGATCTAATTTTGAAAGTGGAATTACAGGAAGCGTAGGGGGCAATCCTTGTAGTCCACTAACCTATGTTGATGGAAGTAATCTTATTTGTACAACAACTGGTCCAGGCTCTGGGACAGTTAGTCTTGCTCTAACGAATCCTGATACCCAGGTGGGTACTCTAGCGAACTCCTATACCTATAGAGCGGCACCGACCTTTACCTCGATCAATCCTAATGCTGGAAATCCAGCAGGTGGAACGACCGTTACAATTTTAGGAACTAACTTTTTTACTGGCGTTGCTGTTAATATTGGTGGACAACCTTGTACTAATGTAACTCTTCTTAATTCAGGAACGATCACTTGTGATACTCCTGCTCTCTCTTTAGGTACAGCAACTGTAACTGTTTATAATAATGACTTCCAAAGTGTTTCTACCGCTTCGGCCTATACCTATCAAGATGCTCCAACTCTTACATCCCTTGTGGCCCTGAGTGGAGTTTCAAAAGGTCCACTTGCTGGAGGGACCATTCTCACCCTTACGGGAACTGATTTTCTATCGGGTGCAGTCGTAAGCCTAGGAGGTAGCCCTTGTTCGATCTCAGCGCTTTCTAGTACCTCAATTACTTGTACCACCTCGGCCCATGGAGCTGGTCTTGTAGATGCGGTTATCACTAATGTTGATAACCAAAGTTTTACACTCTCCGATGCTTATGAATATAAAGCTGCTCCGACAATTACAGGAGTAGTGCCTCCTGCAGGAAGTCTTAGTGGAGGAACAACCATCACTCTAACCGGTACCGGTTTTGATAATGTCTCTGATGTGGAAGTTGATGGAAATCCTTGTACTTCTTTTAGTCAAATCAGTTCTACTTCTCTTACTTGCGTTACTCCGGCCCATGCAGCTGGGATTGTGGGAATAACTGTTACTAATATTGATGATCAGCAAGTTACTCTTAATAATGCCTACACTTATCAAAGTGGGCCTACTCTCAGTTCTGTAAGTCCTGATTTTGGAAGTAGCACTGGTACAACCGCTATTACATTAACCGGAACTCAATTTACCGTAGGGGCCAGTGTTCTGGTAGGAACTCTTCCTTGTGGGTCTGTTACAGTTGTCTCTGGAACTAATATTACTTGTATTGCCCCTGCTCAAGCAGAGGGGAGTTATGACATTACGGTCACCAATCCTGATAATCAGTCCACAACCCTTTCATCAGCTTTCGACTATTTTGATCCACCAACGATCACAAGTGTTTCACCTACGAGTGGACCTTTTGGCGGAGGAGACTCTGTTACTCTAACAGGAACTTCCTTTAGAGCAGGAGCGCTTGTCTCCTTTTCAGGGTCGATCTGTTCCATAACAGCATTAACAAGTACAAGTATCACCTGTACGACAGGAGCAAGTGCTCCGGGAATAGTGGACGTCACAATATCAAATACTGATGGTCAAAGTTTTACTCTAAATAATGGATACCTTTATAATCCGGCACCTAACATTACGAGCATAAGTCCTAGTTTTGGAAGTGATTCAGCAGGAGAGACAGTTTTTATAACAGGGTCCGATTTTTACTCAGGAGTTAGTGTCACCATTGGAAGTAATCCTTGTACCAATGTGAATCTATCAGGCACAACGAGTATCTCTTGTATCACTTCTGCAACTTCAGCAGGTCTTTACAGTGTTATAGTAACCAATGCTGATGGGCAATCCGCAGCACTTCCTGATTCTTATCGCTTCGTTGGTCAACCTATTATAACCAGTGTCACTCCCTCGCAAATTAATCCTAGCGGAGGCACAACTCTTACCATTAATGGAAGTCAATTCCTTAATGGCGCCGTTGTTCAGATTGCAGGCCTTAATTGCACAGGGGTGACCGTAATCAGTGAAAGTGAATTGACATGTACCGCTCCGGCCGTAGGTGCTGGAACTTATGATATTCAAATCGCCAATATCGATGGACAAGCTAGTATTTTTTCTTCACTTACTTATGCAGATGGCCCTACTCTTTCGAGCATCACACCAACGAAAGGTCCTCTAAATGGCGGTACGACAATTACCCTTTCAGGAGCTAATTTTGAGTCCACATCTACTGTAACCGTGGGTGGTAATGCCTGTACAGGAGTCATCTACGTTTCTCCAACAACGCTTACCTGTACCACTCCTATAAATTTTAGCGAGGGCACCTATGATGTCGTCGTTACAAACCCTGATGGTCAAACGAGTACCTTAAGTAGTGCTTTCACTTATCAGGCCGCACCAACCTTAACAAGTATCTCTCCTAATGCTGGAGCGATAGGTGGTGGTAGCACCATTACCGTTACAGGTACGGGATTTTTTCCAGGACTTAGCTTTAGTATTTCTGGTTATGGGTGTATTAATATTCGAAATGTCACATCAACAAGTTTTGATTGCGATACTATTGCCGCTCCTGCAGGAACCTATAGTGCAACTCTCACAAATGATGATGGTCAGACGGTCACTCTTTCCAATAGCTTTACCTACCAATCCGCTCCAAGCGTTCTTTCCTTAAGTGTTACAGAAGGGCTTGCAAGTGGTGGAACAGCTGTGACAATTAACGGTACTAACTTTATTAATACAGCTCCTTTAAACGTTACTTTTGGTGGAGTTGCTTGTACTGGAATTACATGGGTCAGCTCTATCCGAATTGATTGTACAACTGCTGCTGCAGCGGCCGGTGTGGTCGATGTTGTGGTCACTAATTACGATAATCAATCAGGCACCTTATCAAACGGATTTACTTATAGAGGTCCACCTGTACTCTCAAGTGTTACTCCATCAGGAGGGGCGCTTGCCGGTGGAACAACTATTACTCTAAATGGTACAGGCTTTTATGCTGGTCTGACAGTCAACGTAGGGGGAAGTGCATGTACCTCTGTTAATGTTCTAAGTGATATTGAAGCCACATGTGTCACCCCTGCCAATCCAGCAGGGACAGCTGATCTTTTTCTTTCAAATCTAGATGGACAAACTTCACTTTTAACAAATGGATATCTTTATGCTGAAGCTCCAGTTTTATCTAGTATATCTCCAAATTCAGGGACAACGGCGGGTGGTAATTCTGTGACTATTACAGGAAGCTTTTTTACATCCACTCCTGAAGTACGTTTTGCTGGACTTGATTGCAACAATATTGTTTTTATCGATGCCAATACACTAACCTGTGATACTCCTGCGCACCCAACTGGTTTCGTAACCGTTGAGGTAGAAAATGGGGATCAACAAGTTGATTCATTAACCTTTGCCTATAATTATTTAGCAGATCCCATTCTTAGTTCGATCTCACCAAATGCGGGAACTACTCTTGGCTCTACCGCCGTCACTATTTCTGGGACTGGCTTTTTACCAGGAGATACCATCACGATTGGTGGCGTGAGCTGCTCTTCTTTAACGGTCGTCAACGATTCAACGATTACTTGTACTACAGGAGTTAATACCGAAGGGATCGTTGATGTCGTCCTTAATAGGGCCTCAAATGGTCAAAGCGCTACACTTACCTCGGGATATACCTACCAGGGTCCTCCCACTCTCTCAAGCATTTCGCCGATAGGTGGAAATATTATTGGCGGAAATACAGTCACCATTACAGGGACTAACTTTGTGGTGGGTTTAAGCATAAGTATTGATGGAAGTAATTGTCCAAATGTGAATTATATTTCCGATACTCAAGTCACGTGTACTCCACTCTCTCACAGTCCTGGTACAGTTGATGTTGTTCTAACAAACCCTGATCTTCAATTCGACACTTTAGTAGGTGCTTATACCTATTCCAATGCTCCAACTTTTTCTACATTGACAACCCCCTCTGGTGAGCAAGCTGGCGCTCTAGCTGGTGGTACAAGCATCACGATTACAGGAACTAATTTTGTAACGACAGGTACAACAACTGTTGATTTTGGAGGAAGCTCATGTGCCTCTGTTAATGTGGCCAGTACAACTTCTATCACCTGTACCACAACTGCTCATACGGCAGGAACTGTGAACGTGACTATTACCAATCCAGATGGACAATCTATCGTGGCCAGTAATGCCTATACCTACCAAGAGGCACCCACCATTACGTCAATTTCTCCGACAAATGGAACTATTGGTAATACTTTAAGTATCAATGGAAACTTTTTTCTTTCAGGTCAAACCGTTACTATTAATGCAGTTAACTGTCCTATTGTCACCGAATCCACCACAATTCTCACATGTACGGTGCCAGCTAATGCTATTGGTAGTTATAATGTAGTCGTCACCAATCCTGATGATCAATTGGATACCTATAGTAGCTTTACCTATAATCCCGCTCCTACAATTTCTGGACTCGATGTCACAACGGGACCAGAGGGAGGTGGAACAAGTGTTGTCATTACCGGAACAGGTTTTATTTCTGGTCTTGCCGTTTCTGTTGGGGCGTCAGGATGTAGTAATATCACTTATACTGATCCAACTTCCGTAACTTGTGTGACAGCATCAGGAACGCCGGGTGCTCAAACAGTGACTCTTACCAATCCAGATGGACAACAAGACACATTTGCTTCCTTTACTTATATTGCCGCCCCAGATGTTATCAGCTTCACTCCTAATGCGGGTTATTCTGGTTTCACAAGATCGGTAAATATTAGTGGAGCAAATTTTGTGGCAACACCTACGGTTACTATAGGAGCTACTCCCTGTGTCTCTCTCTCCTTCATCGATGCCAATAACCTCAACTGTACCGTTCCTGCTTTAAGTGAGGGAAGCTACACTGCCACCGTCACAAACCCAGACGGACAAATTGGAACACTGGCCAATGCCTTTACCTATGTCAACGCTCCCGATGTTACCGCTGTATCTCCAACCTCTGGCTCCCTTAATGGTGGTGGAACTCTTAGTGTGTCTGGGACAGATTTTAATGTATCCAGCGTGACTATAAACGGAGTCTCTTGTCCGGTTCAAACATCAAGTTCAACGCTTATCACTTGTACGATTCCAGCGCAGGTTGCAGGAACCTATGACGTGGTTGTTACGAATGTGGATACACAATCAGATACATTATCTTCTTCTTATACATACGTCTCCACTGCTCAACTTGAATGGGTTGTGGGTGGAGCTAGCCCTACTCCACCAAATCCAGATGATTATGGATCCACGACAACGAATATTACTCATACCTATACTCTTACGAACTCAGGGGATGTGACCAGTTCTGCAATTAGTATTAATACCATCGCAGGTACTCCGGCGGCTTGGGTAATAGGAACCGACACCTGTTCAGGTGGTGGAAATGAACTGGCCTCGATGGCCT
Organism: uncultured bacterium; assembly: GCA_965365285.1. Lineage (GTDB taxonomy): Bacteria > Bdellovibrionota > Bacteriovoracia > Bacteriovoracales > Bacteriovoracaceae > JAURDE01. The sequence continues at coordinate 42,945 of CBDUBC010000010.1, forward strand.
CTTGTACTGTTCAAATGACCTTTTTAGGAGGAAGTCTTCCTACTGGTTCTTATAATACCGTTTTAAGAGCAAATGCAACTACAGGTGGAAGTACCGATAATCTACTGCAAGGGAATGTACCATGAAAATGATTCTTCTTTTTTTCCTACCCTTTTCCCTGTTTGCAAATGACTGCGACCAGCAGATTTCATCCTTTGGAGATGGAAAGGGTAACGATTATATTGAAAAAAGCTGTATTAAAGAAGTGAAGGAAAATAGCGTGATCTCTAATCACCCTGAGCTTTTTGGTTCTGGTGGCCTTTTAATCTTTCGTGATAAAATTTTCGCTGGCGAATATACGACCCTTTCTGCCATTAAATCACTTTCCTATCAAAAAAGAAGAGAAGAGATTGCTGTTCTTGATGGAGATAGAATTCTTATATTTTCCGCTAAGCTTTCTGGAAATGTAGCTCCTCTAAGAATTCTCGAATCTTCCCATATCTTTAATGCCTATAAGGTAGAATTAACAGAAAAGCTGATCAAAATTTATCAAGAAGAAGAGATCCTCTCTTTTTCTGCGAATGCAAATAGTCTTCAACGAAAAGGTAAAAAAGAGGACAAGCTTCTTGGAAGAGTTTCAAATGGAGTTTCCGCTAAAGATGTTTTTTATCTAAAATAGAGTCCAAGGTAAAGTCTCGTGGCGGTTTCAGTAGCATTATGCTGTTCAAAGGCCAAAGTCCATCCCCAATCTTTTGTCATAAGAAGGTCGATCCCCACTCCCAGAGTGAATCCTGCCTCTGTTCTGGATTTATTATCATAGGAACCTAGCCCCCAAATACCTTCAGCATAAACAAAGGGCTGGGCCACTGCTTTAGAATTATAGCTTAATGGATAGATATAGGGACCAAAAGTGAATTCACCTTGTTTAAGTCCCCCACCCCACGCCGCGATAAACCCTCCTACCCAGCGAATAAAGCTATCAGTTTTACTGGAGACCGCAAATTTCAAAAGAGGGGCCGTACTTGTTCTGGTTTCTCCATCATCTGGATCATCCATTCCAAAATTGATATTAAACTGACTTCTTGCTGCAAAGAGGTTGGTACTTAATAGGAAGAATAAAAAAATCCATAACTGACGCTTCATTTTTATATTTTCGAACACTAATTCGAAATGGTCAAACTTCTATTTGCGCTAAATCTGCCGAAAAATGTCTTAAAAAGGGTGGCTCTCTTAGGATCTTATAACCTTTAAGCTCCATTTTAATCGTTTGAATATAAGAGAAGACCTCCACCATATAATCTACATGGCTTTGGGTATAGACTCTTCTTGGAATGGCCAATCGAACAAGTTCTTTGGTGGCGTGTTCTCCAAACATCAAAGTTCCTATCTCTACACTTCGAATGCCTCCTTCAATATAAAGAGCATTACAAAGTGCCTGAGCAGGAAGTTCATGACTAGGAATATGAGAAAGCATTTACCTGCATCAACGTATAAAGCGTGAAGTCCTACTGGTTCAAGCACTGGAACTCCAAGTTCTCTTAGCTTCCTCGCAAAATAATGTGCTGAAGCGTATCTGTATTCCAAATAGTCTTCATCGACAATTTCTTTGAGTCCTTGGGCAAGGCAAGCAAGGTCTCTTCCTGATAATCCTCCATAAGTGGGAAAACCTTCAGTGAGAATTTCTAAGTTTTGAATTTTTTCAGAAAGAGCATCCTCATTACAACAAAGAAGCCCCCCCATGTTGGCAAAGGCATCTTTTTTAGCACTCATGGTACAGCCATCGCTATAAGAAAACATCTCGCGAGCAATTTCAAAAACAGACTTTTCACTAAAGCCTTTTTCATGCTTTTTTATCCAGTAAGCATTTTCAGCAAAGCGAGCGCAATCTAGAAATACAGGGACGCCAAAGCTTTTTGCCAGCTCATAAGCCTTTTCCATATTCTCCATAGAGACGGGATGCCCCCCTCGAGAGTTATTGGTGATGGTCATCATGACGAGAGGTACATCCTCTGTGCTAAGGACTTTCTTAAGAGCTGCAAGGTCCATATTTCCTTTAAAGATCTCATCCCGATCATCACAAAGATCGATGGCCTTTGCTCCTGAGTACTCACAGTTTGCTCTGGTGGTATCAAAGTGTGTGTTATTAGGAATGACTTTTCCTTCGCCTCCTACAATTTGAAATAGGATTCTTTCCGCTGCTCTTCCCTGGTGCACAGGGAAAATATGTTTATAGTTCATTTGGTTCTGAACAGCGGTTTTTAGAGCATAAAAGGATCTGCTTCCTGCGTAGGATTCATCGCCTCTCATCAGCTCGGCCCATTGATCACTACTCATTGCGCTTGTTCCACTATCGGTAAGAAGATCGATAAGAACATCCTCACTTTTGAGTTTAAAAAGATTAAACTGGGCCTTTTCTAGGGCCAGTTGTCTTTCTTTTCTTGAAAGCCTTTTAATGGGTTCGACGACTTTAATTCTAAAGGGTTCTATAACGGTTTTAAATTTCATAGAGTAAAGCTACATAACAAAGAGCATTAATCCTATGACTTGGGTCAATGTATGTCTTTAATTTGAGTTTTAGAGAAATGATGTTTTACCCTGGTAGCGGCTAGAGATGTCCCGTAAAGGGATATCCTTACCCGCCATATTCTTTCTAATAGAAAAGAAACCAATAAATTTTTCTTAAGTGTCCCGACCCTCTTGAATATTGCCGCTCAATTCCATAAGTTATTTGGGTTCATTATATAAAGGTATTTTATGAGAGTTTTTCTTTTGTCCTTGTGCGTTAGTTTTAACCTCTTTGCAATGGGATCAAAACCACCTAATCCTCCCTTGGATCGAGGCTTAGAGGATCGCGCCTTAAGAGAGAGGGTTGCTAAGATAAAACCAAGTCCTGCTCAACTCGCCTATCAAGAGGATGAGCTAATTGCTTTTATTCACTACGGAGTAAATAATTTCACAGGTAGACAATGGGGCCGAGGAAACGAAGACCCTAAGGTCTTTGCACCAACAAAGCTCAACACGGATCAATGGGCCAAGGTCATTAAAGAATCCGGTTTTAAAGGTTTTATTTTTACAAGTAAGCACCATGATGGGCTTTGCCTTTGGCCTACAAAATTTTCAGAGCACAATATTACCAATACCAGTTATAAAAAAGATCTTCTTTCAGAGCTTCGAAAAAGTGCTGATAAATATGGTCTTAAGTTTGGTCTCTATTATTCATTAAGTGATGGAAACGCCAAAACCTATGGAACTAAAGATTATACGACCTATGTTCAAAATCAGCTGAAAGAACTGCATAAAAACTATGGACCTGTAGAATACTGGTGGTTTGATGGAGCGACTCCAAGCTGGATTCGTGAAAAACACAAACCAGGATTTCAATTTGATCTTAATACTTGGCAAGGTCTGGCCCAATCTCTATCCCCACAAGGACTTGTCTCTCGAGTAGGATATCATTCTAAAGGTCGAGAAAAACTTTTCTTACCAGACTCAATTTTCTATGTGGATAAACTAAGTGGCAATTACGCTTGGAATGCGCTTGATTCGCACACCTCTTTAAGAGATTTTTGGGGTGAAATTGATCATTCTACCTTGTGGTTCGCGAACAAAAACACTCGAATCTTCATTCGAAATAAATATAATATGAGGGATGCTTACTACAGAACAGTTGGAAAGGGTCTAACCTTTCTTCTCAATATTTCTCCAGAAAAAGATGGTCTTATTCACCCTGAAGAAGTGGCCGCGATGAATTCGCTAGGAGATTATATAAAGGCAACTTTTAAACACAACCTTGCCCTTGGAGCGCGAGTCTCTTCCACAAGAAGTAAGCCTCAATTTGGACCTGAAAAGATTCTTGATCAAAATCACCGAACTTTTTGGACCACAAGAGATTTTGATGAAAGAGCAAGCCTACTGATAGAACTTCCCAAAAAGACCAGCTTTAATGTCATCATGCTTCGTGAGGCCATACAAGAGGGCCAAAGGATCGAGTCCTTTGAAATAGATCTTGAAGATAACGGAGAATGGAAAACAATCGTGATGGCAGAAACCATGGGCAACAAACGACTTTTTCGTTTTGAGGAAGATCTCGTAACCAACAAGATTCGAATTCGAATCACAAAATCAAGATTTGCTCCTACACTATCTGAATTTGGAATTTTTAAAGAGGCATGGAAATGAAAAATATAATCGTACTATTAACCCTTTTGTGTTTTAACGCCTACTCTATGGTTCCTAAGGCCATTGAGCTTCAAGTTACTCCCAAGGGTGTCGACGCCTTACTCGATACAGCTAAAGTTCTTGGCCAAGGAAAAATACAAAAATTAGATTTGGGAGCACTCAATTTTGATATTCCATTATTGGGAAATATTAAAATGGAAAAAGCTAAGATCTCTCTTAATTTTTCAAAGTTTGCTCTTTCCCCGATTCAAGATGCGCTCAAAGGAACCATACAGTTCTCCAATCTAACTCTTGATATTGAAAAGTTTACTTTAACGAAAAAAATAACCAAACATAAGAGAATCTGTAAAAACACTTCACTTAAACTTATAAATGACTTTGATCTCCATTTAAATCTTTCTCTTCAAAAACAGGGTGAAAACCTGGCGGTTGGATTGAATGAATTTAAGACCGAACTGAAAAAAAATAATGTGAGCAGCGATGGTCCTGAGGGTTGTTTTAATGATCGAGGAAACAAAAGACGATTTATGAAGTGGATCACTCATAAAATCATTAACTCACCTAAAATCATTAACTTTGCTCTCAAATCGGCAAGTTCTATCCTCGTGACAGAGCTTCAAAAAGAAATCAATAAACAAATCAATCCTCTTTCTATTCCTGTGACCATTCCTAAGCTGGAATTCCTAGAAGAAAGAAAGCTTCTTATTACAGGAAAGATCAACGATCTTTCTATCACTTCGGGAGGAATTAAACTGATTTTAGATGCTGACGTTCAAAATGGATCCGATAAGGCCAACACCAGACGACCTCGAATTATTCGATATGCGAGGGCAAAGATCAATCCTGAACTGATCAATACCTTTATTAAGGCTTACTTAGGAAATCGAGCACCGGGAAAGATATTAGAATGGCATAAATTAAATGCCGTGTACTCCTTTCTACCAGAAATTGAAAACTTAAAAACTACAAGTGATCAAGTTAAACTCCTAGTCTCTTTTGGTGATTTTAATTTTTCTATACCTCAAAACAATAAATTGGACGTCTCCATAAAAGATTTTACATTTCTCCTAGAAACTGAAGTAGATAACGAATATAAAGAGTACTTTAGATTCGCCATCCATTCTGATTTTACCCTTTCTCCAAAAATTGAAGAAGGTAAATACCGAAAGCTTAGGCTAAACTCAACGATCCACAGTTTTAATCTTGAGGGCTCTTTTGCTGATGGTAGAGAAGTCACTTCAGCTAACTTTAAAAGAGAGGCACTTGAGGCCGGAATTTATGATCTTTTTAAAACTCTTCTCGATGATGATAGTACACTCTACTCACCCATTCAAATACCTAACTTTGAAATTGCAAAGGACATGAAGATGACTCTTCATAGGCTTGGTATCCGAGATGGGTCTCTATTTGGGGAGCTCTCTTCAGCTAAAT
>CBDUBC010000011.1:0-43741 GCA_965365285.1 uncultured bacterium
GGTTTGAGCTCGGGAGAGCCTCCTGGAGCCAAAGGTTATACTCCTTCGGTTTTTGCAAAACTTCCTAAAATACTTGAAAGAGCTGGAACTAAAGAGGGTTGTGGTTCTATAACCGGACTCTATACCGTACTTGTTGAAGGAGGAGACTTTGATGAACCTATTTCGGATGCGATTAGGGCCATTAGTGATGGCCACTTAGTTTTAACAAGAGAACTGGCAGCAAAAAATCATTTCCCAGCGATTGATGTTCTTGCATCAATTTCCCGACTTATGAATAAAGTCGTTTCTCCAGAGCATCGAGTTGTTGCGGGATATTTAAAAGATCTCATGGCCTCTTATAAAGAAAACGAAGACCTTATTAATGTTGGTGCCTATGCGAAGGGGTCCAATAATAAAGTAGATCGAGCGATATTAATATATGAAGACCTTATGGATCTCCTTAAGCAAGAGCAAGGTATGTGTCAGTACTTTCAACTTGAAGATCTTTTTGATCGCATGGTTGAAATTGCAAGAAAGGCGAAGCTTATGGGTGAAGAGGAAGAGGCTAATTAATGAAGCCATTTAAATTTAAATTAGAAGGTTTACTTAAATTAAGAAAGTTTAAGGAAGATGTTCAAAAGGTTGAACTTGGAAAAATAATTAAAGAAATCAACCAGCTAAAAGAAGAAATTGTTGTCATAAAAAAAGAGATTGGTGAAGGCTATAAATCTCAAGAAGCGATTCTTGAAGAGGAAACAAGTGGTAGACTTCTTTATTTCTATCCATTTTATATTGAGGGGAAGTGGGAACACATCAAGTATCGAGAAAAGAAAATTGATGCCTTAGAGAAAAGACTCAAAGTGGAAATGGAAAAGATGGCCCAGATAATGGCAGATTTAAAGGTTATTGAATCTTTAAAAGATAAAAAAATGAATGAATACAAAAAAGAACTCACACGCAAAGAATATGAAAAAATTGATGAACTTATGATTCAAAAAGGCAACAGGAAGGCATCATGAAAAAACTTTTGATCCTTTTATTAATGATTCCAATACTATCTTTTACTGCTGAAGAGAAGAAGGTTTATACAGAAGCTGAGTTTCAAAAAAAACTTAAAGAGTTCGTAGAGAAAGAAGTAGAAAAAAGACTGACACTAAGTGGTAGAAAAAGAATTGTGGAATTTTCACATGAGCTTTTTGAAAAAGAAAAAGAGCTAGAGAAAAGAGAACTTGAAATAAAAAAGAAAGAAGAAAGTTTGAATGTAAAGGTAGGTCACTTTGATGATCGAATTAAAAAATTATTAGAGGATCAGGATAAAATTCTTGGTTGTATTGATGAAAATAAGAAAAAAGAGGACACCAGAATTCTTCATATGGTTCAGGTTATCTCTGGTATGAGACCAAGTAATGCCGCTGAAGTGCTTTCTGTGCAGGAAGCTGACATAACTGTAAAAATATTAGGAATGCTTGAACCCGATAAAGTATCGAAAATATTCAATCTCATGGATAAGGAAATATCTGCCCGACTTCAAAAACAGTACCTAACTATGAAAAGATAACACGGTGCACTCCAGTCAAGAGGAGTTAAATGGGTGTTAAAGTTTTAGATATTGTGAATCCCAAAGCTGCTGCCAAGGCCGCTGAGATGGGACCTTTAAAAGGTCTTATGGGGAAAGAAAGCGCAAAAGAGTCTGAAGGCTTTCACCAGCTTCTTGATATGATGGTGCAAGGGCAAGAGGATGTTCAAAAGATTATCGGTGTAAAAGGCCTAGGTAAAAATCCAGCTGCTCCCCAAAAAATGGAAGGTAAGGATAGGCAAGAAAAGCAAGAAAAGCAAGAAGTCGCTGACCTACTTCAAAACCTAACAGATAAGCCAACAAAGAAAAGAAAGAGTATTCTTTTTGATGAAATCCCTAAGGATAGAAAAGATATTGTTCAAATAGGACCTGATCGAGGTGTTACTGTTAGAAACAATGTTGAAAAAGTTCCTAATAAAGAGACTAACAAAATTTTTGAGTTCCCCAAAATGGAAGATATTCTCCAACCAAAGCAGAATATTGAAACAAAAAATTCTCAAAAAGAAGTGACAGCTTTAAAAGAAGAGGGGATAGATCGAAAGCCTTTCTTTTTTACGAATAAAAAACTTGAAAATTTTGAGTCAAAGATGGCCATGGCAGAGCCAAAAAAGCCACAGCAGAGAAACTCTTTTTTCCCTGATAAGAAAACACCCACTGCTATTCAAAAACTTGATTCAAGCTTTGAAAGAGAAGCTCTTATCGATAAGAGTAATGTGCTTCCGTTTAGGAAAGCTCCTGTAAAGCAGACTTATTTTAATGAAATACCTAAGCATATTTCTGATAAAGAAACTTTTATAAAAGAAGAAGTCAAAGTTGAACCCTATCAAAAATTTCAACAAAGAGATGATATTTTCTTTAAGCCAACTGAAGTTGTAAGTACTCAAGTTGAGACTCCAACAAAAGTTCTTGATTTAAGTCAAGTTCAAGGAACTAAGCCAGAAGTGCTTGAGCAAATTTCTGATTATATAATGAGAAACTCTTTTGGGAATCAAAAGAGCCTTACAGTAACGGTTTCTCATAAGGATCTTGGGCAATTTCAGATTCAGGCACAGAGACATGGAGATCCAGGGGATATTAAACTGAATATTCTTACTCAAACTGATGAAGGTCAGGTATTTTTCAAAGGTGTTGAGAAAGAGCTTATTCAAAAACTTAATGAAAAAGGGATCAACGTTTTTGATCTCAAAGTAAGTCATTTCTCTCCATCGACTCCAAATACTTCAAAAAGTGATTCTTCATTTAGCTTTCAGCAAAACCATTCAAATAATGCCTATAGTGATGATTCTCAAAAATCGCAGTATAATGAAGGTCAGGAGCGCAGACGCGAACTCTGGGAAAGATATAAAGAACAACTAGGTGCTTAATGGTAGATATCGGAAAACCGGCCCAAGTAAATAGATTTGCCAATATTAAAATGGCCGACAAAAACCCATCAAATCAAAACAGAGATGTTGGTGACCAACTTAACAAGATGGTTGGAAATGAAGAGATGAAAAAAGGCGTCAAGTACGTCGATCGATCTAAACATAATCAAATCGGTAAAAATGAATTTCTAAGACTACTCGCATATCAACTTTCTAATCAAGATCCAATGAACCCTATGGATCAAAAGAAGTTTGCAGCAGAACTCGCCCAATATAGTTCACTCGAACAGCTTACTGCAATCAATGAAAAATTTGGAAATATGGATAAGAATGCAGTTGTTGAAAATAAATTTTTTGGTGCAAGTTTTCTAGGAAAAGAAGCGATCACAGCAGGCTCCACTATTATGAGCAAAGGAGACGGATCTCCTGTTGATATTCCATTTTTCCTTCCTAAAAAAGCAGAAAGACTCATGGTCAGAATTTTTGATCAAAAAAACCAATTAATCAAACAAATCGATCTTGAAAAAATCGCTCCCGGACTTAATACCACGAAGTGGGATGGCATTCGCTCTGACGGAGTAGAGGCAGAAAAAGGACAATTTCGAGTCCAAGTTCTGGCCTGGGATGAGGCCTTAACGCCATTTCAAGGAGAGACCAAAGCAAGTGGGATCGTTCGTGGTGTAACTTTTGAAGATGGTGAGACTATTCTAAAATTAGAAAATGGAAAAAAAGTATTCCTCAGAGATGTTGATAGTTTCCGAATGCCGGTGCAAAATACTCCTAAGGAGAGCGTTCCATCTCAACAAAAAAATCTAATGTCTAAGTTTGAAGAGATGCAACAACAATAATGGTTAATAATAAAGTTAAAAACAATATTCTTATTCCTAATGTCACAAAGGTCAATGATAAGACCAAAGGGGCAAATAGGTTAGAGAAAGGAAAAACTTCTGAGTTTGCTGAGCTTATTCAAAAGCAAATTAAACAAGAAGAACCAGAGATTAATCTCTCTTCCCACGCCGCTAAAAGGCTAAAGGAAAGAAATATAGAGGTAAATGGTGATGAGTTTATTAAACTCAAAGAGGCCATGGTTAAATTAAAAGAAAAAGGAGGTAAGGAGTCCCTTATCATTACAAGTACAGGAGCCTATATCGTAGACGTAAAAAATAATACGATCGTAACGGCAATTGATAAGGAAAATTTAAAAGAGAATATTTTTACGAAAATTGACTCAACAATTTTATTAGACTGAGGAACTGGCCGGTCCTTCTTGGAGGCCTCGATTTGAATCTGTTGTTATTCAAACACCTCAGAAATGTCTAGGAGGGACATATGGGTATTCTACGATCAATGAACATTGGAGTCTCCGGTCTCCGCGCCGCAGGTGGTGGTATGTCTGTTATAGGTGACAACATTGCTAATGCCGCAACTACCGGTTTCAAAGCTTCTCGAGCTGAATTTCAAGACGTTCTTGCTACATCTCTCAAAGGAATTGATGGTGGGGATCAGTTTGGTGCTGGTACGAAGCTTGCTCACATTAAAGTTCTCTATAATCAAGGGGACATTTCAAGAACTGATTCATCTACGGATCTTGCCATTAGTGGTGATGGTTTCTTCGCTGTTGAAGCAGACTTTGGAAGAGGGTACACAAGAGATGGTTCTCTTCACTTTGATGCTGAAGGAAATCTTGTAAACCCAGATGGTTTTAAAGTTTTAGGTTTTGAAGCTGATCCAGAGTCGGGAAAGATCACTAATAAGCTTGGTGCCATAAAGCTAGGCTCAACAACTATCCCAGCTAAAGCAACTAAGAAAGTGGATGTTTCTATGAATCTCGATTCTAGAGAGCCAGTGAAGCAGTTTGATATCAATAAACCTGATGACACTTCATCTTACTCGAATAGTATCACCGTTTACGATAACGTTGGTACGGCCAGAGTTCTTACGGTCTACTTTAATAAGTCCTCAGATAATAACTGGGAATATCACATTACGGCAGGTAGTGATGATGTAGATGGAGTAGAAAAAGGTCAACTTACTGAAATGGGGTCTGGTAATCTCGTCTTTACTCCAGAAGGTCTTCTTCAGGAAGAAGTAGTTGGATCAAACTCATTTTCCTTTAATAAAGGAGCCAAGCCAGATCAGCAAATTGAATTCAACTTTGGTGAGACTATTGCAGAAGGTGGAGATGGTTATAAGGCCTCTACGCAATATGGTTCAAAGTCTGCGATTGCGAAGCACTATCAAGATGGTTACACCGCTGGTGCAATGACTTCTCTTTCTTTCAATGATTCAGGGATTCTGACTGCAATCTACGATAACGGAGAAGGGCGTGATATTTCTCAAATTGCAATCGCCAAATTTGAAAACAATGAGGGACTTTTTAAGGTAGGTAAAAACCTTGTTAAAGAATCTCGAAGTAGTGGACAGGCCGCTCTTGGAAAGCCCACTGAGCAAGGGCGAGGAAATGTTCTTTCTAAATCCATTGAATTATCAACTACCGATATTGCCAATGAATTTGTGGGTCTTATGACTCAGCAAAGAAACTTTCAGGCCAATGCTAAGGCGATCCAGACCGCGGATCAAATGTTAAATGAAGTTCTAAACCTGAAAAGGTAATTTTTAGTGGGGCCACCTCTAGGTGGCCTCATCTTCTCCAATCGCTCCTACAGGACAGGAATCCAATGCAACCTTACATTCTTCGATTTCTTCTTTGGTTTGAGGCTGTTTTTTTACGTAGGCAAGACCAAGATCATCATTCATGCCAAAAAAATTTTCTGCGCCAAAAATACATGCATCACAAGCGATGCATGTTTCATCTACAAAAAAACGTCCAGGGACATTTTGAATGACTTTTGCATTCTTATCGGCCATTACTCAGCGACGTTTCGATAAACCTTAATGGAGGTTTTATCTTTATAAATTTTTTGAAGCTCGTTATTTAGTGCAAAGGCATAACTTTGATTTTGCTCTTGAGTCAATTGATCAATCTCAACTTTATCTTCATCTTTGAGCTTCTCCACTGGTTTTGTATTTACAATCACAGTGTAGACTACGTCTTCAAAAACATGAGTTTTATTCTCATTAAAGATAGCCTTGATTTGTTCTTCTTTTAACTTCATAGGCACTTGAAGTCCGTCATAAAGGTTAATTCTTTCAGACTCATTGAAAGTGATGCTATTTTTAGTAGCAAGAGTCTTAAGGTCCTTAAGCTTTCTTTTATTCATAAGTTCGACGATTTGACTTTTGAGTGTTTCGACAATCTGATCTCTGATTTGAGGCTTAGTTCCCTGGATAATTTCTTTGGCAATATTATCTTTATGGTTATCAAAGGTTGCTTCATAGGCAGGCGATTTTCCTTCAACATAAATAAGGTGCCAACCAAATTGTGTCTTAACAGGTTTTGAAACGGTTCCAATACCTTGAGAAAAGGCTACTTTTTCAAACTCAGGAACCATTCTTCCTTTTTCAAACCAACCAAGCCTTCCACCTTTGCCCTTTCCCGATGGGTCTTGAGTATGTTGGGCGGCAAGCTTTTTGAAATTTGCCGCTGTTACTTTTTTTGCAAGATCATTAATCTTTTTCTCAGCATCTTTTTCGTCCGCTTTGATAAGAATATGGGAGGCATTTACTCTTTCTGGTTTAGAAAAGCTGGCCTTACTTCTTTCAAATTGCTGCTGTACTTTTTTAAGGTTTTCTTCATTAGCCATATAATCCTTAATCTCTTTTGGAGTCACTGGTACCAGCTTTTGAAGTGAGGCTTTAGAGAAATAGGCAACCTGAGCTTCTGCGATAGATTCTTTCATGTTTTTCACCTTCTCAATCACTTTATTCGAAATGGGGAAATTTAGAAGGAGATCTTTCACTTTTTGGATTTCTAGACGATTTCGAGTCTCTTCTTCAAAGTCAGTCGGAGTTAGACCGTTTGCTGCAAGAAGCGCCTTATATTTTTCAAGATCAAAAACATCACCAGTATAGAAGACCTTTTGTCCGTTTTGAGAGAATTCTTTGATTTCTTCTTTAATTTCTTGATCACTGACTTCAATGCCTAGGTCTTTACTAAGAATGAGAAGAAGCTTTTGATCAATCAGTTGTCCTAAGACTCTCTGACGAATTTGCATATTTTTAATTTGGGCAGAGGAGAGGTCCTTTCCACCGTTATAAATTTGAGCATAAAATCGAAGCAGGTTATTGAGCCCATTTTGAAACTCTTTTACTTCAATATTTTGATCCCCAACCTTTGCAATCGTTGTCGTTGGAGCACTTCCACCCTGATAGCCAGTGATGGCAAAAGAGATGACGATGAGCCCAATTAGAAGGGTAAGAAAGATACTACTGGTTTTTTTCTGAAAGTTTGTAGACATACATTTTTCCTATTTATGCAAAAAGTCAAAAGTGAAGAATAACTCAGAAAATTTAGCACTCTTGATGCAAATTAGTAAAGGCGCCTTTTCTTGGCATTGCTTTTCTTAAAGGATACTCTTTAAGTACAGGAGATCATTCCAATGATTAATTTTTTAAGTTACCAAAAAAAGCGGCTGAAATTGGTTGTGAATATCTTCTTTTTGCTTTTTGCGTTAATTGATTTTTCCAGCAAAAAAGAAGTTCTAGAAAAAACATCCTTCTTTGAGGCCGTCATGATGGAAACTTTGGTGCCGATCCAACGAGGGATCACCTCAGTTCAGTTTAGTTTTCGCTCACTTGTTGATAATTATATCGCCAATGTCAACGCAAGCAAAGAGAACGATCAACTCAGAAAGAAAGTTCAAGAGCTTGAAAATGATATTTTTAAGCTTTCTGAAACAACGCTTGAGAATGATCGACTTAAATCTCTTCTAAAATTTAGAAAACAAATTCCTTATGACACAGTTACTGCGCAGGTTGTCGCGAGAGATAGTCACTCGGATTATAAGGTTTTTCGAATCAATAAGGGGTATTCTCACGGAATTAGACTTCAATCTGTCGTTGTAACAGACAAAGGGCTTGTGGGTTACGTCTATAGACTAACCGATCATTTTAGTGACGTTATCACAATCGTTGATCCAGAAATTAAAATTGATGGAATGGTAAAAAGAACGAGATCACACGGTATGCTCGAAGGAAACGCTAAAGGGAAGATGAATATGAAGTATATCCCTAATACCGATCAGGTCATTTTATATGATCAAATTGTGACAAGTGGTCTGGGAAATATTTTTCCAAAAGGTCTTTTAATTGGCAAAGTGACCAAAATAGAAAAAGAGCATTTTGGGATTACTCAACGAATCGAAGTCTCTCCAAGTGTGGATCTTGATAAATTAGAAGAAGTTCTTGTTCTTGTTAGTAACGCTGACCCTATTAAGCAAGCCGAATGGGAAGTTTTAGATAAACAATCTGGCGTTGGAGTTAATTAAAATGCATACAAATGATTTTAAAGCGGGACTCATTTCTTTATCTTTAACTTTAATTCTTCTTCTTGTTACGGATATCGTATTTTCTAGCCTTCTTCCTGTGATAGGATTGAACGATCTTAGGTTTTCTATTCATGTTCTTATTATTTTATATCTAGGACTAAGAGTGGAATCTCCTTATCTCGCTCTTTTTATCTTTTTAGTAGAATACTTTCACTCTTTATTCACAATTGAGGGTTGGGCCATGGGGACTTTTACTGGAGTTCTTATTTGCATCACTATTGGCTTTGTAAAAGATATTATTCATTTAAGAACAAAGTTTATGATCTTTTTAATCGTTCAGCTCTTTCAACTGGCTTGGTTTCTCGTTATTGGATTCCTCATTTATCTTAAATTGGATAATTTCAATTACGTGCTCACGAAGTTTTTTAATTTCATTCCTACAAGTATTATCATCTCCATTATAGCCCCATGGATCTTTCCTCTCTTGGATCGAATTTGGGTATCCTCAGGAGACCATCTGATTGAGGATCATGTCTAATGTTTGGAGAACAAGAAGTCGTCAAATCTCATAAGACCAGGGCCGATGTTATCGCCTCATTGGTTTTAGTCGCTTTTGCGATGATTGTAGCTCGACTTTGGTACCTCCAAATCTATAAAGGAGAAGAATTTTATAAATACGCTCTAGAAAATAAGCTTCGAAGGGAAACAGTTAAAGCCCCCCGAGGTCTAATATTTAGCAGGCAAAATGAAATTCTTGTTCACAACTCGCCACGGTTTGATGCCATTATCATTCCTCAATATCTTCTACATAAAAAACAAACGGTAGAGAAACTTTCTAAAATTGTTTCTATGGATGAGAAAAAGATTCACCGATTTCTAAAAAACGCTATCGGTTATGCTCGGTATCAACCAGTTGTTATTAAGAAGAATATAAGCATGAAAGAAGTAGCGATTATTGAGACTGAAGGAACTAAGCTTCCAGGAGTCTTTGTTCGAAACTTTATTAGTCGAGAGTATAAAGATGATGAGATAAATAGTCATCTTCTTGGATATATTAGTGAAGTAAACAAATCTCAGCTGCCTAAAGTTTCGAAAGATTATAAGCTTGGTGATTTTATTGGTCATTCAGGTATTGAAGAAGAATTTGATTCAGTCCTTCGAGGAAAAGATGGATATCAATTCATTGAAGTTGACGCTAGAGGGAGAGTTCGAAGAACTCTATCGGAAAAAAATCTCTATAAAGGTATTAAGAATAAAAAAGCAGTACCAGGTAAAAATATACGTCTCACCATTGATCGAGAGCTTCAGCTTGAAGCCTATAAAGCTCTTGATGGTAAAGTGGGAAGTGCCGTCGCGATTGATGTCAATAATGGGGAGATCCTCGCTATGGTTAGTCGCCCGGGGTATGACCCTACTCAATTCAGTCGAGGACTCACAACTGAATATTGGAATACCCTGGTTAATGATGAAAATAATCCTCTAAGAGATCGAGCAATCCAGGAACATTATAGTCCAGGTTCTACTTTTAAAACGATCACGGCCATCGCAGGTCTGGAGGAAGGGCTTATTGATGAAAAGGATGAAGTCCATTGTCCAGGCTCTTTTGTTTTAGGGAGAAGACGATTTCACTGCTGGAAAAAAAATGGGCACGGTAAAGTCAATGTCGTTAAAGCAATTCGCGAATCATGTGATGTTTTCTTCTATAAGCTAGCAACCAAGCTTGATATCGATATACTTGCAAAATATTCTAAATCTCTTGGTTTAGGAATTAAGACAGGTGTTCGTCTACCACGTGAGATTCCGGGGCTTATTCCTACGAAAGACTGGAAACTTAAATCAAGTGGAGAAGAGTGGCAGCTAGGTGAGACACTATCTTGTGTTATTGGACAGTCTTTTGTTCTAACGACTCCATTACAATTGGCGCTTTCCTATAGTGCCCTTGCTAATGGTGGGATTCTTTATAAGCCACGAATAGTAAAAGAAATTTTTGATAATGATGGAAATATCACCTTTAGTGGCCAGAAAGAAATTCTTGATAAGCATACCCTTAGTCCTAAGACGATGAAACTTATTAAAGAAGGGCTTTTTCAAGTTGTGAATCACCCCAAAGGTACGGCGTGGTGGTACCGAGGACGAGGAATTAAAATGGCGGGTAAAACCGGAACAAGTCAGGTTGTTCGTTTCTCCTCCGATAAAATCTATCATAAATGTGAAGAGCTCGAATACAAATTTAGACATCACGGACTCTTTACTGCCTATGTCCCTCAAGACAATCCTAAGATTGCGATTAGTGTAATTGTAGAACATGGTTGTCATGGTAGTAGCGCGGCTGCTCCTGTCGCCAGGGCAATCGCTACGAAGTACATGGAAAAATACTACCCTGAAGAAAGAAAGCGAATCATTAAAGAAGAACGAATGGCCGAGCAGAGAAGAAAAGAGCTTCTTGAAAAGAAAAAAGAGGCCATGACTGAAAAAGAGAGTGGATGATCATGTTTTCTGGTAATAATATTATTGAAGCATTTAAAAAATATGATTTCAGCTTTTTTGGCCTAGCAATACTTATTTTTATAGTTGGAGTCATAAACCTTTACAGTGCGACTCATGCTTCTTCCTTTAGCTATATGGCCAACCTCTATAAGGTTCAAATCGGCTGGTTTGTTCTTTCTATTTTGGTGGGCGTTGTAATTAGCTTTATTCAACCCCGAAATCTTTTTCGCTTTAGCTATACGCTTTATATAATTAATGGAATTCTTCTTATTCTAGTTCTCTTTGTTGGTGATCATGGTATGGGAGCACAAAGATGGCTTGTTCTAGGACCTATTCGAGTTCAACCTAGTGAACTTATGAAGGTCTCTTTAGTTCTTGCTCTTGGACGGTTTTACTCTAAAAACTATCCCGATGGAGAAATGGGCCTGCGAGAGCTTATTTTGCCTTTCATTGTGGCCTTTATTCCGGCCCTTCTTATTATTGTAGAACCAGATCTTGGTACTGGACTTATTCTTCTTCTCATCTTTTTTGCGATCGCTTTTTATAGAAAGCTTAAGGCAAAATCAATCGTGATTCTTGGGATCATTGGACTAGTTTGCGGAATAGGAATGTATAATTTCGGTCTTAAAGACTATCAAAGAAAAAGAATTCTCACGTTTTTAAACCCAGATCAAGATGCCAGAGGTTCTGGATATAACGCGATTCAATCTAAAATTGCTATCGGAAGTGGACGCTTTTTAGGGAAGGGGTTTCAAAAGTCTTCCCAAGCTTCCCTAAACTATTTACCTGAGAACCATACTGACTTTGTGTTTGCAATCTTTAATGAGGAGCACGGTTTTGTGGGGGCAGTTCTGTTGATTGTCGTCTATGTGGCCCTTCTTTTTCGCTTCATTTGGCTTTGCCAAAGTGTTCCTCGAATCTATGAGTCCATTTTAGTGATAGGTCTCATGTCGATCTTTTTCTGGCATATTCTCATAAATATGGGGATGGTCACCGGACTTCTTCCCATCGTAGGTCTACCTCTTCCTTTTATGTCTTATGGAGGATCGTCTCTTTTGACATTTGGAGTTTGCCTAGGTGTAGCGACCAGTATATCCAACTCAAGAAATCTGTTTTAGCTCTACGCGTGTATTCTTTTATGTTGAATAGTGTTATTTAGTCTTAAGGACAGACTTTTTGGGAAAATATGTTAAAAATTTCTAAAATAGGTAGCCTTCTAAAAAGGACCTATCGTATTTACAGTCATAATTGTCTCAAAAAGCTTGAGGCCAAAGGCTTTAGTGACCTTAGACCTTCCTTTCTAGAAATCCTTTTTTATATCTGTGAAAACCCAGGTTCTTCTATCAAAGATATTGGCGTGGGCTGTGGATTAAAAAAGCAAACCATGACCTCTCATCTTAATGAGCTTGTGAAAAGAGGCTATATTCACAGAAAAATAAATATCGAGGATAAAAGAGAGCAAAATATCTTTCTTACGGAATACGGAGAAAAATTTAAATTTGCTCTTTTTGAGTCAATCCATGAGATTGAATCTGAGTTTTCTACACAAGTTGGTAGTGTTGAATTAGAAAGAGTTGAGCATCATCTTAAAAATTTTCACGATAAAATTTATAATGATGAAAAAAATTATCTTATCTAAAATCTTGGATAGAAAGTTCCAAAGTATAGATGACCTGTAATAACGCTAGTTAAATAACAACAAGTCAAAAAGAGCGCGCCTTCATAAATTCCATGGCCAATGGAGGGATTTTCCACTTCCCGAGCCATATCCATTTCATTGGTCGCGGCGGTATCTTGAAAAGTGAAGACAATCATAAGACCTCTTCTAAAAATGGGAAGAATGATAAGACTTAAGAGGATCTTAAGACAGGTTTGGATGACATAGACCTTAACATCTTCAATTTCATGATTTACCGAGGACGCAATAATAATACAAATTCCAATAAAAAAGCCAGAATAGCTATAGGCTAAAGCAGGGCTTCTTTGAACGAGAAGCTTATTAAATCGAAAGCGAGAAATTAATGGATAAGTTTTGGTCGCAAACCCAATGATCACCATCGTAAAGAGCCAAATAAAAACCAGAAAAACCGGAATATGATGATAGCTGTCACGAGCGATTGAGACAGAGACTTTCATAAGATGAGCAAGACCAACAGCATGAGAGAAACAAATCATAGCGTAAGACATATTCTCCCTTTTCACAATTTCATCATGATACTCAAAGCTATAGAGAACAATACTATCAACGATATAAAGCGAGCCTAGATACAAAATAAGAGAGATGGAACTAGCGATCATGAAATCAAAAAGTGCAAGAAAAACGCCATCGCTCATATAAAAATAGAATTCAGAATAGATCATACCGATACCCAGAATTCTTCCAAAGAGGAAAAGAGTGTCGGCAGAGTTTTTCATTGGATAAAACTTTTTAAAAAGCTGATTTCTGGTGCTTGGGTAGAGAATAAGGTGAGCGTACTTATAAAGATAAATACCAAGACATATAAATAAAGTCAGGAGTACTCGAATTAGTAGTTTATCCAATAGCTCATTCATTGCTCTTCATTCCTTCTAACAAAAAGATTTCTCGGACGTGTTCTATGAAGTTGATTTTTTCACGCTTATCTAAATTACTCTGTGGAAAGCTTTTTTGGGTGATTGTTCCATGCTCTCCAAACTCATTATTAAATCCTAAGAATGTCTTTCCTTGCTTTTCTGATTTAATTACCTCTTGATAAAATTCTCTGGTGAGAACAAATGTATCCCAACCTAATACCTTAGGAAAACTTCGATAGGCCCTGTGAAAACGCCAAAATTGTTTACCTGTTGTAGATCGAACCCATGCTCCAAAAGATGGATTATTAATAAAAACCATCCCAGGAGGTAAAGGGGTAAAGTTGACTGAATTGTCAGTATCATACCTTCTGAAAATAGAAAGCCCCCGGTGTGGGAAATGCTCTTTCCAAAAGTCTTTACTCGTTTTAACAAGAACTTCCTGGGTCGGCCCAAAAGCGTAAAGTTTTAAGTACTTTTGAAAATAACTCTTTATGATAAAACCTGTTTTAAAACTATCAATAAGAATAAGAGTCATTGGCTCTTGTTTAAAAAAGTTGGGAAAAGACTTTTCATTTTGAATGTATATTTGACTTTGAATTTGGGGCGCAAAGGTTCTTGAAAGTCCCAAATAGATAATAATGAGAAATATATAGAGAGATATTTTGTTCATTTGATTTTATTATTATCCCTGACAATCAAATGCCAGTCAAAACTAGGCGTTAATCAATTTTAATAATTGATCATTTTGGGCAGATGAAAGGTCCTTTATATCAAGGTGAAGTCGACTAATAGAGTGACTTTTACTAAATTTTTGAAAGAGCTTTGTCGCTTTATCAATATCAGAATACTCATTTTGCTCCAAACCAAAACCTGATCGTATAACCTTAATAGGAAAGTCCTGATCGTGTCCTGAACTCCCGTAATACTTTGATAGTCGGCTCGAAGAAGAGCAGTGAATATAATCAATTTTCTCCTCATCACAGAACTTAAGGATATTATCAAGTTTAATTTGCTGTTCAAGATTAAAGGATTCAAAGACTTTTTTAGGGATCTGATTCGCTACAATTCGCTTCGCAAAAGCATTGGTAGAGTTTCTAAGAACCTTCATAAGAAAATGATCATCATGATGTACGTACTCACTTAAATCGGCCGGGATAGAATACTCTTGCGAGGTATTAAAAAATTTAAAAAGCATCTGCTCAAGGCAAACGGCGCGGTAATGGAAATAAACCATGACAAACATATGAAAACGAGAGAGGAGGAAATCATCAAAAGTAACGACGGCCCTTTCACTTAGGCCCAAATAGGCCGTTTTTTCAATAATGGCCGGGGAAAGATTATCGATGATCCAGTCGAGATCAAATTTTCCGTAGCTAACACCACAAAAATAGCTATCTCTAAGAAGATAATCCATTCGATCACAATCAAGCTCGCTCGTCACAAGCTGATGAAGAATAGGGAAGTAGTTCACTTCATCGAGAATGAAATAGCTAGGGTTCTTAGCTTTTCCTAAAATAAGACCGGCAACTTCATACAGATCAACATCATACTTTTTTCGCACTTGCTCAAAGGAAGAAGAGAAGTCACTATCGACAATGGCCTTAATAGTATAGTCTTCATGTGTTGCCTGACGATCTGGTTCTGAGGGCATAATTCCATCAGGAATATTAAGTTCTTTCATGGAAGGCATAACGACTTCCGTTGTATGAGACAAGGGAGCGTGACCGATGTCGTGCAAAAGACAACTTAATTTAAAGGTTTCTTTTATCCTTTCAAAATCGGCTGAGTTTTTATGTTTTCTAAAAAGCTTTTGAAAAACCTTTTGAGCGATATGCATGACTCCAACGGAGTGGATGAATCTTGTGTGAGTTGCTCCTGGGAAGACATATTCACTGAAACCAAGTTGTTTAATATTTCTGAGACGAGAGAAAAGAGGATGTTCAATAATTGGTATTTCAACATCCTCTATATGTATAGAGCCGTGTACGGGATCTCTGATTTCCACTAGCTCTCCTTTTCAAGCTGACCTAGATTGTCCTCCATCCATTGTATAATATCCGCGGATTCAAACATAGGCTTTCCATCAATATATAGACAAGGAGTGGTTCTTCGTCCGGTGTCTTTAAAGAGCTTTTCAAGAAATTCAGGATTTCTATGAATATGTTTGAGTTCAACTTTAAGGTTCATTCTTTTAATGGCATTCAGAACTAAAACGCAAAACGGACAGGCATCAAAATAGTAGAGTTCTAATTTGGGACTCATTAAGCCTCTTCCTCATCATCCGAATCGAGCCCATGAGCATAGAGTTCATCCTCATCCATTTCATCAATTTCATCTTCTTCATCTGGCTTATCAAAAGCATCATTATAGCCCCAGCCATAACCATACTCGCCTTCACCTAAATCATCATCCTCCTCATCATCAAAGTCATCTGATCCAGAACTGCTCTCTTCTTCTTTTTCATCCCCATCAAGGGATTCAAATTCAATATCATCATCATTATTGGCAAGTACGTCTTCAATTTCTTCGGCTTGGACCTCTTCTTCAGCTGGCTTTTCACCTGGAGTTACAGGAGTTGCAAGGATCTCTCTTCGCTCTTTTTCTAAAGTTTTTGCATTCTTCTTTTTATATTCTTCTAAAGCCTCTTCAGGTGTGAGCTTTTTAGGCTTGGAACTTTTTTTGGCCGTTTTTTTCTTTGTAGCTTTCTTTTTAGAGGTCTTTTTCTTAGCGACTTTCTTTTTCGCCGCTTTTTTCTTAATAGATTTTTTAGCTACTTTTTTCTTAGCTTTCTTTTTAGTCGTCTTCTTTTTGGCAGCTTTTTTCTTTGTGGCCTTCTTTTTGGCAGCTTTTTTCTTTGTGGCCTTCTTTTTAGTAGCTTTTTTCTTTGTAGCCTTCTTTTTAGTAGCTTTTTTCTTTGTCGTTTTCTTTTTTGCAACCTTCTTTTTCGTTGCTTTCTTTTTGGTTGAAGCTTTTTTCTTCGCTACTTTTTTCTTTGTTGCTTTCTTCTTCTTTGCCACAGTGAGTCCTTAGTTGGATATTCAATATAAGCCATTATACTCTGAGGAAATTGCTTTGCTCAACTCTCTTGTGTAGGTAGATTGTAGATTTTTGTCAATAGTCAGTTCGGCCGTTCCATTCACTTACTGCGGTAGGCCTTAGCATATTGTCGAAGGTTCCATCTACAAGGGAGCGTAGATCAGAGGGAGCAGTACCATAATTGGAGTCCTCATAATAAAGACCTCTCTCGTTATAGTTGTGCTGTCCACCGGAAATGACTTTTTCAATAGCGATAAATTTCGTGGAATAGAAATTTCTTCTTCCATTCACAGGGCCAGTGAGCCCAAAAGGGTGTTGAATGAGTCCAGCATTATCGGCACCTCTTCTAGGACCTGGCATAAACGCCGTGTGCATATCTGCCTTCCCAAGTTCCGCTTCATTCGGAACAACATATTCAAAATAGGCAAATCGAGAGAAGCCTGGTGACTGCTTAATTTCACTATCAAGCCACTCTCGAACATTTAATCTAAGAGGCTTAATATTACATTTCTCTCCTGTACCTAGAAAAAAGTGATTAAACTTAGCAGCCAATGCTTGTTCATCACAATCATCTAACTCCAAACTCCCATTGTGAATAGTGTCTGCTGCATCCTTATAGGACCCCCCCCCTTTAGAGGCTGAGTTTTGAATAGCCGTGGCTACTCCGTCGAGCGCATTCGTAAAAGCATCAATAGAAGGTTTATTATCGTTAATGAATTGGTTTACGATATTTTCCACACTTGCAGGGTCAGCATACATTAAATTGTCTGAAAAAAGAGGAGCATACAAACTGTATCCTCCTTGAGAGTCGAGAATTACTTTTCCTTGAGAAGCAAAATTATCATCAAGACTTTGAATAGTTGGAATAAGATAATTAAGGGCTTCATATGGAGTTGGTTTTTTTGCGTTTAGAATAGACTCTCTTATTTGGTCTGCACTAAGTGCGTCGCCATTAGGGTTTGACAGCAGATTTGCACCAAAGGATATGAATTGGCTTTTATTATAAAGTCCCAAAGTTTCGGTCGATGTTTGGGAAGCTGGTTCAGAGCCAGGATCGGTTAGAGATTCAATGATTTTAGATCCACCAGACGCGTCTTCAAGTTCTGAAATATTTCCCTTGGTAAATGTATAGAGTAGGTTTGGAATAGCAAAAGTAGTTCTTGCAGCACTACCTGGAGGACCACCGATTGGGGTTTTATCATCAATAACCCAAAAGTTTTTATCATGAGGAATCGGATCTCCTGCTGTCCACGTTGATATGTTATTGACGTCAAGACCGGATAGGTAAGATGCCGAACGGTTGTTTTGATCTTGTCTAGGGGTAATGGTGGATTCTCCTGAGGTTCCAAAGAGACGAGGACCAATTCTAGCTCCAAAAGGTTTAGCTGAGGCATAGGCCCTAATTCCGATTCCATCATTTTCATTGAAAGGATAAAAAAGTCCTAAAAACTTACTCTCACCTTTAACTGCATAGTAAGTCAGCATTCGGGGATTTTTCATAAAGCCAAAAATATAAGCTGGAACTGGGATGGCAGTTTTAGAACTCGGACAATTCCCTTCCATCTTGGTATTTCCTTCAAAAGTTCCAGTATTAGTAACAAAAGTTGTGAAAAAGGTTACAAGGTTTAAAGGAACAATCTCAAGATCAATATAGGTTTTAGTGAGTGAACTTTTTCCCCAACCATTAATGGTTTTGTTGGCAATGAGATAACCACTAAGAGAATCATTTTTAACGACTTTAGAGGCCGGTGGGATTTCAGTTAGGGTGAAAGTACTTGCTAGAGGATCGCTCTCCTTTCGATCTCCACCCCCAAGATTTCGAAAAGCACTCCAAAAAGCCTTAAGAGGCCTTTCATTAAAGGGAACATCACTATATTGAGCATCTAGAGTATCCACGGTCATACAGTCTTCGCCTTGAATGCAAATAGGCTGCTCAACTGGAGGTCGGTTCATAATGAGTTCTAAATTTCTCATTCGTAAAGCAAGTTCGAGTGCCCTAGGCCAGGCTCCTAATCGGTCAGCTGCAATACTGGAAGCAACGGGAATAGGTGAGCTCTTAGTCCCAAACGCCCAGATCATGGCCACACCAAAATTAAGATCACTTCTTTGAGAACAGTCTTTTGCCTTTGTAGACACAATGGAGTTTAGAAATTTCTCGTGGGCATCTCCAACTCCTGGTAAGTTAGCCGTTTTAAATCGAGGAAGACCAGGGAGACTATAGCTGGCACAAACGTTTGAAGTTTTTGCTTGGTGAATACAAATAGAGGGGATATTAAATTTATCATAAATTTTATCACTGTAAGACGAATCTCCTTGTTTAAAAAAGACAGGGAGTCTAAAATTGACGTTTGGTCCTGGTTGTCCCTTTTCTGAGTCTGAGCCATTTTCAAAAGCTGATTTGGAATCATTAAGATTAGTTCGCGGAAGGGCCATCTGACCCAAAATATAGTATTTGAACATCCATTCTTTATATACGTTTCTAATTTCCCAATTAAGATAACCAATATTAGAGAGCTGTCTTGCTTGAGTAGCGGCACCCGACCAAGCAGCGGCATCAACCGCATTTTGAAGGTTTATTTTTGCTTTAACAAAGAGGCCAACATTTACAACCATGGCCATCATGGTGATGATGATGATCAGACAGATCGCGAGAAAAACGCTCATCTGTCCTTTTTCATTTTTAAGTTTTTGCTTCCTGCTTTTTTTCATCCAGAAACTATTTTATCTGGCCTTGAACCAAGGTGGCAATGAAATGCTTTTTATCAGGTATAGTGGTCATTATTTAGGGGAGACTAAGTAGGCAAATTTTGCCTGTGGTGCTTAGTTTTACCATAAGAGGAGCGCTTTGATACCGGTGTTCTGTACTCCGGTATAGGTGCCTGAAATCTCTAATGTCTTATTGGTACGAGTCTTGAACTTTAGGAGGGTACCTCTAGTGAGTCGAGCTAGAGGCGCAGAACGTGGGCTGGAATCGACATTCCCTCCAAGTTTCCCACCTTTTTGTGGTTCGTACTTCAAGGTACGGTTCTTTTCTCCGGATCCCGAGGGGGATCCGGAGTTCCTTTCCTAGTCTTTATTCTGATGGTTTTGTTTTGCTAAAATAGGAGAAGAAAGGAGGGGGTGTGGAAAGACTCCAAGGCCTTAAGCCACTTGAATCCAGAGTATATAAATTAAGAGAACCCGCCATGACTTTTCTGTGCCCGTTATGTGCAACGGAAAGGGCCTTTTCTACTCGGCCACGACTTAACCGTCTTCACTTTCTCCAGATTACTTTTTTAACGGCCATTACTACGATTCTTTTTTATTCCTTAACCGGGATTAAAATACTTCCCGTTTTCTTTCTTTATTGGACAGTTTTTGAAATAGCGATTCGAATTCGTTTCAAAAGTGAAATTCCCTGTCCTCATTGTGGCTTTGATGCAACTTGGTACAAAAAAGACGTGCGCGTTGCAAGAAAAAAGATTAAAGAGTTTTGGGACAAGAAAAATCAGGTTCCAGAGACTGAGCAGGTAGTCGAAGACGAGGTTGAGGAAGAGAATCCCGTCTAGCGCACTGCCTTTTTTGCGAAACATGTTTTCACTTTCCCTCTAAAATTTTAATCTATCACTTCACAAAGAACTTAATAAAATTCGTTAGTCAGTCTTTGATAAGTTTGAATTTGATTTGTACTGACTCTGGATATCGTTTTTATATGAGGAGATTTTTATGAGCGTTAACAAAGTTATTGTATTAGGTCGATTAGGACAAAACCCAGAACTCAAGTACACACCATCCGGAGTCGCAGTTTGTAATTTTTCAATGGCCACAAGTGAGAGTTGGATGGATAAGAGTGGTCAAAAACAAGAAAAAACTGAATGGCACCGAATTGTTGTTTGGGGAAAGCTTGCTGAGCTTTGTAATCAATATCTTTCGAAAGGAAGACAAGCCTATGTTGAAGGTTCTCTTCAAACCAGATCATGGGATGATAAAAATGGAAACAAAAGATACACCACTGAAATCAATGCTAAGACGGTTCAGTTCATTGGTGCTCAAGGTTCTGCCAGAGAAGATAACTCAAGAGAAATGAACCAAGATACTTCAGGTAATGACTTCAATCAAAATCTTATGAATCAAGACTTTGATGTATCTTCAGATGCAAACTTCACTGCAGATGATATTCCTTTTTAGACAATAAACTTTATTGAACAATTTCTTTTATTGAATAAGGCCTCAAAAAGAGGCCTTTTTTTTAACGAAACTCCAGTAGATTTCGATATGTGATATTATTACCTCTCAGGAGTATTCATGATTAAATGGTTATTGATTTCATTACTTTTTTGCTTCAATACTTACTCTCTGGACTATGAGATGGGCCCTGATGGAAGACCTTTATTTATGCAAGGCTGGAATGAGAATCAGATTAGACAATTCTATATCCAACAACAAACTCAAAGAATGAATGCTGAACAAGCCGAAAGGGATAAGGTCGTTCAAGAGCAAAGAATGCAGGCCGTGGGGGGGGCGTTTGGTTATCTCCAAGAACAGGCCAATCAAAAACTTCAAAAAGCAAAAGAGTTAAGAGAGAAAGCAGAATCCAATAAAAGAAAAGGATTTGGAAAGCTTCAGCTAAGTTTAGAAGATTATAGAAGAAGAAAACTCATGTCAGTGGGAATGGAATTAGGTACAAAGGACCATCGCTATGGATGTTATTCTCAGGACTCTTCGTCTATGGGATTTGTAGCTTCTGCCTCGGTTGGAGGAGTTCCGCAAAAGGTGGAAATTGAGGTCTCAAACCTCGGTAATCGAATGGAAGAGAGTCTTACTTTAAGAATTCGAAAAGGTCTTAGTGATCTGACTTTCAATCTTAATCACACCCAATTTAAAAGATTTGGAAATAGAATTATGGGTGAAATTATGTTTAAGGGGCCAGTTGTAGCTGTAAGTCAGCAGGGTAAGCCATTAGGAAAACTACGATCTGGAGGCTGGATTCGTTATTTTGGATGTGCTCAGGAGGAAGGTCCTTCAGGTGGAGGAATGGAAGCTGGAGGATATGGTGGCGGAGGCTACTAAATAAATTTTTTAGAATTTTACCCTAAAGTTGACTGAATTTAATCTCAAATAATCCGATAGGAAATTGATGACTACGCGAGAAGAAAGCCGATATTTTTCTGTTCCCATCGAGCTCATTACGACTGATGAAAATCTTACTTATGATCTTTGGATTAATAGTTCTTCAAGTGCCAACAGAGTTCATTACATTCGGATCTATCCCAAAGGAGAGAGTCTAACTCTTGAGGATCTACAAAAATTTAAGAAAAAATACTATCAGCTTTATGTTCATGAGGATCAAAGAAGTGATTACGTAAAATCTTTAGTTAAACAGGAGAATGCGTCGGATGAAGAAAAAACCGAAGTCGTAAAAGATATGGCCGTAGGCTATTTAGGAAAGGTCTTCGATCCTAGTCGAGAATTTACGACTGAGATTCTAGAGGAGGCGATTGAGGGATGTCGAGAATCAGTTGAACATCTTGTGGATGTCGTTCAGGACTATGATATTAATGATCTCCGAAAATTGATTGGAAATTTAAGCTTTCATGATTTTTATACTTTTGATCATTCTGTAAACGTATCTATGTATACGATTATTATTTTTAAGGCCCTTAAGCCGAATGCAGATAAAAGTGAACTTACTCTAGCCGGGTTATCCGGAATGCTTCACGATATTGGAAAGCTTCGAATTCCAACCGACCTTATCAATAAAGCAGGTAAACTCAATGATGAAGAATTTAAAATTATTCAAACTCATCCTGAGCATGGAAAAGAATTAATAGAATGTCAGCATTGTGATTGTGAGGGAGTTGATTTCGAAATCATTAAACGTGTCGTTTACGAGCATCATGAAAACTTTAATGGAACAGGTTATCCTAATAAAGTCGAGGGTAAGGATATTCACATCTTTGCGAGAATAGTCGCGATTGCTGACTTCTTTGATGCCATTACAACCAAAAGATCTTATCATGAGGTTCTTTCCACACCTGATGCTCTTGCGATTATGGAAAAAACAAAGGGCAAAAAACTAGATCCTAAAATTTTTGATATCTTTGCTTCTACTGTGAAAAACTTTGGTACAGGAAAGGTTAGGGGTACTCTTCCCGACAGCTTTGATCCCTGTCAGCCTCAAAATGAATTACCATTTGTAAAAGAGACCGCCAAAAAACAAGACCATGATCTTTTTGGAAAAAAAGATGATTATGGCAAAGTCAAAAAAGCTTCTTAATTACTTTTTCTCTTCTTCTGTTTGTACTGGGGCAGCTTCTTCTGTTTTAGTCTCAGCTTTTTCATCGGCTAAAGGAATGGCCACTGCTTTTTCTGAGTCGAGTAGAGATTTAGAAGAAACATCACTTTTGATTCTTGCTAGGTTAAGAGACCCACCAAGAAAAAGGATTGAAAGAACAACCGTAATTTTAGATAGGATATTTCCTTTTTGAGCACCAGTGAAAACAGCGTCGCTCGCTCCTCCCGAAAGTAATCCTTGCTCAGCTCCCTTTCCAAATTGAAGGAGAACTACAATGATAAGTAGAACAGAGATAATTAATTGAAGGATCATTAAAGTACTAAACATATCTAACCTTAGGGTTTAAATTCAGGGTCCTAAAATACATCGAGATGCAGAAATTATCAAGGACCATAAAGGTATTATTATTTCAATTACTTAGGGCCTTTTCGACCATTTCAAAATAGCTCGCGCCCTCTAAAGAAGCCCCACCAATAAGAGCACCATCGATATCTGGCTGGGCCAAAAGCTCCTCAACGTTGGACGGCTTAACCGATCCTCCATAAAGAATCCATACTTTTTGACCATCCACTTTAAAATGCTCGCTAATAAAGCTTCGAATAAACTCATGGGCCTCATTTGCTTGATCTGGATCTGCAGTTAATCCAGTTCCAATGGCCCAAACTGGCTCATAAGCAATAACTAGGTGGACAAGGTGATCATTTTGAAGACCTCTAAGACCTTCTCGAAGCTGAGTTTCGAGAACCTTTTGAGTTTCATTTGCCTCACGTTGTTCAAGGGTCTCCCCAATACAGAAAACCGCCTTAAAGTTATTCTTCATACAGAGTTTAAACTTCTCATTAAGATAAGCGTCTTCTTCATTAAAGAGAGTTCGCCTTTCACTGTGACCAATTAAAGTAAAGCCGGCCCCAAGATCTTTAATTGCCTCAATGGAGTTTTCACCAGTAAAAGCTCCTTTCAATTGATTGGAGATATTCTGTGCACCTACCTCAATTCCAGCTTTCTTACATTTTTCTAGAACATAAGGAATATGAACGGCCTGAGGAGCAAGCGCACATTTTACCTTATTAGAGTCAATATTTTGCGGAAGGAATTCAAAAAATGAATCAATATTAGTTACCAATTGATTCATTTTCCAGTTGCCCATCAAATAAGGTATTCTCATTTAGAACTCCACGCCAAATTTTAATCCTTGAATACTCGGCAGAGTGCCGTTTTCAATATACTCGAGACTAGCACCACCGCCAGTTGAGATATGTCCAATTCTTTCCGCTCGACCTGACTTTTTAAGCGCACTTACAGAATCCCCTCCGCCGACAAGAGTGAAGGCCTCAGAGTTGGCTAGGGCCTCTGCCATCGCATAGGTCCCTTTAGCGTAGGCTTCATTTTCAAATAGTCCCATTGGCCCATTCCAAAGAATCGTTTTAGCCTCGGAGAGTTTTGCTTTATATGCGGCTATTGTTATTTCTCCAATATCGAGACCCATTTTACTTTCATCTATATCAAGTCCCTTCGTTTTTTCAGGAGCACTTTCAAAAGAATCTGCTATAACGTGATCTTGAGGGAGAAGAATTCGAGAAGCAAGTTTATCGTTAAGAAGAGACTTCGCCAATTTGACATCGTCATCGCTGCAAAGAGATTTTCCTACAGATTTTCCTTTGGCCTTAAGAAAAGGATAGGCCATAGCTCCACCAATCAAAAGGGCGTCTACACTAGGAAGAAGCTTTTCAATGATTTTAATTTTGTCACTAACTTTCGCTCCACCTAAAAGCGCCATAAATGGTTTTTTGGGACTTTCAACGATTTGATCAAGAGCTTTAATTTCTTTTTTAAGCACAAATCCACCGAAGGATTTCTTTTTAAAGTATGCCATCACTCCGTAAGTCGAGGCGTGCTTTCTATGAGAAGTACCAAAAGCATCGTTGACGTAAAGATCACCGTAGCTTGCCAGGGTCTTACAAAACTCAGGATCATTTTTTTCTTCTTCAGGATGGAATCGAATATTTTCGAGAAGAATGATTCGAGGGGTACGAAGTCCAAGCAGGGTTTTAATTCCACTATCTTTGGCCGTTTCTGTAAGAACAACTTCTTCATTAAGAACCTGAGCAAGGTATTTGGCCACAGGCTCAAGGGTGAACTCAGGTGTGACTTTTCCTTTTGGTCTTCCAAGGTGACTCATAATAATCACCTTAGAGGGATTCTGTGCCAGAATGGTCTTTAGAGTGGGAAGACTTAAATCAACTCGAGTTGTATCCGTAATTTGTGTTCGATCTTTCTTATCGAGAGGCACATTAAAGTCAAATCGAACAAGAACTTTCTTTCCCTCGACTTTAAAGTCGGGATCATCAATATATTTGAGAGACATTAAAGTTTACTCCCTATGTAGCTAGCAAGGTCAACAACTCGGTTAGAGAAACCAATCTCATTATCATACCAAGAGACAACTTTAACGTGATCGCCAATTACATTGGTAAGACTTGAATCGACTATAGAAGAATGTGTTCTTCCCATGAAGTCGACACTCACAAGTTCTTCTTCCGTGTAATCGAGAACGCCCTTAAGATGAGAATCACTGGCAGCTTTTAGAGCAGCATTGACTTCAGTTGCGTTTGCCGATTTTTTTAGTCGAACAGTGAGGTCTACGAGAGATACGTTCGGAGTTGGAACTCGAACGGCATATCCATCAAGCTTCCCTTTAAGTGCAGGAATAACCAGACCCACGGCCTTCGCAGCACCAGTGGTTGTTGGAATCATGCTGACAGCAGCTGTTCGGCTTCTTCTTTTATCCGAGTGAGAGCCATCAAGGATTCTTTGATCAAGAGTATAAGAGTGAACCGTAGTCATAAAACCAGATTCAATTTCAAAATTGTCATTGAGAACTTTTGCGATTGGAGCAAGACAGTTGGTTGTACAGCTAGCATTGGAAACAATGTGGTGGTTACTTGGATCATAATCTTCGTGGTTAATTCCCATAACAAAAGTACCATCAAGGTCTTTACCGGGGGCACACATAATAACTTTTTTAACAGTTCCACCTAGGTGTCTTCCAAGAGCTTCTTTATCTTTAAATCTTCCAGTTCCATCAATTACAAGATCTACATTTTGTTCTGACCAGTTAATTTCAGAAGGGTCTCTGGCATCAAAGAAATGAATGGTTTGATCACCAATGATCATCTTGTCACCTTCAATTTTTACATCGTGAGGGAAGATGCCGTGACAAGAGTCGTATTTTACCAGGTGAGAATATCTTTCTTTTACGCCCGGATTGTTAACTGCAACCACCTCAAGGTTTTTATGAGGTGTTTGAGTAAGGATTCTGAGGACCGAACGCCCAATTCTACCCATACCATTAATACCAACTCTGATTTTTGCCATTATAGTGCCCTCCGAAATAGAAGATTAAAACTGTCGAATAAATTATGATTCTGAGCCGAATATGCCATAAGTATCAAAGGGTTGAATAGGGTTTTCTAAGGGGAAGAGGTCGATTTGTCCCACTCTAAAGCTTTATAATGGAAATCTGTATAATAATAAGGGTGAAGATAGAAGATGGAGTCCGACATTATTCTACTAAAAGCGAGTACATGGCCTCAAAGGGTAAAGGTGGCGAAGCGTTAAAAATCAAAGATACTCCTCAAATCGACACCAAAAGCACAGACGAGGTTAAGGAAAAAGTAAAAGAAGTTAAACAAGGCGCAAAAGACGCCGCTAAACTCCCTATAGGTCCAGCAACTGAAGTCCTTAGTGGTATTAAAAATGTGGCCATGGCGGCCCTTCCCTCTGCCCCTCCTCTTCCTTCTGTTTCACTGGCCTCCGCTCCAGAAGTTAAAGAGATTGAACCAGAAAAACCTAAAACTATTGATAAACCGGCCATAATTTTTATTTCAGGCTTTGGTATGGCCAATTTGAGCTCTCGAGAAGGCGGACTTGAAGAGATGGCCAAGCATGTACCAGACGCTGAGCAATTTGACTGGGATCAAAAAGAAGAGGTTATGGATATCATTAAAAACACCTCTCCCTTTAGACCTGTTATTCTTATTGGTCATTCTTTTGGTGGAGATACTGCGGTAGAAATAGCAAATGAACTCAACACAATTGAACATGGCTACCGCCGGGTCGATCTACTCGTTACTTTGGATTCTGTTGGTCTCAATAATGATATCATTCCTAATAATGTAGAAAAAAATCTTAATTTTATTGGAGGTAGTGATCTCATCTTTAATGACGGACCTAATATTGCCAGAGATACTAAATTCACAGAAGTGCTTAATGAACTCGTTCCATCCGATCATCGAGGGATGGATGAAAATAATAATGTTCAGCAAAAAATTTTTATTGGAATCTCTAAAGTCTTAGGAGACCCTGAAGGCTTTAAAAAGATGGCCGATAAAGCTTATGAGGACTTCAAAGCGGTCGGACAACGTTTAGTAGATGTTTTAAAAAGAGATCAGTAACAGTCTTTATAGTCTCGTGATAAGAGGTATTCCCCAGAGTAAGAATTGAGTTCAATACACGCGTGACTGCTCTTTTGTAGAGAGTTCGCAATAAACTCAAAGATATGCTCACACTCGTTTGGATCGAGATAGAACTTAAAGATGACATCATTTTTCTCAGGCTCCATGAACTGAATTTGGTGCATGAAGCTTTGGCAGTCGAGGATGACTTTTCCAAACTTAGGAGCTGTATATAGTTCAAACATCAATTCAAATCCGTTGTAAGGTCCCATGTCATAAACCGGGAAACGCATAAGATCTGTAGAGCTTACACGAAAAGAAGAGATTAAAAGTAGGAGCACAAATATCAGTTTTCTCATTTCACCGACATATTAGTTAAAACAAAATTTTTTGAAAACCCTTTTTTAGGGTAAACGGAATAGTTTGTTGGAATTCTCATACACAACGTGGCAAAGTTGATCTGGATCAATATTTTTTACATCACACACGCACTGAGCAACAAAAGGTAAGTATAATGGTGAGTTTTCTTTGCCACGATGAGGCATGGGCGTGAGGTAAGGAGCATCAGTTTCTAGTAAGATATGATCTAAGGGCGTCATCTCTAAAGTCTTTCGAACATCCTGTGCATTTTTAAAAGAGATAATTCCATTAAAGCCAATATAAAAACCAAGGTCTAAAGCTAGCTCGGCCAGTTCTATCGAACTTGTAAAAGAGTGAAAGACACCTTTTTGTCTAAGCCTAGGGGAAAAGTTTTTAATAATTGCCTTAGTATCCTCGTCGGCCTTACGAGTATGAATGACAACTGGAAGGTCTTGGTCACAGGCCATTTGAAGTTGTTTTTCAAAACAGGCAATTTGCTTTTCGCGGGGAGAAAAATTGTAGTGATAATCAAGACCAATTTCTCCCACAGCTATGATCTTAGGGTGAGAGAGACCAGATTCAACTTTTTTATAATCCTCATCAACAATCTTTGCAGCTTCATGAGGATGAATGCCTTGAGTTCCAAAAACCATTTCATACTTTGAAGCGAGATCAAGGACGTTTTGAAAGTTTTCGGGTCCCACACTAATGGTAATGATTTTCTCTACACCCAGTTCTTTGGCCCTTTGGAGAAGTTCGTCTGTTGAATGCGTTTTAAGAGTATCTAGGTGGCAATGAGTTTCGATTAAGGGGTACTTGAGTACCCCTTTAGAGTCAGTAATTTTAAGTTCTTGAAGTGTTTGTTGAAAGTCTTTTTTCGCCATTTATTTTTTATTCTTAAGATGCTCAAGAAGAACAAAAAGCTGAGCGGCCGGAAGCATTCGAGTAATTTTCTTTCCGTTAATTATTAGAGTCGGAGTTCCTGAGATCTTAAACTTTTGACCTAACTCAATATGTTCAACCACTTTCTTTTTTGTCTCTTCAGAGTTCATACACTCAACAACTCCATAACGAGCGGCCATATTATCTAGCCACTGATTATTAATGAGTTCTTGATTATCAAAAAAGTTTTCTGTAATTCCTGGAAATTTATCTCCCATACAAGAGGCCATATAAGAGGCTTTACAAGCATTTTGATGAAGAGGACCCTTCATCGTTGTGTTACATGCCATATCGAGTGGGAAAAAGATGTATTGTATATTAACAGAGCCTTCGAATCGTTTTGCAACCTTTTCAAGCGCCTTGGCCATGAGTCGACAACCTGGACACTCATAATCAGAAAATTTTGTTATTCGAATAGGAGCATCTGAAAACTTTTCGGTTGCCTTAGCATAAAAAAAGGCATGAGTTGGTTCTGGATCACCAATATCTGAGAGCTTTTCAAACTGAGGCACAAGTGCCTTAGCGATTGCAATATTACTATTCTTTTTGTGTTCAAGGTGAGCAAAGGCAAGACCAGAAACGCAGAGACCAGCGATAATATAACCACCAAGTACCTTTGGATCGACTCTTTTGATATTACTATTTTTAAAAAAGATCCAAGCGGAGACCCCTGAGAAGATATAGTAAACGGTACAGCCAGGGCAAAGGCCTCCAAGAGCGATTAAAGAGTAGAGAAAGAGAAGAATACAACCAACAAGATTATAGCGAAGAAGAATATGATTGGTCGCTTCAATTTCTGGTTTAGGAATAAAAAAACCTAAAAAGAGAAATCCAGAAAAAAGTAATCCAAAAAGAGAAATAGGAATTCCAAAAATATTAGAAAGAGGAGAGTTTGCCGTATGATCACAATTCCAGAAAGAGCTGATATCGCAAAGAGCTCCACCCTCAAGGCTCATCGGAAAGAGTGTCGAGTAGTAATGATCCGTAAGGTAGATGGAGGCTGCACCCATGATTAGGACACTGAGACCAAAGAGGGCCTGTGGAGTAATGTTTGCATTTTTATAAAATGATTGAGGTTGGTTCATAGTATCTCCCTTTGAAGGAATTTTAACATGCACCTAAGATTAGGTCACTAATTAACGAGTCGCAGAATATTGTGATTTCTGCGCTCCGTCTTATCTTTTCTATATGAATGAAACTCAAATTGGCAATGGGTACAGATTCCACTGGTGTTGATCTCTATATGAGGCATTTGATTTTTCACAACGGAGACCATGTCGAGATAGATTTTTTGATTTCTTTGAATCAATTCTTCTCTAAAATAGTTTTTAAACTCTTCGCCAACTTCATAACAACAAGGACCAATATGGGGACCAATAAAAATCTTAGGGTTTACAATTAAGGCCATCTTTTCTTGAGAGAGAATACCTCCGTAAAGACCCCTCCAACCTGCATGAATAAAGGCGCTCGTATTGTCACCTTCAATCACAATGGGTAAGCAATCCGCCGTACGAATGCAAAGAGGTATTTCGATTTCATTAAAAATATATCCGTCGGCATCTTCTTTTTTATTGGGGGCCACACACCTGATCCCATGAACTTGATTGAGTTCGTGAAACTTAAAATCAGGAGCATCGGAGTAAGTCGTAAAGAGAAATTTGGAGAGCTGTTTTTGATAGAGAAGCTTACTTTGCAATTTCAATGGCCTGTTTAAAGATTTCTGGTGGTTCTACCTCAAAATAGAGATCTTTTCCAGAAATGGGGTGTTTCAGTCCCAGAATTTTGGCGTGAAGTAGGGGGTGAGGGTAATCTTTCAAAAGCGCTTTAAGCTTTTGGTTTTTCATTTTTTTAATTTGCTCCTTAGGATTGGCATAAGTCGGGTCCATCAAGAGGGGGGAGTGTTGACCTTGCGAGAGATGAACTCGAATTTGATGGGTTCTTCCTGTCTCTAGCTGACACTCGGCGTGACAAAAGTCCTCATAATACTCAAGAACTTTAAAATAAGTTTTGGAAAACTTACCACCACGTACATTAAGGGCCATTTTTTTTCGATCATTGGTTGATCGACCAATATGGGAAGTGACCTCGCCTTTCAAAGGAAGTCGATTACCCCAGCAGAGAGCTTCATACACTCTTTGAATTTTATGCTCCGAAAAAAGGAGAACAAGACCCTCATGACATTTTTGAGTTTTGGCAACGACCATTACTCCACTCGTTCCCTTATCTAGTCGATGAACGATTCCAGGCCTTTTTTGATCTCCAATACCCTGCAAATCTTTACAATGAAATAATAGAGCATTAACAAGAGTACCCGTATAACTTCCTGGTGCTGGATGAGTTACCATTCCAGCTGGCTTGTAGACAAAAAGTAGATGTTCGTCTTCATAGAGAATATTGATCGGAATATCTTCTGCTTTAGCGGTAGAGGGAAGTGGGGGAGGGATTTGAACAATAATTTTTGTGCCTACTGTGGGTAGTTTTTTAAGTTCTAATTTTTCACCCTCAGTTGCCTGAATGAAATTTTTTTTAAAAAGGTTCTGAATAAAGGTGCGGCTAAAGTTTGGTATACGGTCGCTAAGAAGCTGATCAAGCCTTTTAAAGCTTATTTTATCTTCTTCCGTGATTAGGATTTCCACCTCATCATCAACAATACTTTCTTCTTTTGAGTCAGTTTCCTTCAAGATTGCTCTTTAGCCTTTTAATATAAGAGTTCGCCACTAAGTCTGGAGTTAATTTCAGACATTTAGCGTATTGATAGACGAATCCTCTGACATAGACAAGAGCAGGAAGGTTGGTAGTGTCTTCATTTTCAATTTTAGCGAGATAAGTTTTAGAAACTTTGGTCATTTCGGCAAGACGATTGAGATCGACTTTTTTGTATTCACGAATCTTTTTGAGAAATTCACCTGTAAATTCAACGGCCTTCTCAATCTCACTTTCAAAATTGAGGTCCTTATCATATTCCAGAGCAAACTTTTGAGAAGCGACGAGTCGACTGATTTTATTTGGATCATTTTTTTCTGGCCTAGGCTCCATTCTTTCCACTGGCGTGGGAGTAATCTCTGTTTGACTTTCAAACCCCCTGGCCGAATCGTACTGCTTTCTTTTTACAGGATCACTAATAATACTGTAAGCCTCTTCGATTCGATTGAGCATATCTTCGCATTCTCTTTGAGAAAGAATAGAGTAGAGCGCAAGACTATTTTCAGAGTAGGCATTTTTAGTTTTTACATATCCTTCTTGAATTTCATCGTGGCTTGCACCTACCTGAACTTCTAAGATTTCGTAGTAGTTTTTGTCCTTAGCTTCCATGCTAGTATCTCCATTAATTTAGATCGAGAAGTCGATGAACGATCCTGTCAAAATTTCCAACAAGTGGACTGTTAGGAAACTCCATTAGAAGTGGTCTTCTCTTTTTAACACTTTGCCAAACAGCAGAGTCGTAATCAAGATAGCCCACGTAATCAATATTGAGTCCAAAATATTTCTTACAGATGATTTTCATGGAAAACCCAATATCTACATCTGCTTGAGTTCTCACTTGATTGAGAACTAGATTAGGGCAAAGCTGATCAATCTCTTTTTTAAGCTTTTGTCCTGCAATTGGATTGATTTCTATGATTTTATTGAGAAGCTCAGCGGGGGTATTCTCTTCTCCCATTTTGGTGTTCATTGCCTGATCAATAAGAGGACCAATTTCAAGAAGATCCTCCGCCATTTTAAGTTTTCTATAAAAAAATGATTTGATAAACCGGTATGTGTTCTCAATGGAAGTAGGCTCTGGAAGGGCGGTGAGGATTCCTTTATCTGAACTAATAAAAAAGTCGAGCGTGTTAAAAGATGTTCCGGCACCTAAATCCAGAAGAACAAAGTCTGCTTCAAGTTCGTGAAGCTTATTTAGAATTTTTGTTTTGTGAAGTTGCTTCAAATTGGCGATCCCCACATCATCTTGAGCACCACTTATAACGGAGAGGTTTTTAACCATAGTTGGTGTTTTGAGTTCCTCTAGTCCTAGAACTTTCTTTGAGAGATAGTCGGATAGAGTTTTTTCGGGTATTGGTACCCCAAGACAAGTATGAAGATTAGCACCTCCAAGATCGAGGTCAATCGCAACAACTTTATAGCCCATCAGGGCCAAGCATAGAGAAATATTGGCAGTCACTAAGCTTTTTCCGACACCGCCTTTACCACCGCCTATGGCCCAAACCTGGCAGTTTTTCTGCGTGTCAATATTCCTATATATATTTTGGGAAAAAGCAGAAGACTCTTCGTTTTTTTCTTTTGCGAATAAGGATGACAATCCGTGTTTCCTTGTTTTATCGTCGACGATTCTAATAATATTATAGGTAGATTTATTAGATTTGTAAGTGGTTTTATAAAATATATATTCTGCTTTGCGTAAATATGAGTATTACAAAAATAAAAACCAAGAAAGATTTGCATCTCTTAAGAAAGTCCTGGCATGCGGGCACTGGGTGTATTGGTCTCTATTCTATTTTTAAAACTGGCGCGGACCCTCAGATTTTTGGTTACATACTCTTAATGATTGGTGGATTAGGGCTTTCTCTGGACTTTATTCGTTTGAGAAATCCTGCTATGAATAAGCAGCTTATTAAAGTTTATTCGCCTTTTATGAGACAATCCGAAATTAACTCAGTTACCGGGTTGCCTTTCTATGCCTTTGGTACAGGACTCTCTCTCTTATTTTTTCCTTTTCCAATCGCTCTTCTTTCCTGCCTCTATCTTATTTTTTGTGATCCTATTTCAAGTTTAGTAGGTAACCTTTTTGGTAAGAATAAAATTTATAAAAATAAAACTCTAGAAGGCTACTTGGGCAATTTCATATCGGCTTTTTTGATTACCCTAGTACATGGCTCATATTATAAAATTCAAGAAATTGAGCTTTTGTCTTGGGCATTAATCGGTGCAACTTTGTCAGCTACCGTTGAGCTCCTTTCTGGTCGCATCGATGATAACTTTGCGGTACCGGTCTTTACTGGACTAGGTTTGTTTCTTTTTAACCAAGTTTTTTATTTCCTCTAATTACTCTTTATCTTGTTATAGTTTTCGTTTAAATAATCGATAAGTATTTGAATTGTTTCTAGTATCTAATCGGAGAAAGTTATGACGAAGGTCAAAACAAGTTCATCTGGAAGTTATTCTATTAATTCAGCGAGTAGTTATAAAAAGGCTATTTTAGATCGGATTAAAGGTAACGAAGAAAACTTTATCTCATTTGTTGAAATCTATTTAGAAAAATTAAGTCAACGAACGCTTTTCGATCACAGTCCAAAAGAGTGGGTGAAGTTTTTTAAAGAGCGCTATGAATTCTTTGAAAAGAGTGCTGGATGTGGCGAAGGAGATTATTACTTTAAACAAAATAACGATGGAAATCGTTTCGTTCTTGAATGGGTTTATGAAGGCGTCACTCATGCCATGATAACAATTGAGGCCCTTTTTCTTGAATATAAAATTAATATTCACTTAAGACTTTCTCCTGTCATTGGCGTGGACTGTGATGGCAACAAAGTAACTAAAGTTCATCATCCCAATATAAACGGAAAAAGAATTGCTTGTCTCTACATGGAATTCGATCCGCTGAGTGAAGAAGTTCTTGAGGAACTAAAAGCTCGAATGGATCGCCATATTCTTGCGGTAAAAGTTGCCGGGCGTGCACAAAAAGATATGGTGGATCAGTGTGAAAGAGTCAGACTAATTGTTGAGAATGAAAAGCTCAAGCAAGACGAACCCAAAGAAGAGTGGCTTGATCTTATTGATTGGGTAAAAACTAACTTCTATTTCTCAGGATATGCAAAATATAATTGTGTAGGTTCGAATGGTGATCTTAAGTTTGACCTCGAGGAAGGATCGGCTCAAGGAATTCTTTCCGATCTTTATGAAAAGAATGACCCTCAAAAAATTAAAGAACATATTGAAAATCTTATTTGGGTAAGATCTTTTGATGTTAACCAGCTTGCCTTTGAAACGATTCGAGTGATTAGTCCTCTTCATCGTTTTGAACACTTGATGAGCTTAAGTTTTAAGGGGAATCGAAGAAAAGATGGTTCTTATGATTTTTTTGTCTTTTTAGGTCTTATTAAACATAGTTCTCTTCAATCCAGAAATCTTGAGACACCACTTATTCGCTTAAAGATGCAGGACATCTTTGAAGCGGAGTTTATGGGACCCGAGAGTTTTACTTATAATGAAGTGATTCGAATCTTTGATCCGATTCCTAAATTTGAACTTTTTAGAAGGTCATCAAAAGAACTCTTGTGGATGATTCAGTCTCTTCTCTCTATAAATGGACTTCATAATATTAGAACCTTTTGTCATAATAGTCAGGGGAAAAAGAAGCAGATTTGGCTAGTCATTTCAATTCCTACTTATAACTTCACTGCTGAGAACGTAAGAAAAATGGAAGATCATCTTCTTCAAAAAGTTCCTCATTCAGCTTTTGAATTTATTCAGATCCGAGGGCATTCTACCATGAGTAGAATTCATGCCTATTTCGATATTCCAGGAGGTGATGATTACGAGCCTGATATGGATATGTTGGAACAGGATCTGATGGCACTGACAAGATCCTGGGAAGATAAGATTAAAGAAATTCTTGCTAAATCACATTCAGCAAGCTTTGCAGAACGACTTTGCCAATTTTATCTACCAATGATGCCCTCTCATTATAGAGGTCGAGTAGAGCCTGAATCAGCGGTTCGAGATATTCTTCATTTAGAAAAACTAGCTCATAGTGAACAAATTCAATTTGATCTTGAGGATTTTATATCTATTGGTTCTGTCATGAATAATAAGGTTTCTCTTATTCATGTTTATTCTCACTCTAAAATCGACCTTATTAAAATTATGCCAGTATTAAAGAATATGGGGCTTTATGTTTATGATCAAATTACCACCCGAATTGGAAAGATTGGAACGACAGCTGGCTATATTCAATCTTTTCGAGTTTCGACTCTCGACTTTAATAAAATCGAGGTTGCCTCCTATAAAAAAAATCTTGGTGATCTTCTCATTGAAATTTTTAATGAAAATACAGCGGATGATCCTCTCAATGCACTTGCACTTTTTGCCAAGCTGAATTGGAGAATGATCAATGTTCTTCAGACATATAGAAACCTTCTTATTCAAATGAAATCTCCTTTTACGGTACCAAAGATTAACTCTTGTCTTTTAAAATATCCTTCTCATGCTAAGGCCTTGTATCTCTATTACGATAAAAAGTTTAATCCTGAAGTGAGTTATGGAGATATTGAATATAGAATATCGAAAACACTTCCGGATCTTAAAAAAGCCTTTTTAGAGTCTCTTGGGGAAGTTCATGAGGTCGCTGATGATACCATTTTAAGAAAGATTTTTAATCTTCTTGAGGCCACCTTAAGAACTAATTTCTATATTCCTAAAGATGATGGAGAGACTTTTATCTCTATCAAACTGGATAGCTCTAAAATAGAGCAGATTCCTATACCAGTGCCTTATAGGGAGATGTTTGTTTACGATGTTGGTGTCGAAGGAACCCACCTTCGATTTGGAGCGGTTGCCCGAGGTGGACTTCGATGGTCCGACCGTCACGATGACTTTAGAACAGAGGTATTAGGTCTCGTTAAAACTCAGCAAACGAAAAACGTAGTGATTATTCCTGTTGGGTCTAAAGGAGGATTCATCCTTAAAAAGCCAATTACATCAAGAGAACAAGGGGCAATTGAATCTAATAAACAATATAAGAAATTTATTAGTGGTCTTCTTGATATTACAGATAATATGGATGCATCTCGAAAGGCAAGTCATCCTAGTTATGTTCTGCCCTATGATGGCCTTGATCCCTACCTCGTCGTTGCCGCAGATAAGGGAACAGCAACTTTTTCGGATACGGCAAATGAGATCTCTCAAAAGTATGGTTTTTGGCTAGGTGATGGGTTCGCTTCAGGTGGCTCTTTTGGTTATGACCATAAAAAAGAAGGAATTACTGCTCGTGGTGGATGGGAATGTGTCAAACTCCACTTCAAAGAACTTGGTAAAGATATTCAGACCGAAAATACAACAGTTGTCGCCATTGGAGATATGAGTGGGGATGTCTTTGGAAATGGGATGCTTCTTTCTAAGTGCCTTAAGCTTCAAGCAGCTTTTAACCATATGCATATCTTTCTTGATCCTGATCCTGACCCAGGGAAAAGTTGGGAAGAGAGAAAAAGACTGTTTGAACTGCCTCGATCCACTTGGAAAGATTATAACGCGAGCCTTATTTCAAAAGGTGGTGGCGTCTTTGACCGGTCTGCTAAAATTATTCACCTTTCTCCTGAAGTCCAAGAAATGTTAGGAGTTAGAGAGGAGAGTATGAACGGTGAAGAAGTTATTAAGTATATCATCAAAATGAAAACAGAACTTTTCTGGTTTGGTGGGATTGGAACCTATATTAAGTCTGATTCTCAAACCAATGTAGAAGTAGGGGATCGTGCCAATGACGGAGTTCGAGTTGATACTTCCGATATCCAGGCAACGGTCGTAGGAGAGGGAGCTAACCTCGGTATTACTCAACTTGGTCGAATTGAGCTTGATAAAAAAGGTGTTCGTCTTAATACCGATGCTATTGATAACTCGGCCGGTGTTAATATGAGTGACTATGAAGTTAATATTAAGATTCTTCTACAACTTCTACTTAGTAACGGAAAGATTGCCAATATGGATGATCGAAATGATATCCTTGTTATGGCCACTGATCAAGTAAGCGAGTTGGTTCTTGCTAATAACAGAGGTCAGCATCGACTTCTTTCTATGGATAAAATTCGATCTCTTCGATCGTTTAAAGTTTTTAAAAACTTAGTTTATTATCTTAAAGAAAAAGGACTTAATACAAAAAGTGAAAATATTCCTGAAGGAAAAGAGCTCGAGTCTCTTGAGCACTCCGGGTTAGGAATGCCAAGACCAATTCTTGCTGTTCTTCAAGCATACACCAAAATGGGTGTTTATGAATATCTCTTGAAGTCTAACCTCATTTCGGATTCTTTTTTTGATCATATGTTTGTTCATTATTTTCCAGAAAGTATTCGAGAAAAGTTTGGTGAAGATCTTCACCTTCACCCACTGAAAAAAGAAATCATTGCTACCGTCTTAACTAATAAGGTGGTGAATCAAGCAGGTTCTTGCTTTCTTTATAGGGCCGAACAACAATCAGGAAAGAAATATGAAACCATAATTCAAGCCTATCTCATTATTTGTGAAATTTTTGGCGGAGATAGGCTTCGAGGTCAAATTCTTCATGCTAAAAACGTTACTAAAGAGGCAAAGTATGAAGCCTACCTTCGAATTGAAGAAGTGATTCAGGCCATTGTTCAGCAAATGCTTAAACTTACAAAAAGATCAAACTTTGATATGATCTCAGGATATGAAAACTTGATTAATGAAGTTGAAAAAGTTTTTAGCTTAGAGGGAGAAGAGCTTGCGCTTACACTTTCTTACTGGAGAGGTAAGGGCTATGATATGGATACAGCAAAGATGATTGCTGTAATTTGTATGCTCAAATCTGCTCCAGACTTTATCTATCTGAATCAAGAAGAAAATATTTCTATCGCAGGTGCCATTCGAATTAGTATGGCCATCAACGAGATATTCCATTTTGACTGGCTCAATAAAAAACTTAATGGAATTGATACGCTGACTGACTGGGAACTCTCTCTTCAGGATATTCTCAATCAGAATTTAGAACTCTATAAATCAAATCTTCTTCGATTCCTTGTGGATCGCCATGGAGAACAGAGCCTTTCTAATATTCAAGAAGAAGAAATTTTACAATCTGTTACTGAATACTTTGAATTACCTCTTAAGAATTTTTTCTCCACGGTTGAGGCGCTTAAGATGGATCCATTAATCAATCTGACCACTCTATCCGTAAGTATTAACCGGCTTAATTTTTTAGCTGGCATTAAATTAGGAGCAACAAGGGAAAATTAATTGAAAAACTTTACGCTTTTATTCATTTTATTTGTTCTAATTGGCTGCTCTAAAAAAGCAACACTCTCTAAGGATAAGTTTAATAATTATCTTATAAGTTCTAATGAGGTATTTGTATCGGATGTGGCGATAGAGAAGTGGAGAGTAGGACCTTTAAGAAGACAAAAGCTCAGTAAGGGAATTCGTATTGGAGTGACCTTTCCCCAGCTTGATATGGGTGATTTAGAGACTCTTGTTCGAGAGACCAATGTCGATTCTTATATTTTAAGACTTAAAAGAAGAGGAGTTGTTGGAGGTAGAGTCATCGGCCACCTCTATGTTCCTTTTTTGATTAGAAAGGGTAAAACCAGTAGTTCTCTACGGTCTAAACAAATGACCAAAGGTTTCTTTTTTGTTTATTACTCCGCTGCGGCCCTCTCTGCAAGGTTTGAGAATATGTCATGTCCGGCCTTTAATCATCGTTATCTTATTAAAGAAGTCGAGCTTGATAAGCATAGAAATCAAATGATTACTTTTAATGTCTCAAAGTCTTCGGTTGAAAAAGTGATCGCTCGAGTTAACCCTTTTGATTATAAGACCGTTTTCAATGGAGGACCATCACTTGTTGGTGATTATGTTATTGAGATGGCGTTTTTTAATTATGAGAAAAAAGAGCGTAAAAGCTCATGGATAGAGCTTCCTGAACGTGTCACTGTTCAAAATGAGTTTGAGCAAGTTGTTAAAGGCTGTGCCTCCGATAATCTTCCACCTCCTGTCGAAGACACAGGAGATCCTGTTAAGCGATTTAAATTCGGACAATGATCTATGCGAATCCTACTTCTACTATTATTAACTTCATGTGCGCTTATAGGAAATCCACCTTCCTCAGATCAGGTGACTAAGGCTTTTTTAGAGACATCTGAATGGCATGAAGGAAAACCAAGTAGGGAAGAGTGGGATCATCATGTAGAGAAAAACTTTCATGATCGGTTTAGCTATTTTGATAAGCTAGCGCTTGAGAGAAGACAAGATCAAATCTTT
This sequence comes from uncultured bacterium, assembly GCA_965365285.1. Lineage (GTDB taxonomy): Bacteria > Bdellovibrionota > Bacteriovoracia > Bacteriovoracales > Bacteriovoracaceae > JAURDE01. The sequence continues at coordinate 39,396 of CBDUBC010000011.1, forward strand.
TCCCAAAAAAAGGTAAGATCTGCTCGATTTTTAGAAATAATAAATTCACCAAGACTTCAGTCCGAGTTTTGTAAGTCCATACCAAAAGGAGCCATGCTTCATGTTCATCCTCCTGGAACAATTAAAAAAGAAACTCTTACCCCGCTTTTGAAAAAATATAATAGAAAAATTGACCATAAGAAAATACTAGAGATTGCCAACACAGGAAGGAATCAACTTTCTTCACAGGATATTGATCTTATCCAATCTCTTCCTGAAAACCGATTTAATGAGCTTTCTCAAGAAGATCAAGAAAAGATTCTAGGTCTCCTTATTTTAAATATGAATCAAGTGCCTTATTCTTTTGAGCGATTTCAAGCAACTTTTGCATTAACTAAGTATTTCATCCCCTTTACAGAGGAAGATGAGTTCTTCTTTATCAAAGATTTTTTAAAAAGAGCAAGGCGACTTGGTATAGATTATGTAGAACTTACCCACGTTTTTAAATATCCTCTTGATATAAAAAAACTTAGAAAAAAGACAAAGCATCTGTATAAAGAAACGGGGGTCATTGTTCGTTGGAATCTGGCCTTTATTCGTGATTCTAGAAGAGAGAGTATGATTAAAATTAGAGATCAGCTCCTTTCCATGAGTAAGTCTCAACTTTTTCCTATTATAGGAATTGATTTGGTTGCCAATGAAGAGAAAAGCTCTGCTCTAGATGCTTGGGAGCTTTACAAACCCATTCTTAAAAAAGGTCATTTAAAAGCAACTATGCATGCAGGAGAGCTAGGTCATCGTCATAATGTAAGAGATGCCTTATTAATTGGAGTTGATCGCATTGGTCATGGCGTTCTCGTACAAAGAGATGCCCTCACCCTAGAAGTCATGGCCCAGCTTGAAAAGACCGTTGAAGTTAACCTTAAAAGTAATCTTTTACTGGGAGTTGTTTCCCATATTAAAGAGCATCCTTTTTTAAAGTATCATAGAAATGGAATTCCCATCTCACTGTCGACTGACGATGAGGGAATGTTTAATACCGATATGGCAGGAGAGTGTGAACTCGTGCTTAATAATACCAATATCACTTATAAAGAGCTCAAAAAGATTTATCAAAATGGACTCTTCTATTCCTTTGCGGAAAAGAAATTAAAATCAAGACTTCTCAAAAAGCTAGAGAAGAGGTTCATAAAATTTGAAAAAGCCTGGGGGCTTACACCCAATTAAGAATCACCTTACCAGATTTTCCTTCATTCATAAGAGCAAAAGCTTTTTCAAAATCATCAACAGGAAACTGATGAGTAATGACGGACGATATATCAAGACCAGATTGGATCATCGAGGCCATTTTATACCAAGTCTCATACATCTCTCGGCCGTAGATCCCTTTAATTTGAAGGCCTTTAAAAACAACATGACTCCAGTCAATGGCCACTTTTTTAGAAAAAATACCTAATAAAGCAATTCGACCACCATTATTCATAACATCGAGCATGTCATTAAAAGCGCGCTCATTTCCACTCATTTCAAGACCAACATCAAAGCCCTCTTTCATACCAAGCTCTTCCATAATCTCATGAAGGTTTTCTTTATCAGCTCTAACAACTCGAGTCGCTCCAAGCTTTTCAGCAAGATTTAGCCTGTAATCATTTATATCGGTAATAACGATGTTTCTGGCCCCTACGTGTCTAGAGATCGCTGCGGCCATACAACCTATGGGTCCTGCTCCGGTAATGAGAACGTCCTCACCTACGAGGTCAAAGGAAAGGGCCGTGTGTGCGGCATTTCCGTAAGGATCAAAAATAGATGCCGTATCATCTTCAATATTGTCCGGGATATGAAAAGCGTTTCCAGCAGGAAGCGCAAGAAATTCGGCAAAGGCACCCGCTCTGTTCACTCCGACACCTTCTGTATGATTGCAAAGATGTCTTCGACCGGCCCTACAATTTCGGCAAAAACCACAAACAATATGACCTTCTCCAGAAACTCGATCACCTACACTAAAGTGAGAGACGTTAGATCCTACCTTATGGACTCGTCCAAAATATTCATGACCAACTGTAAGAGGAACAGGGATATTCTTTTGGGCCCATTCATCCCAATTATAAATATGAAGGTCAGTCCCACAAATAGCTGTCTTCTCTATTTTAATCAGAATATCATCTGGCCCAATTTCAGGAACAGGAACATCCTCCATCCATAAACCAACTTCACTCTTTCTCTTTACAAGTGCCTTCATATTTTTTCCTTACTTAATAACTTTAAGCTCCCGACCAACTTCTTCAAACGCTTTAATCGCTCGATCGATATCTTCTTGAGAGAGGGCCGCGGACATTTGAGTTCGAATTCGCGCTTGCCCCTGAGGAACGACGGGGTAGGAAAAACCAACCACATAAATGCCTTTTTCAAGAAGCTTTTCCGACATTCTTTGAGCAAGGATTGCATCTCCAAGCATAATTGGTACGATTGGGTGATTACTTTCAATAATATTAAATCCAAGCTCTTTCATTTTGTTTCTGAAGTACTTAGTATGATTTTTAAGCTTATCTCTAAGCTCATTACTTTTTTGAATGAGGTTTAGGACTTCAACTGAAGTCTTCGTGATCATTGGCGCAAGGGAATTACTAAAAAGATAAGGTCTTGATCGTTGTCTTAGCCATTCAATAATAACTTTATTTCCTGAGGTGTACCCTCCGCTAGCACCACCAAGCGCTTTTCCTAGGGTTCCTGTGATAATATCCACTCGACCAATAACACCACACTCTTCATGGGTTCCCTTTCCATTTTGACCCATAAATCCAACAGCGTGGGAATCATCTACCATTACTAAGGCCTGATATTTATCAGCAAGATCACAAATACTTGAAAGATCGGCAACAATACCATCCATGGAAAAAACTCCATCGGTGACGATGATTTTAAAACGAGCACCACTCGCTTCTTTAAGCCTTTCTTCAAGCTCTTCCATATTATTATTGGCGTATCGGTATCTTTTGGCCTTACAGAGTCGAATCCCATCAATGATGGAAGCGTGGTTTAGAGCATCACTAATAATCGCATCATCTGGTCCAAAGAGAGTTTCAAAAAGACCAGCATTAGCATCAAAACAAGAGCTATAAAGAATGGTGTCTTCAGTTTCTAAAAAATCAGAAATTGATTTTTCAAGTTCTTTATGAATACTTTGGGTTCCACAAATAAAACGAACAGAGGAGAGCCCAAAACCATATTCATCTAAAGCCTTTTTACCGTTTTCAACAAGAGTTGGATGATTGGAAAGCCCTAAATAGTTATTGGAGCAAAGGTTTATCAATTCTTTATGGTTAGAGATTACATGGGCATCTTGAGGCGAGGAAATAACTCGCTCGTCTTTGTAAAGCCCAGCTTCTCTCACGGCCGCAATTTCTTTAGTGAGGTGATTAAAAAAGTTCTCTTTCATGACTATCCCTTTACCACAAAATTACAAATTTTCTTTGGAACGTAGATTTCTTTAACGATGCTTTTTCCATCGAGATGTTTAGAGACAGCAGTTTTGGCCTGTTCTAGGAAATCTTCTCGTGAAATATCTTCAGGAACATCAACCGTGCCTCTGGTCTTACCATTAACTTGGACCCCAATGGTGATGAGATCATCTTTTGCTAGGGCCTCGTCATACTCTGGCCATGGTTCGTAGGCGAGTGTTTTTTTTCCACCATGAATTTCCCAAATTTCCTCAGCGCTATGAGGAGCAAAAGGGGAGAGGACAATAGCAAAGGTTTTTGCAGTCTCTGAAGTGAATTTACCTTTCTTTGAGCAAAGATTTAAAAAGATCATCATCTGAGAGATGGCCGTATTAAATCGAAGTCCTTCGATATCGGAGGATACCTTTTTAATGGTTTTGTGAAGTTCTTTAACAATCTCTTGGTCTTCTGAACCATCCACAAGATTTTCTTTATTGGCAAAGAATTTAAAGGCCTTGTTAAGAAAGTTATAAACTCCTTTAACGCCTTTTTCCTGCCATGGTTTTACTTTTTCGAGTGGTCCCATAAACATTTCATAAAGCCTTAAGCTATCGGCACCAAACTCAGAAACTACGCTATCTGGATTAACCACGTTTCCTCGTGATTTACTCATTTTTTCGCCATCACTGCCAAGAATCAGACCTTGGTTAACGAGTTTTTGAAATGGTTCTTTCGTAGAAACAAGACCAAGATCAAAGAGGACCTTATGCCAGAACCTTGCATAGAGAAGATGAAGAACAGCGTGCTCAACTCCACCTACGTAGAGATCAACTGGCATCCAATATTTTTCTTTTTCTTGATCCCATGCCTTTCCATCATTTCGAGGATCAACATATCGAAGATAATACCAACAAGATCCGGCCCATTGAG
>CBDUBC010000012.1:0-43352 GCA_965365285.1 uncultured bacterium
TTCATCATCTTCACCATCTTCTTCGTCTTCTTCGTCTTCTTCGTCCTCGTCGTCTTCGTCTTCTTCATCCTGATTATTTTCTACTTCAAGCTCTACACCCTCATCAGATTCCTCTTCATCAGAATTCTCTTCATCAGATTTTTCTACAATCTCCTCTTCTTTGGTTTCTTTATCTTCTGAGTCCTCTTCTTCTCCTTCTTCCTCTTCCGTATCATACTCTTGAGTATCACCATCTTGAAGCTCATCCACTTCTATTTTTTGTGTTTCATCCTCATCGAGGTTTTCAAACTCCTCATCATCATCAAATTCTTCCTCGAGTTCTTCTTCGTCTTCTTCATCCTCATCTTTTTTCTTTCTGAGGTTTTTAATTTTTTCAATATAAGATTTAAAATCAATAGACTTTATTTTCTTTAAAAATTCATCCAACATTGCAACGCCTTGAAATAATGACGCTTACTTATCGTTACACAAAAAATAATGTTTAATTTTTTACTAAAAAAAGAATTCGGAAGAATATTTGTTAATAAAGTTATTTACTTCGTTATTTTCATAACCAATAAAAGCAAATGCTAATCGTCCAATATTCTCAGGTGAGAGCAGGATTATGCCTTTCCCCTTCGTCGGTTGATAAAGATCATGTCCTATTCTTTCTTCTATTTGCTTAATACTTTGCCCTTTAAAACAGTCTTTTTTCTTATCCATTAAAAAAGTAATTTTATCCGTTTTAAAGTGGAGAACCAAAGAGTTTAAAAATCCACCCATTGTTTTTCGATAATTGACCTCACAAAGCGGATAAAATTTATCTACTCCGTTTCCAGTGTATATAAAGGAGTCTATTTGAATTCCATCTTGAACACCTAAATTCATATACTCGTTATAAATGAGCATCATTTGGGGCTTGTAAGATAATGGAGCTATTTCATCAGAGATGGCCTGACTCCCAATATAGCGACCTTTGTTATTTACAATACTTCTCCATCTTAAATAATCCCCCTTACCAGTAATAAAACATCCGTAATCTTCTTTTCTGTTTAGATAAGGCTCAAGAATAACACCTTCTGACAGATTTACTCTTTTAGGAATGGATAGATTTCTATCTAAAATAAAACAGCCCTTACCGCTAACAGAAAATGGAGTACGTAAGAAGAATTTTTTTATAGAAGGTCTAATTTTGATATATTGATCCAAATCCTTTAGATCGTAAATAATTTGAGTATCCGGATGACAAAACTTAAGTCTCTGAGCAATTCCTGTTGAGGTAATCTTAGAGTTTATTTTTTTTTCTTTCTCTAAATTTTCTAGAGGACCCCACCAATATTCATAGTCTCCATCTCTTTTAAAATCTGGAATGTTAAGTCCTAAGATTTCAAGGTGATTGAGATATTCGTCCGTGTAGTCATTTTGATTCACTAAGATACTCTTAGCTTTTTCCATAAAAAAGAAGACGAATTCAAAATCCTTATTAATTTCTCTGGTCTTACTATCTGTCTTGAAAACCCCAGAGCTTAACTGAAGTTCATAATTGAAATTAGTAAAGTACGCTTTCATCAAAGATTCATTTCTCGTCTATTTAGTACATTAAAATCTGATTGATAATGAATTTGTTTATCCGTAAAATCTTCATTTAACCCCGCTTGTAACCTCAAACCTTTCTGACAAATTAACCCTTTTCCTCTAGATGGACTAATATGCTTTGGTAGGTTTTTCTTATAGAAATTCCACAGATCCTCTTCTCCTTTCTGAGAGGAGAGGTATTTAACACCTACATTGACGTGCCTGAGCTCATCTTTAAGAACAATATCCATTATTTCTGAACTTTTATAATCCTCGTATTGCTTAAAAAGCTCAGAATAAAAAAATGCAAAATCTAGATTTGCCACCTCAAAAGTTAACGACATAGATGAAAAAAATTCATTCATCGTTTTTATTTCTTTAAATTGTCTCCAAAAAAAGTCATTCAAAGGAAAGTCACCAAACTCAATACCAAGTTCATTCATGCGGTCAATATAAAGCTTTAGGTGCTTTTGTTCTTCTTTTATCGTTTGCAAAACATGAAGCTTAAGTTTTCGCTCACCTTCTAGCGGTGATAAAAACTTTAAATAGAAGTGAACAAAAATCTCCAGAGCTAAAAGCTCATGATTGGCAAAGAAATGGATTGCTTTTGCTCTTTGATCTTTGTTTTTTAAGCTTCCAGGTTTTGGAAACTTCATCTGTTTGTCTGAAAATGAGATTTTTTGATTTCGACCAGGGCATTTAACTTGAGTGGGCAAGTCACTCTCAAAGCAGTCGTTGAAATCAAATGGGGTCAGTTTATCTTCTAAGCTCACCCCTTCTAGGATAGTTCTTAGGGAATTCATTTACTTTTTTCGTCTCTTTTGGGTGCTTTTCTTTTTACCGCCAAAAGAGGTTCTTTTTTTAGACTTCTTTCCACCTGATTTTTTGTGACCGTCACTTCTTCTCGAAAAATTCTTCTTATGAGTAAAGCGCCTTTCTTTAAAGCATATTTCACAAATCCTAAACTTATGTTTCTCAGGTAATTTCGCTCCACAGCTTGAACAGGAAGGAACGATCTTTTTTGATAAGAGGTCATTAAGCTTTTCAATGGCCTTTCCTTTATTGGCCAGAAGATCCTCTTCATCGTAATCGAAGTTTTTATTATTAAAGTGTCTTGAAAGCCACTGATATAGCTCCACACATTTTATACTCGTTTCTAAATAATCAATATCAGAACTCTCAAAATCAATAGGTTGATTTTGAATTCCAACAGACTTTACGAATTTATTTAAAATACGAATAAAGAATTCAACATGCTCCACTAAACCGAGATTGACGGGAGCGCAGCTAAATCCAAAGACTTCTGCCGGCTGAAGAATTTCATCTTGATCAGCACTCTCTACCATTTCTGAGAGTTCAATCATTTCCTTGAGATCGACACAAAAGAAAGGTTCTTTAAAGCTCATGGTATTAAAAAGTCTTAAAAACTCTGAGAGCTTTAATATAGGAAGCGCATTTTTTTGAAGGGCCGTATTAACTTGAGTATAAATATCGAGGTCTGGTCCCACCATACACTGCTTTTTCTGATCAAGAACCGTTGTAAGGGCCTCTTCAATCCTATCCAGCCCATCATCTACTTTTGTTAAACAGGTAACATGTCCAACCGGATGTCTTTGATATCGACCAGCTCGACCGGCGATCTGCTTAATTTCACTTTGAGAAATGGGATATTCTACAGAATCAATATATTTTGAGAGTGTAGAGAATACAATTCGTTTAATGGGAAGATTCATACCCATAGCGATTGCATCGGTAGAAACAATAATATCAGTCTCTTCTTTATCAAATTTTCTTGCCTGTTCTCGTCTTACCTCTGGACTAAGCCTTCCATAAATAATTGAGACCCTAAAACCAAGCTGTTCGAGATCCATTTTATATCGAAGAGCATTTTTCCTAGAAAAGACAATAAGGGCATCACCTTTTTTAAGATCCCCTACTCTGACATTCTTCTGATCGACGACTAGTTCAGTCATTCGGTTGTAATAACGAACCTCAAGCTCATCCCCGCAAAGGGTTACGATCTCTCGAATTAGATCAATTACGGAATCATCTCCACAAATATGGATTTCCTTGGCAAAGATATTAACAAGGGCACGAGTCCAGGCCCAACCTCTTTGAGGGTCTGTGATCATTTGAATTTCATCAATAACACAACAATCAAAAACTTCTTGCAAACGTGCCATCTCAATAGTTGAAGAATAGTGAGATGCTCCAGGTAATTCTATTACTTCTTCACCCGTTAATAGCGTTGTAATCACTTTTTTATTATTAAGAGTATCAAAGAGTTCGGCAGCAAGAAGTCTTAGGGGAGCAAGATAACAGCCTTTTTCCGCTTTGGTTAAAGACTCAATCGCTGAATACGTCTTTCCTGAGTTTGTGGGCCCAGCATGATAGATAATCTTTCTTTTGATATCTCTTGCCCTTGAGTGAACCCAAAACTCTCCAAGATAGTCTTTGAGGATCTTTCCTGAAATATCCTTTCTTTTTAATAGAAGAACGGATTTAACAAGCTTTTTAAATTCTCTCTCTAAATAGCGCTCTCGCTTCCAGATATTTGTTGCAAGTTGATTAAAAAATCTTTCATACTCATAAGGTCCTACGAGATCTCTTCGAAGACCATCTGCTCTAAGAATATCTTCAAAGTATGGCTTAAGAGTTTCCGTATATTTTTTTGCTAGCTCGGATGGATAAGTAAAGTCTTCTCTTAATCTTTTTTTGATTTGTGAATCGAGCTTACTGACCGACGATTTTCTAAGCTTAGTGCGAAATCGATTGATTAATTTTTCCAGATCTTTTTGAAGAAAAAAGAAGACTTCTCGAGGATCCTCTTCATCTTGAATCAAACCTTCGACCTCTTCTTTGGCTTGATCCATAATTTCTACGGACTTTTTAAATACCCCATCCCATAGTTTCGTTCGATAATCGGCCAAACAACTTTTACATCGACATTCAATTTGAGAAAAATCCTCTAGATTAAAGGACTCTTTAAGATATTGTGTCGTTTCATTATGTTTTGTTTCTGTCTCTTTAATCCAGTTTTGGAAATAATCCTCATAGGAGCTTAAATAGTCTTTTCTAAGCTTTTCATCCTCGTAGTAAGGATAAGTCTCCTCCTCAGGAAAAAGGAACTCATCTCTTACACAAAGGTCCATAATATTCTCAAAAGAGTTAAAGTCTAGAAAGCTTCCAAACTCCTTATCAAACATTTCCATTAAGCTAGGATGAGATTTAAAGAGAGTGCTGAGTTTGAGTTGAATATTTTGAACAGTTGAAAGAATGAGAAGAGAGTCTTCTAAAGGTCTAAATTCTTCATCGGATAGACTATCATGAGTAGAGACATGCTTATGCTCTGCCTCAATAACTTCTTTAATTTCTTGAAAGCCCTCAGTAGAAGAGATTTGACCTAAATTTTTAATAATTATTCCTTATTCAAATTCAGGCCAAATCTTATCAAAATTTACATAAAGCGTAAAACTTAATTCTGAAGCTCCATGGCAAATGCAAGACCTAGTTTCGCAAAGTTAGTAGCATGCGCTGCCATTCCTCGAGAGTGGTCTAGTGTGTCATTCTCAGTATGAATCTTCTTATTAGCAGCATTAAAACTTGCTTCAAATGGAAAAGAAGCTGGAAAACCATTATCTGTCCAAGAAGCATGATCTGAACAAGCATATCCACATTTTGAGTATCCCCATGGAACTTTAACGTAGGTATCAATAAGCTGAGCAAGGAAATCATTTTGTTCGGCATTCGTGTGATCTTGAATGAGATAGATATTAAGGTCATCACCTTTGTAGTTGGTCATATCAAATTGAACAACTCCAAGAACATTTTTTCTTTCTCTTTTCATCTCTCTAGCGATTTCCTTGGAACCTTTCAATCCCACCTCTTCCGCTGAATAAGCTATAAACTTAACAGTCTTTTGTGGAGAAAAGTTTGTATCCATTAGAACTTTAATGATTTCAGTAATGGTTGCAATCCCTGAAGCATTATCATCCGCACCTGGTGCTTTGGCCTTATCACGTCCCCACCAACCAGAACCAATCGAGTCTCCATGTCCACCAATGACAAGAATGTCATCAGGTGATTCAGAGCCTTTGATCGTTAAAATAATAGAATCTTGAGGCCAGCTTCTATGCTTATAAGACTCTACTGTTGCATCTGATCTATGAGCTGTAAGAGAGGACCATTTTTCTTTAATCCAGTTCATAGAGGCGATACCAGTTTTACTTTTGTAATGTCTATTATGAAAAGAAGATAGTTTAAGGATCGTCTCTCTAATTCTATTTTCTTGAACAAACTCTAGAGTTTCGTGAATCGTTTCATCATCGCTAATATTATAATTTTGAAACTTGAAGTTTTTCGCAATATTTCGAAGTTCTGTACCATGAAGTGTTTCAAGAGCATCCTCTTTTGAATCATGATGAACATACCCACCACATCTTTTAAATTCTTCGTGCATGAGATGACCAATTCGATCAAGGTCCCTTTCTTCGACTTCGACAAGCTCGATATCACCGGCACTATCAATGCTTTGAATATTTTGATGAAGAAGTTGATTTAGTGCAGGAATTGTATCTTTATCGACAACAATCCATTTTTTTTCTGCATAACTGAGTGTGGGAATAACAAAGACTAATAAAATCCATTTTTTTAACATGTAAAACCTTCCTGAGTTTCGTTCTTTAGTCTATTTTAATGATAAAATGATAATATCTAAAATCTTTCGTGATTTATTGTCCCGATGGTATTATTTTCAAATAACATCTTACTTTATCAATAGGATTCCTACATGTTTGACACTTACTTAACTAAAACATTCAACATTAAATACCCCATCATTATGGCGCCTATGTTTTTAATCTCTAATGAAGAGATGCTTATAAATGCGGCCAAGGCCGGAATCATAGGATGTGTTCCAAGTTTAAATTATCGAACTCCCGAACTTTTAAAAGAAGCCCTTCTTAAAATAAAAGCAGAAGGAACACCTTATGGAGTGAATCTCATCGTAAACAAATCAAATATTCATCTTAAAAAGCATATGGAAATTTGTATGGAAGTTGAACCTGATTTTATCATCACCTCTCTAGGTAGTCCTAGAGAAGTCATTCAAAATTTTAAAGATAAAAAGACAAAAGTCTTTTGTGATGTCATTGATGAGCATTATGCAAAAGTTGTAGAGGATCTTGGAGCAGATGCCATTATTGCGGTTAATTCCGGTGCTGGTGGACATTGTGGCCCAATACCGGCCTCGGTTTTAATTCCTAAGCTTAAAAAGTCTTGTTCACTTCCTATCATCTCCGCCGGTGGAGTTGGAAATGGTGAAGGAATTCTTTCCATGCTGGCGCTAGGTGCTGAGGGACTATCCATTGGTAGTATTTTTATTGCAACAAAGGAAAGTCCTGTAGGAGAGGATTACAAGAATGCCTGTGTCGACTACAATGGAGAAGATATTGTACTTACGACCAAAATCTCTGGAACTCCTTGTACTGTCATCAACACCCCTTACGTTAAAAAAATAGGTACCAAACAAAATTTTTTAGAGTCTTTTCTCAATAAGAATAAGACTCTTAAAAAGTACGCAAAAATGATTACCTATTATAAAGGGACAAAATTAGTTGAAAAAGCGGCTTTTTCAGCTTCCTATAAGACCGTTTGGTGTGCAGGTCCCTCGATTGAATTTACTAATGAAATTACAGACATCAAGACCATAGTCGATCGCCTTGTGAGCGAATACGACCAGGCCTTGAGTAAGTTTTGCAAAAAGGAAACTAATTTGTGAGACCGGCTCTCTTAAGAAGGGCATCGGCTGAAGGCTCATGCCCTCTAAACTGCTTGTAAAGCTCCATTGGATCTTCACTCCCCCCTTTAGAAAGAACTGTATTTTTAAATTTCGTGGCTACTTCAAAGTCAAATATTCCTTTTTCTTTAAAGAATTCAAAAGCATCCGCGTCGAGGACCTCTGCCCATTTGTAACTGTAATAACCAGCAGAATATCCACCAGCAAAGATGTGACCAAAGGAAACACTCATATTCGTTCCAGGTACTTTATCCATGATTGAAGCAGGTGCCATTGCCTGAGTTTCAAATTCTTCTACGTCTTTTACTCCTGAAGGATCAGCTGCATGCCAAGCCATATCGAGTAAACCAAAGGAAAGCTGTCTCAGAGTACCTCGTCCCTCATGGAAATTAGCGCTCTCTTTGATCTTCTTTATATATTCCTCAGGGATTTTTTCTCCCGTCTCAAAGTGTTCAGCAAAAAGATCTAAACATTCTTTTTCAAAGGCCCAATTTTCCATGATCTGACTTGGTAGCTCTACGAAATCCCAATAAACATTCGTTCCGGAAAGAGATGGGTATTTTGTATTCGCTAAAATGCCATGAAGAGAGTGTCCAAATTCATGGAAAAGAGTTGTAACCTCATTAAAAGTAAGAAGCGAAGGCTTTGTAGATGTTGGTTTTGTAAAATTACAAACAATAGAAACATGAGGTCTTTGATTGATTCCTCTAAAGTTTCTTTGATCTCGGTAGCTTGTCATCCAAGCACCATTTCTTTTTCCTGCTCGAGGAAAGAAATCTGCATAGAAAAGACCAACGTGTTCATTATTATCATCAACAACTTCATAAACTTTTACATCTTGATGATAAACGGGAACACCTTCCACTGGCTTATAATTAAGACCGTAAAGTTTTTTAGCTATCTTAAAAATTCCGTTGATGACATTTTCTAATTTGAAATAAGGCTTAAGAAGCTCATCATCAATGCTAAATTTTTGTTTTTTGAGTTTCTCAAAATAAAAAGAAACATCCCAGTTTTCTAATTTATCAGTTCCACCATTTTGATTTGCAAAATCTTGAAGCTCCGTGAGTTCTTTAGCTGCAAATGGCTTTGCTTTTTCTAGAAGATCTTCTAGGAACGACTTTACTTTTTCAGGTTTACCGGCCATTCGCTCTTCAAGAACAAAATCGGCATGGGTTTCATATCCAAGAAGATTTGCCCTTTGATGTCTAAGAGCTGCAATCTGTTTGATATTTTCACTATTATCCGTTTCTCCTCCTTTAAAAGCTCTCGTCGTGTAGGCCATATACATCTGCTTTCTAAGGTCTCTATTTTCGAGATATGTCATGAATGGGTAATAGCTTGGGAAATCGAGAGTAAAAAGATATCCTTCCTTACCTTTTTCCTTAGCTGCTTCATGAGCAGCTTCCATGGCACTTTCAGGAAGACCTTTTAGTTGATCTGCATTCGTAATGAGAAGTTCAAAATCATTAGTATCTTTTAGGACATTATCTCCAAACTTTAACTTTAAAGTTGAGAGTTTATTATCGATCTCTCTTAATTTTTTCTTATCTTCCTCATTAAGATTGGCACCATTTCTAACAAAATTTTTATAATTTTTTTCAAGTAAACGAAAAGACTCATGATCCATACTAACTTTGTTAGCACTTTCATATATCGTCTTAATTCTTTGAAAGAGGTCCTCATCTAGAATGATATCGTTATAGAATTCTGTAATGAGAGGTGAAAACTCTTTCGCAACTGCTTGAAGGTCATCATTAGACTCTGCAGAGTGGAGGTTAAAAAAGATTGTAGAGATCGTTCCAACCTTGTCATCGGCTTCCTCTAGAGCAAGAACTGTATTTTCAAATGAAGGAGCATCGTTATTTGCCTTAATATTTTCAATATTCTTTTTGGCCTCAGATATGGCCTCCCTCAGAGCAGGAAGAAAATGTTCAGTTTTAATTAGATCAAACGGAGCACTTCCGAATTTATTATCAAAAGGTTTAAGTAGTGGATTGTTCATAATATTCTCCAATGAATCATTGCTTTATTTTACTGCGATTTAGTACCACGAGATGTGGAAATTGGAAAATTTACGGCCTGCACCAAGGCTTTTTGGGTTGGACGATACTCATACATCCAATGCAATGAAGTCTTAAATCAGAGATAATTCGATACACCTCAGCCCGACACTTCTTTTGAAAGTCCTCTAAATCCTTGAAATTCTCCAGTGTTAGAGAATAGAGTGGCCCTTCTTCGTTGGGATTTGGTGTTGTGAAGCCGAGTTGAGAGACAAAATGGGCAACCGTTGGATGAACGGCGGTTGTCAGTAGCTGGCTGATTGCTGGGCCATAGAATTTAGAAAGCCTCAAATAGAGATTGGCCATCTGAAGTCTTCCAAGCCCTTTACCCCTAATCCCTGGGACAGTCGCCACTACGTCAAGCTTGCCACTAATATGACCTTGTAAAAGTTTTGAAGGAGTGAGTTCGTAGGTCGTAACTCCAATAAGGTTTCTACAAGCATAAAGACCTATGGCCCCCACATTGCTATTATTTTCCTTAAAAGATTCTTCCGCACAGGACTTTATCCTTCCATGCTTCTCACTTCGAGCATATCGAGAGAGGAAATAAAGAATTTCCTCATTATCTTTCATAAACTCAAATTTTAATTCCCCTAACCTATCTTCGACCAGCCAATTCATTATTTTCCCTATAGCTTATAGTTTGGAAAAACGATCGCGTTATCGAGAAGTTTTTCAATATTTAATTTAATCATATCTAAGTGCTCTATAGGGACATAGCTAAAGACCCCATATTTTAAGCAGAGAAAGCTGTTTTCAAGATCATCTTCATCCCCTAGTGCTATGATCTTAAGCCCAGACTCATCATACCATTCAAAAGTTTTTTTAAGGAAATCCAGAAAAGGAATTTCCATACTTTTCATTTCAAATAGGAGAATGTTCGACTTTTGAACTTGCTCGTACTCATGAATAAGATCTCGCGCCTTATCGAATTTTTTGACTTCAAAATGAGTTTGTAGAAAATCAAATATGACTTTTTTAGGTGACAATAAATAAATTGAACTCACCTGTTAAGTTTAAACTGAAATGGGATTAATTTCATCCTATTGAGGAGGAAGGAAAGTATCTCCTACTTGCTCACCGGAAAAGTCATCGAGGGACTTATATTGGCACAGATCAAGAGAAGTTTGAAAATTAAATCGATCAGGTAATTCGTTCTTTTCTTGAAGTCTTTCACAGCTACAGGTGAGATCTTTCATGAATTCAAAAAACTTTGCTCTGGTCTCTTCGCTCATAAGGTGTTCCATTAAACAGCTATCTTTTTCCGCTGTCTCTTCAGAAACCCCTACGAAATCTTTGAGAAAATAATAAAGAAGAGTTCGGGAAGTGAGAACTTCGTGAACAATGTCGTGCCCGGTTGAAGTGAGATTTAAAAACTTACTATCTTCTTCCTCTGTCACTAGATCTTTTTTCTTAAGATTATTAAGAGCGGTTGAAACACTCCCTTTCGTCAGCCCAAGATCCTTAGCTATATCCGTGACTCTTGCATAGCCTCGACCTTCCTTAAGTTTATGGATGGTGAGGAGGTAGTGGATCATAGAATGAGAGAGTTCTTTTTTCATAGTTAGAGAAATCTAACAGCTTGTTTTTACAGCGTCAAATTACCACAAAATGGGCCAGTAATTTTTCACTACCAAGCCTATAAGTAACTGATTTTACTGATCGATTTTATAACCATTGTTGCCTAGCTATGATCCTGCGGGTTGCATGATAAAATAAGCAGAATGAAAAGATCATTTATACTCCTTTTATTCTTACCCCTCGTGGGCTTTTCTCAAGGCTTTGAGGTTTATAACTCCAACAATAGCTCGGACCTCAATCTGACCGATCAGGAAAGAGAAGAAGCTGAGAAATATGTGAATAAGGGGGTCGAGCAGGCCGTCTACCACACACTTTGTGAAGGAATTGAAAAAGAGTGTCAGGGAGTAGCTTCGGACGAAAAATTCTTAGGTATTCCTAATCAGATGGTCGAAATGATCGGTAAGGCCTATACGATGATTAATGGAACCACTGGAGCGCCACTTAAACTTACTCCAGATGCACACAACTCTGCCCTAAAAAAGGATCCCATGGCCTCCAGTGAAAGACCTGATTATTGTGCCAAAATCCCCATGGTCGGAGAAACCCTTGGAACCTTTGTTCAGCAATCCGAACAAAAAAATATGCAAAATCTCCCCGGGATTGGTGACACTGATCAAAAACAACAACTCTTTAAAGCGGCAAGAAGCCATGAAGTCAGGGCCAACACAAGTACCATTCAGGCTTCCACGTATGGAGCAGCTACCGCTTGCTACACGGGTATGGTAGCCATGGGAGGTGTTCGTTTAGGAGAAGTTGCAGTGAAACTACCCGCTCTTGCTCTTTTGACCTCCTTTTTTACTAAAAATGCAATTCAACAAAGTAAAATGGCCAATAGGATTAAATCCATCGCGAACCGTTTACCCGGACCTGGAGATTGTAATCCTATCACTCAAAGAAAATGCTTTTGTACAAACTATAAAAAACTCGTAACTGTCGCACGTAAATGGGAAAAAGAAGATAAGGACGAAGCGGCGGAAATTAAAGAATTTAATGAGGGACTAGCAAACCAAGGATTTTTTGAAAATATCAAAGGCTTTCTAGGCTTAGGCGATAAATTCAAACAAGCAACTCCAAGAACTATTACTCTTGATAGCACAAACTATGAGAAATACTGTCAGAAACAATATCACAGTAATCCAATAGCGCCCGACTCCACACGAATTGCTTGTATGGACTTTAATGGAAATCCTGATCCTTTTTGTGGATGTGCTCAAACCAATAGTTGTCTTGATAAGCAAATGATCACGACGATTAAAGGAATTGGAAAAAGTCCTTATACAGAGGCGGCCCTAGAAGATCTTGTTGCGCTCTCACGAGGAGAGCTTCGAGGGGGCTCTCTCAATGGCGGTGAAATTGGATCCTTTGCTTCTTCAAGGACAGCTCTTCGAAAAATGGCACTTAATTACAAACCTGTGACTATGAATGATGATCAAAAATTTTCCGCTAAAATTGCGGAAGCAACTTTTGGTGTCCCTAAAGAAATGGCGGCCCACTTAGCCGTTGCTCCTATGCCGGCAGGTGCCAGACAAGCAGGTCAACAAATCATGAGAAAAGCACTTGAAGGTGCTCAAAGAAATATTCAATATGCGGCCAGACAGAAAAAAAACACCAACCTGGATAGAGCCTTTTACAAGGGTAACCCTACTGTTGGAAAAAAATTAAGAGAGCGGGCACAACTCATTGAACAGAGAAAAAGAGCACAAAAGGCTAAAGGTGGACCAGTTGCTCAGTCAGGGGTGATGCAATTTGCTCAGATGGCAACGAATCAATCTAGCGCTCAAATTCACAAAAAAACCTCGGTAAGTGTTTTTACCATCATTTCAAGTCGATATCGAAAAGTGCAATCAAGAGGATTGCTCACCATCCCAGATAAAGAACTCTAAAAAGGAATTTTTCATGGATGAAAAAAAGAACTACCAACTTCCACTCCTCTTATTTGATGGAGAATGTGAACTTTGTAAACGATTCAAGCAGTCTTTAGAAAGGATCCCCGAGGCCAGTGCTATTCAAATGGTTTCGATTCATGAAAAAGAAGTTTATGAAGCGTTTGAACAAATTAATTTTGAAGACTGCGCTAAAGAAGTCCATTACCTTGATGAAGAGGGACAAGTTTTTAAAGGAGAAGCGGCCGTATCTGTATTGATCGAAAAATTTCCTTTAGTGAAACGATTTTCATGGCTCATTCAGTCAGGGATGGGTCAAAAGGCCATTAAATACTTCTATGACAAAGCAGATCAATATCGTGAAGAATTGCTAAAACGCTGCGGTAATTGTAAATAGGGATCATGCAAGAAAATCTACCATTTGAAAAATCCCTCATTATTATTCCTACCTATAATGAGATTGATAACGTTGAAAAAATGATCAGAACTTTATTCGGTCTGTATCCCACAATCAATATTCTCATTATTGATGATGGCTCTCCTGATGGGACCGCTCAGAAAGTTAAGGATCTTGAAACTGAGTTTTCTGGGCTTAATCTCCTAGAAAGAAGTGGAAAGCTTGGTTTAGGGACTGCCTATGTAACTGGTTTTAAATGGGCCCTTGATAGAGATTATGAATTTGTCTTTGAAATGGATTGCGATTTTTCTCACGATCCTAAAGATATCAAGAATCTTCTTTTTGCAGCTCAAACAAATGACCTCATTATTGGTTCGCGCTATATTGATGGTATTAGAATCATCAACTGGCCATTTAAAAGACTTCTTCTTTCCTATGGCGCTTCTATTTACACACGATTTGTAACAGGTATTCCTGTGAAGGATACAACTGGCGGTTTTAAGTGTTTTACTCGAAAGGCGCTCAAGGCCCTTAATCTTAACCGAATCTTTTCTAATGGATATAGTTTTCAGCTTGAACTCAACTATAAGATTTGGGCAAAAGGTTTAAAGATTAAGGAAGTTCCGATCATTTTTTATGAAAGAAGAGAAGGACAGTCCAAGATGGGTGGTGGCATCGTTTTGGAAGCTGTTTTTGCTGTCTTTTTTCTTCGGTTTAAAAAGATGTTTGGGAGTCTTAACGCCTAAGAGAAGTTCTTGAGTAAATATCCCTATTCCACGGGTTAAAAAGCATTATGAGAAATAGCCAACATCCACCGAACTCAATAAGTTCGCCTTTTTTTCCAGATGGGGAAATTTCAGAGAGAATAAAAACAAAAATAAAAAGTCCAATATGAATAGGTCTCGGAACGGGTATTGCAAAAGAGTTTACAAAATCTCGAACTTTTTCATATTTCTTATAAAGAAGAGGAAGGACGAGAAGGTAGAGACCAACGAAGATTCCTAGAAGGAGCCCAAAAAGGAGCTTATTAATTTTTACACCGGAAAGAATAAGATTATGAAAATTAGTTTCCTGTTGAGAATTATTTTTAACAAAAAATTCTGGACTCGCAATATCAAAGATCCTTTGTCCCCAAGAAATTTCCTCTCCGGCACCAAAGATAAAAACCAGTCCTAAAATAAAGAGGCAAATTCGAAAAAGCGTCGGTCTAAAAGGCCTTAAAATATAGACTCTATAAAAGCTTAAGACAGCTCCAAGAGTGAGAGCAACAAAAGTTAACCATTCAAGGGGACCATCCTCTCTCACATAAGTTCCCTCAAAAAAAGATACGTCCGTAAAAGAAAAATAAAGTCCAGCTCCTACAAAGATGAGAACAATAGCGGTTACAACTTTTTCAAAGGGCTTCATAATTAGAGATCCTCTCCTAGATCATCAAACATTGCGATCCTTTGGCTGTGTCGATCTCCCTCAAAAGAAGAATCCAGCCAAGCTTGGGTTATTTCTTCTAACTCTTCTTTAGAGTTTATCCTGGCCCCCAAACAAAGAACATTACTATTATTATGAGCTCGTGAGAGTTGGGCGTCTTGCCCGCTACGACATAGGGCGGCACGAATGCCTTTATATCTATTAGCTGCCATGGACATTCCTATTCCTGACCCGCAGAGAAGGATACCCATGGCTCCTTCATTTCGCACCTTAGCACACAGGTTTTTAGCATATTCAGGATAGTTTGCTCGCTCAGAAGAGTGAGTTCCCACGTCTTCTAATTCATGATTTTTTTCAAGAAAGCTTTTTAGATCTTCTTTGGCTTCGAATGCGGCATGATCACAGCCAATTATTAGTTTCATTTGTACTCCTTATTCTGAGCTTAATAGCAATTCCTGCCTGATATATCAATGCTACTAGCTAAATCTTATAATATCAGTATGAAAAATGACTCAGATGAAATCAGTGAATTAAAGGACTCACTCCTTAAAGACATTGCTACCATTAAAAATCGGCTCGAACTTTTCTCCCCTACCCTTAAAATTCATTCTGAAGTACTTCAAAAAGTTTGGAAAAATTCGGAAAAAGAATTTCGAGAATTTATTGATAGCTTTTACGATTTTCTAAATAGACACAAAAGTATTATTGGTTTTTTCGAACATATAAATATTGAAAAACTTAAAGAATCTCAAATGAAATACTTTTCTCAAATGATGAAGGGAGAAGTGACTGATAATTTTATTAAGGATCGAATTCAACTAGGGATCGTTCATCAAAAAATTGGTATCCCAACAGAGGTCTATATCGGGGCTTATTCTCATTTTTTTGATTTTGTCAGCGAACTAGGAGTGAAAAAATTAAAAGATAATTCGAGCGAACTGATAGAGTTTCTAAAATCAGTTAATGCTCTTTTCCTCATGGATATTTCGATTGTTATTGATGCCTATGCGAGTGTTGACAAGAAAAAGATTGAAAAACAAAAGGCAAAAATTGAAGATCTTTATAATCAAAAATTTAAATTTACCAAAATATTTATTCATGATATTCGAAATCCACTTAATCTTGTTTTTAATTATTCCAGTATGATTCAATCTTCTGCTAAGGTCAGTAAGTTTGATAAGATTGAAACTTATGCACAAAAAACAGGCGATTCTCTCAAAAAATCCTTTAAGCTTATTGATCAATATATCCTAATCAATAATTTAGAAGATCTTCTTAATTATGGTAAAACTGAAAGAGTTGATGTTTCGGAAATGCTTGGAGAAGTAGTTGAGTCTCAGGGCCCTCTCGCAGAAGCGAGAAATATTAAACTTAATTTTAAAAAACTTGATACTCCCACTGAAATTGAAATCATTCCCAGCAGTATTGAGTTCTGTATTAATAATATTATTTCTAATGCAATTAATTTCTCAGAAGATGGAACAGAAGTTCAAATCACTCTTTTTGAAGATGAAAACAATGTCACTCTTAAAATCAAAGATCAAGGAATGGGAATTGCTCCGAACGATCTAAAGGATCTTTTTGATGCTGACAGAAAAAAAGCCAATAAGCCAGTCGATGGTAGCTACTCTACCGGCGGATGGGGATTACACTATTCAAAGAAGATTTTAGATGCTCATCACGGAACAATTGAAGTCGAAAGTGAAGTTGGAGTTGGCACAAAAGTTATTCTCACCTTCCCCAAATAAAAAAGGGGCCGAAGCCCCTTCCTATTAGTATCTGTAATATTCAGGTTTATAAGGACCTTCGACTGGAATACCGAGATACTCAGCTTGCTTTGTGCTAAGAGTATCGATAAAACAACCGATTTTTTCTAAGTGTAGCTTCGCCACTTTTTCATCAAGATGCTTTGGAAGAACGTAGAGCTTATTTTCATAATTTGCGTGGTTATTCCAAAGCTCAATTTGAGCAAGAACTTGGTTACAGAATGAGTTACTCATGACAAATGAAGGGTGTCCAGTTGCACAACCAAGGTTAACTAGTCGACCTTCAGCAAGAAGAATCAACTTGTTTCCATTTGGAAGCGTATATTGATCAACCTGAGGCTTGATGTTTCTCATCTCTGTCGCTTCTCTCTTGAGCCCGGCAGTATCAATTTCTGAATCAAAGTGACCAATATTACAAACGATAGAACCATCTTTCATTTGCTTCATATGCTCAATATTAATGACATCTACACAACCAGTCGTTGTTACAAAGATGTCACCGATTTTAGCAGCATCTTCCATTTTCATAACTTCATAACCTTCCATCGCAGCTTGAAGAGCACAGATAGGGTCAATCTCAGTTACAACAACTCGTCCACCAAGACCTTTAAAAGATCCAGCTGAACCTTTACCAACATCACCATAACCAGCAACAACACAAACTTTACCAGCGATCATAACGTCTGTTGCTCTTTTGATACCATCAACAAGAGACTCTCTACATCCGTAAAGGTTATCAAACTTAGACTTTGTAACCGCATCATTAATATTGATAGCTGGTACTTTCAGGGTTCCTTTCTTCACCATTTCAGCAAGTCTGTGAACACCTGTTGTGGTTTCTTCAGATAGACCTCGTACTTCTGTAAGAAGCTCAGGGTAATCATTATGCATCATAAGAGTAAGATCCCCACCATCATCTAGGATCATGTTTGGACCTTTACCGCCTGGCCATCTGATCGTTTGCTCAATACACCAGTTAAACTCTTCCTCTGTTTCACCTTTCCAAGCAAATACAGGGTGTCCCGCGGCCGCAATCGCTGCAGCTGCATGATCTTGAGTTGAGAAGATGTTGCATGAAGACCATCTTACTTCGGCCCCGAGATCAACAAGTGTTTCAATCAGAACAGCTGTTTGAATTGTCATGTGAATACAACCAGCGATTTTTGCACCTTTAAGAGGTTGGGAGGCCTTATACTCCTCTCTAATTGCCATTAGTCCTGGCATCTCTTTCTCTGCAATTTCGATTTCTTTTCGTCCCCAATCAGCGAGACCAATATCGGCAACTTTATAATCACCCATGTTAATTTCCTCCCAATAAAAATTTATGAAACTTTATATCACCGCTACATAGAGGGGACAAGGGAATAACTTATTGCTTCAACTAGACAAAGTGTTAATATAGTCCCATGGCAGTATATACAGAACTCTCATTCGAGGAAATTCAAGAAATCGTAGGCTATTATGACCTCGGAACTCTCCTCGATTACTTCCCTCTGAGCCTTGGAATATCGAATTCTAACTACCAAATCTCGACCAAAACCAAGCAAGGTGAAACCAAGTATCTTCTTAAAATCTCGAATGACAAGGGACTCCATCAGCTTGAGAAAGAGCAGATTATTCTTCAAACTTTGCAAAAATTGAAATTTCCCTACTCAATCTGCTGTCTTTTAACCAAAGATGGGAAGTCGATCTACGAGCATGACCATAAGATAGGCGTCGTATTTCCTTTTGTTGATGGAATTCCCCCAGGCCCAAGTGATTTTACTTGTCGAGAAATTGGTCAGGGTCTGGCCGCACTCCATAGTCTTGATCTCAATGGCTACGTTGATGAAATTCGAGACCAAGATGAAGTGGGATACGGTCCTCAGCAAATCCTCGATTTTATATCATCCCCTGAGTGTCCTAAAGACTATCGCTCTTTTTTCAATCGAATTTTTGAAGACCAGCTTAAAGAGTATCTCAATGTGGATTTTAAAAAGGGAATCATTCACGGAGACCTTTATTACGATAATACTCTCTTTGATAATAATCACCTTAAAGTGATCCTTGATTTTGAACAGTCTGGAATTGGGCAGCTTATTTTTGATATTGGAATTTCCATTTCAGGAACTTGTTTGGAGAAAGGAAGAATTATTCGGCCATTAATCAAATCCTTTATTCATGGTTATGAATCTGTTCGACCTCTTCCTCTTGAAGAAAGGGAGTTTCTTAATCATTCGATTATTCTAGGTCTCTTTTCAATAGCACTTTGGAGGGTCAAAAGATTTACTCTGGGAAGTTTAGATAGTAATCGAGCTGATAGTTATATGGAACTTATTCAAAGGGCAATTAATTATAAAAACTCTATGGTTGAATTAAAACGATCCCCTTTCTAGGAGCCTCCAAAGCGATCCGTAATCTTTATGGCAAGAGTAGGATTAGCGAACTTTAAAAGAGCTGTCTGATTTTTTACTTTATCATCATGCTTTGAAGATTTGCTTAAAAAATAGGGAGCGAGATCAGGGTCCTTTAAAAATATCGTGTGACCTTTCCCACCAAATTTTCGGATGACATAATCACTATCAAGAAAACATAGTTCTCGGATCATAAAGTTTCGGCTGAGATAAATAATAATAACATATTCACTGAGCTGAACGAGAGATTTCTTAATCTTTACACCCTTCGGAGAGGAGGTATCACTCCAGTGAACTTTAACTTCAACCTGTTTACCATCTAGCTTAAAATCAAATCCTCTTTGAGAGGCTGACTTCTTTTGAATCAGTCCAAAAATACATCGGGCATACCACTCCCCTATTTGAGTTGGAAGATTCTTTCCATTAAGAATAATATGCTTACTACGAAGTTGTTCAAAAGCGTTATGAATCGTCTCGATAGTATTAAAGACACCCTTGTTATCTGGCATCGTATAAATAATGATTTTCTGCGCTTGATCTTTTCCTAACTTTCTTTGAAAGAGCTTCTCATAAGCCGCTTTAAAGCCCTTCTCATCATACATCCCATAGGATTCAAGGATGAATCCATTTTTAAGTAAATTTTCACCACTCACCAATTCAGGAATTTTTTTGAGAACCCATTTGAGAGGGGCATATTTGGTTTGAGAGCCGCCACGCACAAATACGACTTCGGAGTGCAAGTCACTACTTCCATGCTTTTCTTGATCATATTCTTCAATCTTAATCTTAAGAGCTTCCAAATCCATAAAGACATTATAAAAGACAGAACATCTTATGAATATGAGAAATTAAATTTTCATTTGAAGCTCTAAACTCTCCTCATTAAGTAGAGTTCTTGCGAGCCCCTCATTTTCAGCTAGGTAGTGATTACAGAAAACAACAAAATCATCTATTTTGGACTGATAAAAATCTTTATCTTCTCCGCTGGCACTTCCTAGGGACTCTCCTGCTACAAGAGCTTGGTCTAAAAGAAGCCATGCACAGAAAACGTTTCCACAATAGCGGAGAAAATCCGTCGAACATAAAAGGATTTTATCAAATTCATTTGCCTGCGCCTGCTTTCCAAATTTTTCTAAAATACTCTGACCCTTTTGAAGCTGCTTGCCAATGGCTCCTACTTGATTGGCCCATTGTGATGCTTTGGGATGCGAAAGTGTCTTTGTCATTTTAGCGGCAAGATTTTTAAATGCCTCACCTTTATCTTTTAAAATTTTTCTCATAACAAAGTCGATCGCTTGAATTCCATTTGTTCCTTCATAGATCGTCGCAATCTTAGAGTCTCTAGCAAACTGTTCAATTCCATATTCTGTACAATAACCATATCCACCATGAACTTGTAGGGCATCCACACTAACTTCGAAACCTCGGTCAGAGCAATAGGCCTTACAGACAGGGGTAAGAAGAGCAATTTCATGTTCAACTTTTGGATCTTTTACAGCTTGATCAAAGAGATCTCCCGTATAAAGGGAAAGAGCTCGCATGGCCCTTGATACTGCTCTCATTTTAAGAAGCATTCTTTTAGTATCAGGGTGATCGAGAAGATTTTTTCCAAATTGAACTCTCTCCTCTGCATATTGTTTAGTGAGTTCAAAAGCGAGGTTCGCTTGAGACTCCCCTTGAATTCCACAAATCAGTCGAGCTTCATTCATCATAAGAAACATGTTTTGAATTCCATCAAATTCATTTCCAACGAGAAGCCCTTCACATGTTCCTTTTTCTCCAAAGCTAAGCTCACAGGTCGCGGAGCCGTGGATCCCCATCTTTTCTTCTACCTTTGTACAAATCACATTGTTAGAATCACCGATAGATCCATCATCGTTTATCCTATATTTAGGGACCATAAAAAGAGAGAGCCCCTTAACTCCTTCAGGTGCTCCCGGAGTTCTTGCAAGAACGAGGTGAATTATATTTTCGTAAAGGTCATTATCTCCACCAGAGATAAAAATCTTTATGCCGTTAATAGCGTATTTCCCTCCATCAAGAGGCTTTGCCGTTGTTTTACAGTTTCCAACATCACTTCCCGCTTCAGGCTCAGTGAGACACATAGTCCCACCCCATCGTCCTTCCATCATTGGAGCTGTTACCTGATCTTTAATTTCTTGACTTGCTTTGGCAAGGAGGGCATTGAGAGCAGCTTTAGACAGACCTGGGTACATCATATAAGCGGTGTTGGCCCCCGTACCAATGGAGTTTACAATGAAGTAAATCGACATTGGAGCTGGCATCCCGCCAATATCTTCAGGCATCGAAAGGGCGAACCATCCATTTTCATAGTAAGCACTATTGGCCTTATGATAAGCCTGAGTCACCTTTACTTGACCATCAATAAGTTTAACACCTTCAAGATCGCCAGGGATTCTCGCTGGGTAGATTTCATTTTCCGTAAATTTATCAAACTCTCTAATAATATCTTTGAGCTCATCTTCTCCGAGATCATCTGAGTGGTCTTGAATTTTAAGATATTCAAAAAGGTTGAAAAAGACATCCTTCATATCGGTTATATACTTTGCCATAAAATCTCCTCAGTGATTTTTCTTAGTATTTTAGTTCATTTTCGAGAGAGATCAAAACGCTTTATTATTCTTCGAGAATTTTTCTAAGCTCATCCATATTGCCTTCAAATTTCAGACCAAAAATGCTGATGAAACTATCTAGAATAACGATGGCATGCATTCCTGTATCATCCTTTTCAAAGGTTCTGATTCGTTCCATCATTGCCGCATTAATTTTTTCAACGGAGCCATACTTTTTAAACAATGGATCAAAGTCCACCGCCATGTCAGGGTCTTTGAGATAATTTTTAAGAAGCCAAAAGGACATAGAGCGCACTATGGTTTCATTGGAGTCAGCAAAAGGTAAGTGAAACATGGCCATAGGTCGTAAGAAGTTTAGATGTGGGCAATCGCTTGAAGCCATGGCAAGCCCTACTAGAGAATGAAGTCCTCTTGTTAGAACTCCCTCAAAAGAGTAGGTTCGTTGATTACTTTCAACTTCAATTCTTACTTCAGAGCTTGTTTTAATTTCTTTAAAGGTGTTAATCACTGATGCCAGATTCATCGCTGCAGGACAATCAGGGGAGTTTTCTTTACTTAGAGGACAATGTTCACATTTATTATTATCTAGATCCGTAAATTGATGAAACTCTTTTAGACCATCGCGATCGTCTACTTTTGAGTGACCATCCTCAAAAACGACAACCTCATGAACAATAGGCTCACTTTTTCCATCAACAAAGAATTTATATTTGAAGGTATTAAAGACCTTCGATCTGTCTCCTGGCATATAATATGCTTATCGAAATACTTAAATAAAACTCAATAGATAATTTTTATTGTCTAAGGGTTTTTCCCTGAATAAGAGTCGGTAATACGTAGAGATCAAATAGCATCCCTACAAATAAAGCAAAACTCAAAGAAATTCCGAAGTGCTTCACAGGTATGAAGGATTCAAAGCCTAAAACCCCAATTGAAAAGACAAGAAGAAAAGAACTCGCAACGATTGGAATAAGAGTCGTTAAATAATAATTATCGTATTTACCCCTACCTCTTAAAGCGAAGAGGTAATGAAAGGTACTATCAACCACCAAACCTAAAGAGATGCTAAAGGTCATAACAGAGGCAACATTTATGGTCAGTCCTGTTAA
Source organism: uncultured bacterium (assembly GCA_965365285.1). Taxonomy (GTDB): domain Bacteria; phylum Bdellovibrionota; class Bacteriovoracia; order Bacteriovoracales; family Bacteriovoracaceae; genus JAURDE01. The sequence continues at coordinate 22,563 of CBDUBC010000012.1, forward strand.
GAACATGAAAATAAAGGTGCAGGCAATAGGCATTAAATTAATAAAAAGGAAGATGAAGAAATATTTATAACTTCTAAAGAGAATCCATGCGAGTGCGCTAATTATTAATATGGTGAGAACGAAACTTTTTCCTAGAACTGAAATAAGGTGTCCATGAGTCTTCATAAGATTGTAGTAAAGTCCATTAAAAAGAACCCTATAATTAGAACCAAGGATCTCTTGAATCCCTTTCATTTTTTTTTCATATTCTATGGCCTCAAGAGGGAGTCCAAGAAGAGTGATTCGATAACTTTCACCAAACGGGTAAGCGAGATTAAGCTCACTTGGAAGCTGACTTCGGAGCGTAAAATAACTAATAGGAAGTGGTGGTAAAGAATCTTGACCAGAGTAAAGGAAGTTTGCTTCTCGAATAAAAGTATTCAAGGAGTAGAGCTTAAGTTCAGGAAATTTAGCTGATAGTTCTTTCTCCATTTTTTCAAAAATTAATAGATCTTTATAGGTAAAGCTATTTTCATTTTTAAAAACAATCTCATAAAGAGGTAGCCCCAAAACAGACTCCCCAATCTCAAGAAGATCTTTTCTTGAACTATCGTGTTTAGGAAAAAAATTCACAGCATTTGTAAGGACATCGATTCGAGGTAGGGAAAAGAAGCCGGCCAGAAGAAAAAATCCCGAAATAGCAATGATCTGACCGTAACTAAGGGAGCGCCTAAAATAGCGAGGACCGAACCCCCATATCTTGATGTCTTTTGGATAGATATGAGAAAAAAGGGCAAAAAATCCTATAAGAAACGAGCTGCTTAAAAAAAGTCCGAGCACACAGGTGATCGCAAATTGCTTAATAACAACGATGGGCCCAAAGTATAAGGAACCGAACCCTACCATGGTCGTAAGAAGCATCATGACAATAGGTTTTCCTTTTTCTTCAAAAGTAAGTTTAAGATTCATCGTTTCGCGAAAACTAAAATAGAGATGAAAGACGAGTGAAATTCCAATGACAAAAATTAAAACCGGAACGATCGAGGTTACAAGATTAAGCGAGCCATAAATCAACTGAATCATATAAAGAGTCATTTGAAAGACGGTGAGTGAAGGTAAAAAGAGTAAAATTGATAAAATAAAATTTCGCGTTATAAACAAAGTAAGAATAAGCGCGGTGATAAAAACGAGCGGGAAAATCTTTGTTTTTATATTTTCAGCGTAGTGATCGAGTAAAAAATTGATGTAAGGTACTCCTGAATAAGAGAGCTCTGGATAATTTGAAGTAATTTCTTTTAAAAAATCAATTTGTCGAGCTTTAGGCTCCCAAGCGGCAAGAAGAGAAATATCTTCTTCTCTCATGAGCTGAAGTTGAAGTTTTCCTTGATTCGCCTTCCAGAACTCGCGAGTGGGATTAAATTCTTTTGATCTAATCTTTTTAAAATAGATATCGTTGAAACTTCTGAACTCAATCTGCGGATATTTTTTTTGAAAATCACTTTGTATTTTTTGAATTTTTAGATAATTGGTTTCATTGACTTCCTTCTGAAGAGTAATCACAAGAAGACTTTTTTCTTCAATATCCTCCTGGAAGCGATGATAGCTTTCTAAACTTTGCTCTCCTAAAAATAAATCATCCTGGTTAATTTGTTTGAGGTCTTTGGTGAGAAATCCAAAGAGGACACTTAAAACCAGGCAGATAAGGATTCCCAGATAACGCATCAAGTCACCATACTTTCTTTTAACTCTTATTCTATAGTGCTATACAAATGCAAAAAATAATACCCATTGATGGAGGAAAGATTTTGGCAACAATTCACTCTCTTGCTCAAAAGGCCCTATTGGTCATTCTAGACGGTTACGGTTGTAATCCTAATACAAATAAAAATGCTATCCGGGATGCAAAAAAGCCAAACCTTGACCAATTCTTCGATGAGTATCCTTTTACAACGATCCACGCCAGTGGAACTCATGTTGGTCTTCCTGATGGAGTCATGGGAAATTCGGAAGTTGGTCACCTTAACCTAGGTGCCGGTAAACCCGTTCGACAAGACCTTATTCGAATCAATGAAGCCATGGAAGAGGATACTTTGAAAGATCAACCCGAGCTGAAAAATCTTATTGAATATGCCAAGAAAAACACCAAAAGAGTGCACCTCATGGGGTTACTCTCTGATGGTGGAGTTCACTCTCATATTGAGCATCTAAAAGCACTCATTCAAATCCTTTCGAATCATAAAGAGCTTGATGTCTTTTTTCACGCCTTGATGGACGGAAGAGATACTCCTGTCGACAACGGAATGGGATATCTTAAAGATTTAGAAAATCTTAATAATCTGTTCACCTTTGCTTCTATGCAGGGACGATCCATCGGTATGGACCGAGATCGAAGATGGGGTAAAATTGAGCATTGTTATAAAACTATTACTGGAAAGGGTCTCACGACCGACCTCTCCCCTTCTGAGTATCTTAAAAAAGAATATGATCAAAAGATTTTTGATGAATTTATTACCCCCGTTCTTTTTAATTCCAAAGCCGCCATTAAAGAGGGAGATGCTTTCTTTTTTATTAACTTTAGACCCGATCGGGCCATTCAGCTTACTTTGTGTATGGCCGATCCAGAATTTAAAGAATTTGAGGTCGCCACTAGACCAGGCTTCTACCTCTGTATGACTCCTTATGTTGACGATGAAGTAAAACTTCCTATTTTATTTGATAAAGAGCGTATTAAAGGCGGACTCTCAGAGTTTTTATCAGAACAAGACAAAAAACAGTTTAAAATTGCTGAAACAGAAAAATACGCTCACGTTACTTATTTCTTTAACGGCGGACAAAAAAAGCCTTTTAAAGGCGAGACCCAGGTTCTGGTTCCTTCTCCTCGAGAGGTTTCGACCTATGATCAAAAACCAGAGATGAGTGCACCTGAAGTAACAGAGAAGCTCCTTGATGCACTTGATGACGATCAGTATTCGCTTTATGTGGTCAACTATGCCAATAGCGACATGGTAGGTCACACAGGGAATTATGAAGCCGCTAAGCAATGTATCGAAGTTCTAGATGAATGCGTGGGAAGGCTTCTTGAAAAATGCGAGGAAAAATCTATTCCTCTACTTTTAACGGCCGATCATGGAAATAGTGATCAAATGGTTCACTCAGACGGATCTCCTCACACCGCTCACACCAAGGCAATGGTTCCTTGCTGTCTTTTTCATCCCAAACTTAAAGGAGTTAAGTTAAAATCAATTAAGGAGGGAGCTTTAAAGGATATTGCTCCTACTCTATTGACGATTTTGGGAATACCTTTACCACCACAATTTGAAGGAGTTCCTATTTTTCAAGAGGAAAACTAGGTATGAAAATGCAAAATATCGCTGTTCTTTGTAGTGGAGGCGACTCTCCAGGAATGAACGCTGCTGTAAGAGCAGTGATTAGAACTGGCCTTGGTAAGGGACTTAAAGTTTACGGAATTCATCGCGGATTCAATGGTCTTGTTCATTCTAAATTTAAAGATATGGACCTTTCTTCGGTTGGAAATATTATCCAAAGAGGAGGCACTATTCTAGGAAGCTCAAGATGTCCTGAGTTTTTGGATAAGAAAGTTCGTAAAGAAGCCGCTGCCAATTTAAAAAATAAGAAAATTCATGGTCTAGTGATCGTTGGAGGTAATGGTTCTTTTAATGGTGCAATGGAGTTATGGAAAGAGCATAAAATTCCTGTCGTAGGAATTCCTGGCACCATCGATAATGACATCTCCGGAACGGATTACACAATAGGATTTGATACGGCTTCTCAAACTGCAGTTGAGGCCGTAGATAAAATACGAGACACAGCACTAAGTCATGAAAGAACTTTTCTTGTAGAAGTCATGGGAAGAAAAAGTGCTTCTCTTGCTCTTAATGTCGCCATTTGCTCTGGTGCCGAAAATGTTATTGTCTCGAGTAAATATGATCTAGCGGATATTGCTAAAAGAAATAAGCTAGGTCGAAAAAGAGGAAAGAAATCCTCTATCATCATTGTCGCTGAAAGTGATACCCCAGGATTAAGCTATAAAATTCAAGAAGAACTTTTACTTGAACACGATATTAAAGCAGGTGTTTGTATTCTAGGGCATATTCAGAGAGGGGGAACACCCACGGTTTATGACCGAGTGGTTGCAACACGAATGGGTCATCTTGCTGTTGAGAGCCTTTGTGGGGGAACCTTTCCATCCGCGACCGTCTTAACCTCAGGAAAAGTAAAGCTTACTCCTCTTAATAGGTGTCTTAAAAATAGAAAGGCAAATCTAAAGGCTAAGCTCGAGCTGATCCACGCTCTCAGTATCTAGATAGTAGCAATTTAGAGATACCTCCTCACTTTCTGAAACTCCGGCAAAGGAGAGCTTAAGATCTTTTGCAAACCGTTTTCCTAGAATTTCACAATGAGTGTTTTTGCTCTTACAAAAACTTTTATATTTCCCAACACAACCAAGAGAAAGAGTAACCGTTTTAGCTGACTGACAAAGTAGTTTTTTATTCTGTACCACGGCCCTAATAAAAGGAATATTTGTTGGAGTAAGCTTTTCTTTACAATAATCATCGACGTCAACAATTTCACCTGTACAGTCAATTTGATGAGCATTGTGGGCCTCCACTAAAAGGTTTTCTTTTTGAAGCTCTTTACATACCTTTTTTAGATTAAACTCAAGTATTCTTGTTTCCGTTGTTTCAAACTTTTTTATTTTAGATTTTAGAGGTAATGAAAAAATGAGACTAAGAATAAAGACTGCTTTAAACATAAAAAGCTCCTTTATTCTACTTTAACGAATATTCTAAAAGATTACTAGAACGCCTTACCGTAATTGAGACTAAGAGTTCTATCGGAATCTCCACTAAAAACAACTCGATCATGAGACTGCGAGGAAGACACTTTAGCACTTACATTATCAATTAGGCTTTTAGAGAGACTCGCAACATAATGACCCTCTAAGGGAGAATAGTCTGTGTGATAATAAAGCCCTAGATCAGTTATGTTTTTATTAAGAACAACTTTAACTTCACCTGTTTTATAAAATTCGCTTTTTGCTCCTATGTAAGGATTTTCTAAGTGAAGCTCGCCTTTTCCCTCTAAGATTCGTACTTTAAGTCTTAGTTTTACAAGATCAGAAAATTTTAGAGTTGCCGAAGGACTCAAGGCCTGTTGAACCTGACCAATTCTATGAAAGGTCGTTCCTTCCTCAGCTTTTTTAATTTCTCCAGATATTCTTTTATCTAGATACTTAAGGAGCATTTTTGACAGATAGCTCTTCTTAGCAGGGGTATCCTGAATAGAGTAGTTACCAAATCCCTCTAGATTCCATTTTTCAACATATTCTTGATTTTCTCTCCATTCCTGAAACTGATCTTTCATTTGACGAAGAATTCCTCTATCGTCTTCCACAGTCATATAAAAATAGAGACTTTTAGGTCGTAAAAGGGCCTCTTGAAGATCTTCTCTTACAACAAAATTAGCTAGCTCACGCTCATCAGCTGCGAGCTCTCTATAATTAGGTTCCTCAGCGGCTAGATTTCCTAGCATCAGAAAGCCTGTGAATAGAAGAATAAAGTATCTAAGCATAAAAGCCCCTTAACTGGGTTCATTTTAAGGGGCTTTAGACGCTAGGCACAATTTGAATGTAATTATTACAGATGGGTAAAAGTCGTTTAATTTCAGATACTTACTAAATATCTACAATTTCCTTTGTCTCTTCAACTAAGCTTTTAATAAGGGCCTTAGTCTCCTTATCTACTTTCATACTCTTAGACTTGGTCTGTAGTGCCTTCAAAAAGGCATTCGCCGAAAGGCCTTGAGGAAGCTCATTTTTCTTTCTTTTAGTGGCAGTAAGCACTCCACCTTCTTTAATCACCTTTTTAAGCTGACTTCTTTTGATGATCTCGCCATCTACGATCAGCTTCTGAAGCTTTTTCTTAAGGGCACCACTTGGAAGAACATCATACTCAAGAAGGACGTATTTCTCTGTATTATGGAGCTTGGCCGCTTCTTTAATTTTTTTAGGTAGCTTAGCAATTAGAAGACTTCGATGAACCTCAGATTTAGAGATCCCCAGGGCCTTCACGATTGACCTCTCTGAAGCCTTAGTCGCGATCTGATAATTTAAGATCCCGTCGGCCTTATCAATCCAGTGAAGCTCCTCTCTTGAAGAGTTTTCGGAAAACTGAATAGCCATGAGCTCTTCAGGAGATTTATTTTCAAGAACAAAACAAGAGGCCTCTTTCTTTTTAATGAGAGTCATCGCTCGATATCTTCTCTCACCACAAATCAGAGTGTACTTAGAACCTTGTCTATGAACGACAAGAGGCTGAATCAGACCATTAGCCTCGATATTATCAGCAAGTTCTCGAATGGATTTGTCATTAAATTTAGTCCGAACCTGTTCCTTAACGATTATATCTTTTAATTGAACATCATTAAGTTTGGCCCCCTGAAGAAGCTTTTGATCCGACTTTTTCAGGATATCCGCATCGATTCGTTCTAAATAATCTAGGGTCTTTCGTTCTTTCTTTGAAACTCTTGGAGCAAAACTTTTTGCCATATGATCCTCACTTCCTTGTGAAAATTAATCTTAAATTAATAGCCTAAATATTCCCAAAGTTCTTGATAGTCTTTACTTGCATTACTGTTTTTACCCAGTAAGAAAACAGGTTTTTTGGTCGCAATCGACTCTTGCATAAGAACTAGGTTTCTAACCTTAGGAGTAATATTAAAAGACTGGGAAAGCTCTTCAAGTCTTTGTTTTTCAATTCTTCTTCTAGAATTAATCATCGAAGGAATAACAATGAACTCTAGATTTGGATTCTCTGTTTCCTTAATAATCTCAAAAGTATCCATAAGCTCCTCAAGGCCATCAATGGAGTAATCCTGGGCTTGAGTAGGGATAAGGATTTTATTAGAAGCTACTAGGGCCATGATCAGCTCATCACCAAGCATAGGAGGAGTGTCAATCACAACGTAATCATAATGATTCTTGATTTCTTCAAGTCTCATTCTTAGAAGACGCTCTTTTCTTCCAGCATTCTTTCTAATTTCGCCTTCACTTAGAATAAGAAGTTTAGAAAGGTTAGCCATATGTCTTGAAGATGGAATAATTTTGAGGTTTTCGTGAAATTTTCCTTCGCCTTCTGTATCAACAACGACATCATCGATAGAGACATCACCTATGAGCCATTCTGGAATTAATGTTCTTTGAATTTGAACGCCTAGGGTAGAGCTGAGATTTCCTTGGGAATCCAGGTCTATTGCTAAAACTTTGTGTCCTTTGTTGGCCAGATGACAGACCATTTGAAAGCATTGCATTGTCTTACCAACTCCACCTTTGTTGTTGGCAATTGTGATTATTTCCATCGATGACTCCTTCCTTAGATTCAATGTTAATCCAAGGAAATTCTATCCTTAGGGAATTCACTCCGTCAAAACACCAATTAAACTCAGTGCTTCATATGGATTTGTTCCTTTCACTGTGCTAAGAACTCACATCTAGACGAATCTTTTAATGGGGCGCAGTGTAATGATTAAAGAAATTAGTGCTGAAGAGCTAAAATCTAAAATGGATGCTAATGAAAAGTTTCACCTAATCGATGTTCGAGAACAAGATGAATGGGATGAATCTCGTATTGAAGGGGCTAAGCTTATCCCTAAAAGTACCCTCCCTGGAAGTCTTGATAAATTCCCAGAAAACATGGACGAACCTATTGTTCTTCAATGCCGAAGTGGCAAAAGAAGCCTTGATGTTGCTCTAATGCTCCTTAATGAAGGATACACAGAACTCTACAACCTCGAAGGTGGTATTTTGGCCTGGAAAGATAAAGGCTTTCCAACAACCTAAGGAGGATTGACATGCTCAACCTTTTTGAAACAAAAGAACAAAATCACCTCCCCTTAATTTCAGAGAAGGAAATGGGAGATAAAGAGGTTCTAGAAAAAATCTGGGATCTTAAAAGAGAACTCAAAGATCAAGTTACTATTTTAGGTCACCACTATCAAAGTGATGAAATTATCCAATATGCGGACATCACTGGAGACTCTTTAAAACTTAGTCAACAAGCAGCAAGCTTGAGTAACCCCTTTACCATTTTTTGTGGGGTACATTTCATGGCAGAAACTGCAGATATTTTAACTCAGATGGGTCAAAAGGTAATTTTGCCAGACCTTAATGCTGGCTGCTCCATGGCGGATATGGCCAATGATCTCGAAGTGGATCAGGCTTTTGAGTATCTTATTTCATGTACTTCAGAAAAAATTATACCCATCACCTATATTAACTGCTCCGCAAAACTAAAGTCCTTTGTTGGCAAAAACGACGGTACGATTTGTACCTCTTCAAATGCTCGGAAAGTTATCGAATGGGCATTTGCAAGAGGACAAAAACTACTCTTTTTTCCTGATCAACATCTAGGAAGAAATACATGCTTTGACATGGGCATATCTCTTGATGAAATGGTCGTTTACGATCCTCACAAACCTGAAGGTGGTCTTACAGCTGAACAGGTTCAAAAAGCGAAAGTTATCCTATGGTATGGCTTTTGTTCGGTTCATCAAGGTTTTACCAAAGAGCAAATCATTTCAATCAAAAAACAAAACCCTGAAACGATTGTAATAGTTCATCCTGAATGCAATTTTGAAGTGGTTCAAAATGCCGACGATGCAGGGTCAACAGCGTATATTATCGATCAAATTGACAGGGCCGCTGCGGGAACAAAATTTGCCGTTGGTACAGAAATAAACCTTGTTAATCGATTAGCACAAAAATACACTAATAAAAAAATTACATCGCTTTCACCTTATCAGTGTCTTTGTACAACAATGTATAGGGTTAGACCGAGATGGCTTCTTGCTTCTCTTCAGTCAATTAAAGCGGGTACGCCAATTAATATTATCGAAGTTCCTGAAGAGGATAAGCATTATGCTCTTGTAGCACTGAATAGAATGCTGGAGATTTAAAAAAATGGAAAATATGGAAACGATTAAGGAAGAAACAATAGAACCTATATATGCTGATTACAATGGCAGCGGTCCTCTCTCTCAAGAAGTTCGTGAGTATATTAAGCTAAGACTTGCAAGTGATCATTTTGCGAACCCAAACGCAATTCATAAAATGGGTAAAAAAGTTCTGCTGGCAATGGAGAATGCCAGAGCAGTTACCGCTCGTCATTTAGGAGCGATTCCAAAACAACTTATTTTCAATTCAGGATCAACGGAGGGAATCAATTCTGTTTTCTATTCTGTTCTTTCTCAAACAAATAGCTCTCAAAAGCCTTATATTGTAACTACCGGTATTGAGCACTCTGCAATCTATAATGTTGCGGACCGATATCAGGAGCAAGGGTTTGAAACAAAAATCATTAAGACAAGACCAAATGGTCAAATTGATCTCGAAGATCTAGGCCTTACGATCAATAAACTTGGTGATAAGATTGCTCTTCTGACCATAATGGCCGCAAATAATGAAACTGGTGTCATTCAACCAATCGATAAGATCGCTGATATGATTAAAGGTAAAGGGATTACCTATTTCTCGGATACAACACAGTATCTTGGTAAAACAGATTTTAGCTTTAAAAATAGCGGACTCGATTTTGCTGTTCTCTCTGGACATAAAATTGGTGCAATGACGGGAGCTGGTGCTCTACTTGTAAAAGATCCTACCATTTTTAAGCCGTTTATTTTGGGTGGAGGACAAGAAAGAGGCCACCGAGGTGGAACTCAAAACTATCTGGGATACGAAACAATAGCGGTTGCACTAGACGAGTGCATGAAATCTAAAGAGGACTATCAAAGATTAGAAGAAAGAAGAGATGCTTTTGAAAAGAAAATCAAAGCAGATTTTCCTAATCTTGTAATCTTTGGGCAAGGTGCTCCAAGACTTCCTGGAACAACTTATATTTCTTATCCTGGTGTTCATGGTCAAGCGGTACAAATTGAGCTTGAATCTCAAAATATATTTGTGACAACCAGTAGTGCATGCTCTGATAATAGCCCTGTCACGAGCCGAGTTCTTAAAGCAATGGGAGTCGACGATGCAGCAGGAAGAGGGGTTGTTCGAATTAGCCTTTGTCCTCATTCATCACACGATAGCTATGAAAGAATATATGATGCACTCTCAAAGGCATATAAGAAGTTAACAAACATTGAAAGTTTCTAAACTCCTCTTTTTTCTTATTTTTCTGGCCTGTGACCAAATTGAGGTGTCAAAACAGGTCTTTTCCCAACCTGAGTGGAACCAAGACCCTCAGTACCTTGAGTTTTCCCTAGCCGTAACATCCAAATTTCAAGGTAAGCTCTATGAACAGCTCCATCGTTATAAAGAAGCAGAAATAATTGATGGAAAGCTCTACCATCATAATATTCCAATTGGAGGACGTTCGGTTCTTCAAAATTATAGAGATATCTTTAAGAAGAAATACGCTGATCGTTTCCTTTTGATTGATACGGGAGATATTTTTGAATCACCCACAAGCTTTAATGAAAATGAAAAAACTTTAAAACATTATGAGTCTCTTCATTACGATGCGGTTGGTTTTACCAAAAAAGATTACCTAGCGTTAAATTATCTCGCAAGTAGCTCCACCAAAGCACCTCAACCTAAAATCCCATTTGTTGCTGAAAATATCATCGATCTTCAGTTAGGAAGTCGAATTGAAAGGCCTTACCTGTCACCTTACAAAATTATTGAAAAAGATGGAATTCGATTTGGTCTTATCTTTCTTGAGACCTTTAAAGGTCCTGAATCAACCGTAAGTGGAATTTATATTCAAGACCCTATTATTAGCCTACTTCAACTAAAGAAAACCTTTCAAAAAAAGAAAGTAGATTTTACGATTATCTCTATAAATTCATCTACGGCCTGTCGTTCCGATCAAACAATTCAAGCTACTCCTATTCTTACTGAAAAAGATGATATAATTTGCCCTTCAGAGGACCCTCTTCTCCAAACGATCCAAAGAATGCCTCCTCTTTTTGGAGATCTTATTATTGCTCCTTCGGAAACCATGGCCATTGGACATTTAAAAGGTCGTGCTCTTATGACCATTCCGGGTCAGGGTAAGTTTATGGGACGAGCAAAGATTGTTTTTAATAAAAATGATAAAAAAATCATTTCTGAAAAAACGGTCATGCTTCCGGCCTTAAAGCTCTGTCATTATTTCTTTTCTTTAACTAACGATTGCTATATTCCACCTGAGAACTCTAATGATTTCAAAAAGAGAATGAAGGCTCTAAGTAAAAATAAATTTGAGAAAACTAAGGCGTCTTTTCTTGGAGAAATCATAACTCCTAGTAACATATAACATTTTTATCTTTATCACAGATCGTTTGAAGACCTTTTCCACAGAGACCAATATCCGTTTTTGAGTAGCAACCCGAACTAAAAAACTCGTTACCAGCAAAAATATGTCTCACACAGGCCGGGTAGTTTTTATTCCCACATTGATTTACGCCGCAGTAGGCATCCTGTTTTTGAGTACATTTACTTCGCAAGACTGTATAGGTACCGCCAGGGCAGAGGTGACAAAGGTCTTCTCCTTTAATTTCACAATTATCTAAGACTTCTCTGCATCTCCAGCTCTTATCATCCCATGCTGCATATTCTCTAGGCGCATAGGCTTCTTTCGGACCTTCATTCCAGACATAGTTTGAATTACGATTATAAAATTTAAAGGTTAGGATTTGTTCTCTAAAGAAAAGAATAAGCTTATACTCATCTTTCTGAACCTTTAACTGTCCTGCATTATCATAAATTAAACCACCACTTTTTTCTTCTAAACAGTCTTTACTCTTATTCATCTCAACAAATTGAACTTGCCCCTTCACCTTATCTTTGTATGGAATACGGTAGTTTAAGCAGAGTTTTAAAATAGAATTTGGCCGATAAAACTCGATGAGAGATTTTCGAGCACCAAATGGTCGGGTAATCAGTCCTAAGGACTGATTAGAAAGAAGTCGTTCTGAGTCTGAAAAGGCTAAAAACTCTCGTACTTCATTTAATGAATAAGCATACGCACTTCCCATCAATAGATATAATAAAATGGCCCTAATCATACTTCACACACCTAAAGGCTACGGGAATATTTTCTTTTTTTTCATCTGGGTCCATAAAATCGAAGTTTTTAGGGGCGTGCCCCTTACCATCCCAATGAAAGCGAATACCAGGTGTATGGAAAACGGATTGGACTTCATAAAGAGAACTTGATGCAAAAATATTCTTTTCAGGCTCAATTGGGTTTCTCATATACTCCATATCGCCCCCTAATATTTGAAAGACTCCTGCCCATGAAATGGAATTTTGAAAATAAGGCATAATTGGAAATTGAAGACATTCTCTAGTATACGCTAAAGCACAGGATTTTTTATCCATTGGTAACTTGAGGTTAGCGTTTAAAAAAGTATTTTTATATTTTACGGTCCAAGGATTGGGGACTCTAAAAACAGGAGTTTTTTGAGGTTCCTCCATAAAGACTGGATAAAAAGAAATCGCATCAAAAAGAAGAGCATCCATGACTTGTTTTCCTCGATCCTGACAGTATTGAATCATTTCTTTTTCTAAAAGATATCCCGCCGTTAAAAACCACTTGGAAGGATCCTCTAGAATTTTTTTTGGAACTTTAGTTTTATCCCAAAGAATAACATCAGAGTTTTTTACTTGAAACTGATCAATAGAAATCGATCGATTAAAATTATTCCAGACAATATCCTCGCTTCCTTGAGGGAAATTGGAGTATCCGTACCATCTCTGAGGAAGAAGAGTTTGATGACAATTATTTTTGAGAGTTAAAGAATGATTTTCAAAATCAAGACGAACATTACCATTTTTATTAGAAGAGATGTCTAAATTCTTAATATATTTAAATTTTCGATTATTGATAAAACATTTTAAAAAATGATAATTACATTTAAGAAAACTATTTCCTATTTGCGGAATATTTGGAACATCAGGACATGTATAACGTTCCGTCAGATAATCGGATTGAATATCTCCCTCTCTCCATGTGCGGATAAGTAACTCAACCTCGCTCATAAAATCATCAATATTGAGCTTTTTCTGATCTTTCCGGTCAGAGAATCGAACCCAAATCATTCCTAAAATGACGAGAATACCAAATATATACAGTTTTTTAATATTGCATCCTCTCTTCAAAGACTGACATTAAATTAAAGCCTAGATATAATACACTTGGAGAACCAATTACATAAGGGTTAAAAATGGAATGGATTGAGCAGGCCAATATCGATAGCGAAACGAACACGGAAGTTATGTCCTTTTTTGAATACATGAATGAGTTTCAAAAAAAGCCTTTTCAATACTGCCGACCGACTAATAAATACATCATTGATATGTTGGATCACTTTGGAAAAAGTGAAGATGGTAAATATTCTCTTTTTTCCCAAGATGATTTAGACTGCCCCGCTGTCTATGGTCAAGATCGCCCAGAAAAAAGTATTGTGGGTAATCTAAAAAACTTTATTGAAGAGGGCTTTAACAATAAATTTATCCTTCTTGTAGGTCCTAATGGCTCAGCGAAATCTAGTATTGTTAAAAAAATCATGAAAGGTGCTGAGCTCTACTCAGAAACAGAGGAAGGAGCACTCCACTCGTTTTCATGGATCTTCCCAATTGATACTTTTGTTAAGGGCTCGGTTGGTTTAACAAATCAACTCGTGAAAGCAGAGCTTGATACTTACGCTCATCTTGAAGATAAGGAAATTAGTGCTATTTTAAATTCCGAACTTAGAGATCATCCACTTCTTCTCATTCCGATGAAATATCGTGTAAAAGTACTTCGAGATATCTTCAAGGCAAACCCGGAATATCTTGATTTCCTCGAGAAATCTTATTTCTTTAAAGGAGACTTAAGTAAGAGAAATCAGATGATTTACGAAGCGCTTCTTAAAAATTACAAAGGAAATCATGCTGAGGTTTTAAAACATATCCGAATTGAAAAATTTCAAATCAGTCGCAGGTATTCCACTGGAGCAGTTACTATTGAGCCTCAAATCCATGTTGATGCTCAAATGCAGCAAATCACAATGGATAAACGTCTTGCTTCCCTTCCTCCCAGTCTTCAGTCTCTTAACCTCTTCTCCCTTCGAGGGGAAGTCATTATGGCAAACAGAGGTATCCTGGAATACTCCGATCTTTTAAAAAGGCCTCTAGAATCCTACAAGTACCTTTTGATGACCATGGAGACCTCTAATATTAACCTAGGCGGTATTCTCACAGACTTGGATGTCTTCTTTATTGGTACCTCCAATGAAATTCATCTTGCCGGATTTAAACAACATCCTGATTTTAATTCTTTCAAAGGTCGATTTAGTTTTGTAAGAGTTCCTTATCTTCTCAATTATGTTGATGAACAAAATATTTATCAGAAGCAAATTAATGGGCTTAAAGAAATTTGTCATTTTGAGCCTCACTCTCTTGCATCCCTCTGTCTTTTTGCCGTTATGACTCGACTCCGTGCCTGTCAGGGTAAAAACTACGAAGATAAAAAGCTCTCGGCCATTGTCTCTAATTTAAACCCTCTAGAAAAATCTCTTCTTCTAGCTGAACAGATTCTTCCTGAACGACTGGATACAGAGTCAAAACAAGCCCTAAAAAGTAACCTTGATTCTATCATTGCGGAGTTTGAAAATGAAAACCTCTATGAAGGAAAATTTGGAATTTCCCCGCGAGATATCAAAAATCTCATCTATCAGGTGAGTTACGAGCACAAAACAGTCACTTTTATTGAGATCTTTGATTTTCTTGAAAAGCTTATTCTTAAAAAGAATGATTATGATTTTCTCAATATGACTCCTCAAGGCGATTACCATAATCCTATTCGTTTTATTAATCTAATAAAAAACCATTTCATCAATCTTTTCGATTATGAACTAAGAGAATGCCTAGGGCTTGTAGATGATCGATCTTACGAGACCTATATTAGGAAATATATTTCTAATATCAATGCTATGATAAAAAAAGAAAAAGTGAAAAACCTCATCACAGAAAAGTATGAGGATCCAGATGAATATTTTATTAAAGAATTTGAGACTAATATTAATCTTAATGAAAATCCGGATAAGTTTCGCTCCCATCTTATTAGTAAGTTAGGTGCCTTTGCGCTCGATAACCCAGGCACTAAACTCGTCTATGGGGAGGTCTTTCCGGAACTTATTAAATCCCTCCAAGAAAGCTTTAGAAATGAGCAGAAAAAGCTCATTCAAAGTATTTCCAAGAACTTAGTCTTCTATCAAGCAGAAGTAGAAAGAGATGAAAGTATCTCTACACCAATGTCAGAGAGGGAAAAGCAGCAAATCTCAGATATCCTAGATAATTTAGTTAATAAGTATCAGTATTCTCGAAGAGGGGCCCTTGCCATTTTGCAGTATTTGATTAAAGAAAGATACTGATGCCTATACTGAAAAAAAGCTTCACCCAGGAGCGCTATGATGTGGTTCTTGAGGTGGACGAAAAATATGACGGGATCCGGCTGGATCAGTTTCTCATGTACTATTATGAGACTTTCTCTCGTCAGATACTCAAGAAAAAAATTGAAAATGGAGAAGTACGTATTCAGGGCCGTCCCTACCCTCACAAGCCTAGTACTAAGGTCCATCATTTAGAGATTATTGATCTCGTCATTCCAAAAACAACTCATGAAGACGAATACTGGAATAATGAACTTGTAGATCTTGAGCTAGAACCACCAATTATCTTTGAAGACGATAATCTTATCGCTATTTCTAAACCACCATTTATGTGTACTCACCCTACGGGCCGACATATTTTTAATTGCGCTACCGTCTTTTTTGAAACTAAAACCGGTGATAAAGTTCACAGTATGCATAGAATTGACCGAGAAACTAGTGGTGTTCTCCTTCTTGGAAAAAACTCGCAAACGGCAAAAGTCATACGTGAATTTTTTGACAGTGATCAAGTAAGAAAGGCTTATTTTTTTATTTCTAAAATAAATAAAGACCTCTACAAGGGACAAAAAGAATTCCAAGTTAATCTACGACTCGGACCTTCTGAGAAGGGTTTAAGAGGTGTTGTCATCCATGCTTTTTCATCGGATTCAGATAAAGGTAAGCATGCTCAAACTAAATTTAAAATCCTCTATAAAAATGATGACTATGCATATGGTCTAGCTTTTCCTAAAACAGGTCGACAACATCAAATTCGAGTTCATGCACAATCTAAAGGTCTTCCTTTACTTGGAGATAAGCTCTATCTTGGAAATTATAAAATGTTTCAAAGATTTAAAGATGGATTTGCCACCGAAGCGGACCATGAGCTCATGGAGATACCTCATCAGGCACTTCACTCCATTGGAATTGCTCTCCCCTATAAAGGTGGAAAGTATTTTATGGCACCGCTGCCTAGAGATCTAAAAAATTTCCTAGAAAAGAAAATGGATTTTAATAAAGAGAAAGAAGAGGATCTTTACAAAGAACTTGAAGAATTTTTAAGAAAATGAAGAACACCTTTCGCTCCCTCATTCTCTTTTCCAGTTAGAATTGTCGCTGGCCTAAAATGAAGCTGATCTAGGTAGGAAGCAATATTACTCACACCTACAGATTGAGGAAAGCTCTTAAACATTCCTTGATCATTTGGAGCATCTCCAAAATAAAGAGTATCCTCTACGTTGATTCCTCTTTCACTACAAAACTCTAAAGAGGCACTTTCTTTACTAATCTTACCTATCCAAAAATTGAGATGAACATTAGAGCAGCTAAAATTACATTTACCTTCAAGAAACTCTTGAACCGGTTCAAATAGATTTTGATCTTTTAAAAGACTCAGTTCAATAGCTCTATCACAAAGTCTTCCAAATGAATCTTCAGAAAGGGATAAATTATTAAAAGCATCAAGAAGCTCTAAAGTTATATTTTCTAACTCATTAAGTTCTTCAGGTGTGCTAAAGACAACTTTCGAAAGGTCTTTTTTAACAAGAACTCCACCTCCTTCTGCAATTACCGCCTCAATAGGAAAATGGGTGAGCAAAAAATGGGCCCAGGAAATAGATCGCCCAGTAACAATGACAAGTTTTGTATTATGGGTCTCTAAAAAAGAAAGGACCTGGAAAAATTCAGGTCCTATCATATTTTGAGTAGTGAGCGTCCCATCAAAATCGGATAGAACGTATTTCATGGTCATCCCTAGTTAATAGGAAAATGAAGGGCAGCATAAAGACCAGAATAACTATCTTTAATATTAAGAGTCCCTTCGACTGAAGCTGTGAGATGACTAAGTGCTGGATAAGGTATCTTTCCTGAAACCCCAAGAGATAGCTTCATAAAAGTATCATAGCTTTTATTATCTTTATTAAGACTCACTCCGATCGGAAGAGAAGCATATGGGTAAGCTTCTTTACCCCAAAAGTTGAAGCCTTTGGAGAAAACTGGCATGACGCCTATTACATTTTTTCTTTTTCCATACTCAGCTGAGTTTTCAAAATAAGCTTTAGCAGAAATTCTTGGTTGTTGTTGGTAGTCTGGAAAAATTTCATAATCCACACTCGCAAAAATCCTTCCCGTCCTCTCACCGCCTGAGAAACCAACACCTGCATCTACAATCGTTGATTGGCTAATTTTTTGAGTATATCGACCTTGAAATCCTAATCCTCCATCAGAAGAAAGGTCTCCGGTAAATTCGGTGGATAAGAATTTATTATCCATAAGCATAGGATAGGTTGACACACCTGTACCCCAGTAAGCAAATGAGCTTATTGGCGCCAATAGAAGAATAATTAAACCCAATTTTTTCATATTTCATCCTTAATAAGAGTTTCTACTTATGATACTAGTATAATGATGTTCTGGGAAAAACGTCAAAATTCAGTAATTTAAGAGTTTTGACTTATCGCGCATTCTGAAAGTCGTTGACTAAAACATTCGCTCATCCTATAACGAAGCTCCTTGTGGTGACCGTAGTTCAGTTGGTAGAGCGCCAGATTGTGGTTCTGGTTGTCGCCGGTTCGAGCCCGGTCGGTCACCCCATTTTTCACCCTAAATTTCCTTTTAAATGTAATAATTAAAATATTTATACGTGGTCCTTTTTGAAATAAAAGGGAGCTTAAAGCTCCCTTTTATAAGTGATGTTATTCTACCGTGTTACGGACAAACAGAACCATCACCTTCAACTTCTCCGAAGAGACGTAAAAAGCTTTTGAAAGGTCCCATATTGGCCATAGCCTCACCTTTAGGACCTTCAAATTTGAGTCGACCAGTCAACATCGCACCAGCAGGACCAAGATCTCCTCTACCCATTTTTATCCAATTTTTTGTTTTGGCCTTCATAAAGTAGTCAGCTTTAGGATCAAGGTCATTAATCATCTCTCCTCCATAAGTACACCAAACAAGTCCGTCTACTTTTTGGATAGTAAGCTGAACGATTGGGGAATCAGGACAATCAAGTCTTTGAAGGAGCATAACTTTATAGCCTCGTCTAAGATCGTTTTCCATCCACTTATCAAGCTTTTCAGTGAGGACTTCATTGTAATTCCACTCTTCACAGACAATTTCTGCATAAGTTGGAGACATCAAAACCTCCGCCCGAGCACTAAAGCTCAACAGCATTATAAAAGAAAGAAGGCCCATTAATTTTTTCATATAAACTCCTTTTAAAATAGAATCGATAGTCCTATTTCAAAATCATGTTGGTCCATCTCAAGAACCAATTCTTTGTTAATCATATTATTCTCATTTACTCCCGAAACTTGATTTTCAAGAGTACGTACGTAAGCAAGGTCTAAGCGATAGTCCTCTCTAAATTTGTAGCTATAACCTGCTGCCAAATGCTGTTTAGGTACTGCAGGAGCAAGAATATTAAAAAGAACATCCTCACTACCAATGGGAGAATTACCGTAACTGTAACCTGCTTTAACAGTGGATTTAGCACTAAAGTCATAGGCAATACCTACTTTAAAAGCCTCCACATCATCCCAACCAAAACCTGCCCCCCCCTTTACACCAACAGTCTTGGCCATTTCAGTTGCAGTTAATTGAACCGCTAGTGGTCTTTGGTGATCATTAGAAAGGGCAGGGATTTGACTGTAGTAAATTCTTTGATAGTCCAGAGCGAGTCGGAAATGAGGAGTGATAATAAAGCCAAAACCGACATTCAACTCTGGGGCCATATCAAACTCCCCCTCATCAGCGAAAAGTCCAGAGTATTTTTTAAATCTCTGCATTTTGACTCGAGATTGATAGCCAACCCCGAGGCTAACATAGGAGCTCAGTTGCGAGTGAACTCCTATGGCAGCTCCCAGTCCAAGAGTGCTATCCCAGCCTTTGTCAGTGAGGTTAGCAGGACTTCCACTCACTGGTATGAAATATCCAAGACCAATGGCCTTGAATCTCTGAATTCCAAGCACAGGTCCAAGCCCTATAGATAACTGATCATTGAACTTATAAGAATAAGCTGCAGCTAATCCCATTTGCTGAAGTTCGGTGGCAGTCCAGACGCCTTGGTCATTGCCATCAGTAATATTGAGGGCACGACCAAAGTTACCGTAAGTGGCATGATTATCATAGGCGACTGAACCACCACCTTTAGCAAACATCGCAACACCTACCGCGGAATTATTTCCAACGGGAGAACTATATCCAATAGAGGGGATGAGAAAAAAAGGATTCTCACTCTCTACTTTCATTCCAATAGGTTTAAGAGCATTGGAGTTAGTTTCGTATGATCTTGAGGGATTAAAAACGCTTAAACTAAGATCAAACTGTTTTCTTCCAAGCTCAGAAATGGCGGCAGGGTTTTGTCCTAAGATAAAGCTACTTTCAACGATGGCCATCCCTGCTCCTGCCATACCTTTGGAGGCGGCTCCAGTAGCAACAGGCTTCATCCCATGAGTAGCTAATGCCACTGAACTTAACCCAATTAAAAGGGCCGATAATATTAATTTATATTTCCTTTTCATAACTACTCCCCTTCTCACTTACAATCTCTGAGGGATGAACGATATTTTTTTGCAATAGAGCGGCAAACATTTTTATCGTTTTGAGGATCTTTGGAAACATCCATAAACTCTTTTGCGTTGTCCTCACAAAGCTGGATTTCCTCTTTACGATTCGCCCGATCGCTATCATTTAATTCTTCAATGTCTCTAAGAACCCGTCCTGCCGATTTCATATTAAGAATACAAAAGCGATTAATTCCATTAAGTTCATCTACTGCTCTTAGGGATCTTACATACTCCTTACCATTTACAATGAATCGTCCTTCATCTCCTGCCTGAACTCGAATTGATTCTCCGTTATGGGCATCGAGAAAAAGAAAGGATCCTTTTCTCGATTTTTTAATCCTCCAATGACCATCTCCTTCTCGAGTAGGAGGAAGAAGTCTCCCCTTGTAGTGATGAACGAAGACTTGCCCAAACTCATCTTTATGAAGTGAGAAGGAGTTATTGTTTTCATCTTTAAGGACAATCTCGTCTACATAATAGGAATTAAGGGCATGATTTGGTGCAAATGGGTTAATCAAACTCGCCAGTTTAATATCATCTTCACTGGTCAAAGTGTTAAATTGAGGTGGATTCTCCCAAGGTTTGGCAGAATCAAATTTGACCCCGCAACTAGCGAGTATTACCAAAAATATGATGGGTAAATAGCTCGATTTCACACTAACCTCACTGTTATTTTTATCTATTCTCAAGATTACGCTTAGCGCTAAAAAATTACTTGTTCAATGGTATAAATCACTTATGCAGCACTATCTATGCATATAATTTGATGATTTAGATCAGATTTTAATAAAACAAAATATGGAGACTTGTTTAATTTTAAGATAGAATA
>CBDUBC010000013.1:0-40124 GCA_965365285.1 uncultured bacterium
TTAATACAACTGATAACAAGCTTCAGGTTTGGGATGGGGATTCTTGGGAAGATATCGGCTCAGGTGGAGGTGGCACATCCGGAGCAGGTGTTTACGCCTCAATAAGAAGTAATGTAGAACAAAACTTAACAGCAACTACATCTGCACAACAGGTTGCATTTCAAGTAACTGACGCCAGTAATTTGATGACAGTTGACCTTGCAACTAATAAAATCACAGTAGATCAAACAGGTTTTTACCATATTTCTTATAGCCTTATTGGATCTGCAGATATAGCTCTATATGCGCCATTAATTTATAAAAATGGATCTAGCCTGATCCACGGTGGTAATGGATCTCTTTGGCCTAACGCTGCCGATAATCCTGGAGAGCATCCGGCTTCGGTTAGTATGTCTACAATTGTAAGTTTAACTGCTGGAGATTACCTAACGTTCTACGCTAAAAGAGAGACAACTAGTGGGGGGGAAGAGCCAATTTCTTCTGCTCATGTTTCAGTCTTTAAATTAACAGGTGGAGTAGAAAACGACTTTGCAGACGCTGACCTTGATACAAAAATTCAAGTTGAAAAAAGCGCAGATGAAGATAAGATCCGCTTTGATACAGCAGGAACAGAGAGAGCTGTTATTGATTCATCTGGATTGCAAGTTGTTGGCGATGTTAAAGTGGGAAACTCTGGAAGTGGTTGTTCAACAGCGAATGAAGGTGCTCAGAGGTATAATTCTACATTTAAATGGATGGAGTATTGTAATGGGACTGAATGGGACACTATAAATGGTAGGTGGAGAATTACTAATAGTTTGACCTCTAACTCCAGTGTTGTCATACCAAATAATGTTATAGCCACCTTATGTGGAGATGATGACGGCTGTAGCTATGTCTTGACGATGTATAATTGGGATGGGCAGCAAAGAACAGCAACATCAATTAAATATACTTTTTATTATCACATTCCTACTGGTCGCTATAGAACGGCTATAAATTCACCGCAAGGAGAAGTAGGGGAAACTGTTGGTAATAGTATTGAGAAGCACATAATACATATCTGGTCATGTTATTTTTCAGATTTTGCACATTCTAATGGAATTGCTCAAGATGATGGGGATAATAATTTTCATTTATTAAATTGGAACCAATATAACAACGAAACTTGTGGAATTACTATTTACGATTAGAAAAAATTAAAAGAAATGCGAAAATCCAAAACCGAATCTTCGATCCTCTTTACGGGTGTATTCACGGCTAGTACCGTGGACACCCCAAGAAGAGATCTCTAATTCGAAAGACTTTCCTCTAAAACGAACACCTGAAGAGAGATAACCATCCCCCCATCCAAAACGTAGCCATCCCCAATCTAAAAAAGCAATTTCGAGGCCTACCAGTTGTTTTCTGGCAGAATCCACGGCACTGTATTTATTGTTTATGTCTTTACGATCAAAAGTGAAAAGAAAAGCAACACTACTCATTGGAAGAAAAATAGAGGCACCAATATCGATTTGGTTTCGAATTTTATCGAGTTGAAATGCCGTATCTTTTGAAAAGGCTTGATTAAAGACATTATGTCTAACGGCCGAAAATTTAAAAAATGGGAAAAAAGGAACTTCAAAAGTTAACCCCATTAATGCAATGAGAGCGGAGCCTTTATCATAATCCGATGGTGCTAGCGCAATAGGGGTATCTTTATCACTTTCTCCATTGGCCTCGGCCCTCGTTAAATAAGTAACAGAGGTTCCTAATTTTAGATATTCTCCAAAAAGAGGGATTCCGAATCCTATATAAGGTCCGTAATCAACACGGTCTGCATATTCAAGGGGGGCATCCTCTGCTCTTCCCATTGTAATTATATTTTTAGTGACATAGAGATAGCCCAGATTAAAAAAAGGACCTGAGATATTAGGAAGAATTTGAAAATCAGAGCTAAGATATTTTCCTCGATCTGCAAGAAGAAGTTGACGAACACCATCAAGGCTAAGCTTTTTACCAAAGTTATCTAAAAATTTAGTCACATCCCCTTTATATCCTAGTCCATGAAAGTCTTCATTGGTCTGAAAAAGAATATTACCAAGGTTAAATCGCCATGGAGTTTTTCTTCCTAGTCCCGCGGGATTAATAAAGGCTGCCTCTGAGTTTCCAGCAACAGTAAGATTAGCATTTCCCATACCCACACTACGAAGCGAAGTTGCTAACTCCGGATAGACTACGTCAGGAAAATCCACTAAAGCATGGAGGTTAAAGCACTGTAAATAGAGTAAGGCGATTATAGCGTATCTCACCCTTCAATTATAAAGAAGGATGAGATTTAAGTAAGGACGGCAAAAAGGTCGTTTGAATAAATTCGAGGTGTTAGCCTTGAACTGGAGGAAGGGGAACATCTCGAACAAAAGGCTTTTTCACTTGCTCTCTAATTTTTTCAAGCGTCTTCATTGGCCAGCTTTTTTGGATGATATTTACAACCCATTTTGGAAGAAGTCCTTTTGGATCAGATTGGATTTCAACTTCAAGCTTTGTTTTGTTGGGTCCCAGTGGAGTGAGTACATAAACACTTTTAATAAGATCCGCTCTAACTCCTACTGTTTTAGGAGCTTTTGGATTTGGAACACTATTCATATGAAGAACGATCTCTCCACTCTTTTTTCGAACAAGCTTAGCATGATAAACAAAGTCTCTATTCGCAACAGGCCATGGAGCACTAAACTCTTGGTACATAACTTTTTCGTAAGGTCCAATTTTCTCTAGAATTTCGGTTTTAACTAGTCGGTCAACCCAGTCTTTCTTATGATTATTGTCCCCAAGAACGTGAATGATTTTTCCAGGGGTCGTATCAAAGACAGCCTCTCCTTTAAATGCAACAAGCTTAGAATTAGTAATTTCTTTTTTAAAGACTTTAATTCCTTCTTTGAGCTTTATTTGTTGCCATGATGGAATTGAGGCATAGGAAGAAAAGATAGATAGTAAAGCAAAGGAATATAGGAATATTTTCATTGGGGCTCTCCATTTAAAGTTAGTTGAAAATTTGTACTTCAAATTTAAGAAATTGAAAAGCAGGGTAAAGGATTAATATAGTCTGCTCCATCCATTAATATCAACTACTTAGGGGGTTAATTTTTTAGTATCATACCATGAATTTCGACAGCATCCTGATGAGAGAAAGGAAGCTCCGTTTCATTACTTATTATAGTGCCTTTGAGAATTGCCCCTTCAAGTTTACTTGATGATAAATCAACACTACTTAAATTGGAATTTATAAGGTTTGACTCCGATAGATCACAATTAATAAATTTAACATTTTCGAAGACGGTATGTTTCAAATTGGCCTTAATAAATTTAGAGTTTTTTATTTCAACGTCTTTAAACTTGGCCCCTTTTAAATTGGCTTGACTAAAGTCAACCTCTGAAATTGTAGTTTTAGAAAAATGTGCTCTTCTCATGATAGATGACTGAAAGGAGCTATCGGTAAGGGTACTTTTTTTGAATGTGATATTTTGAGCGTAAAAATTGGAAAAATCTGAAGAAGTAATCTTGGTCTTATAGATTGATGCTCGATTAAAGTTCGATTTAGAGGATTTGACTCCAATAATTTCTTTTTTCTTGAGGTTAATATCAGATAGATTTGCGGACTCAAGCAAATGACCAATGAAATGATCTTCTCGTTTTAGGCGAAAGATGAAAAAGGCATTTACCTTTACCTCTTTTAAGTCGGAGCATTCTTGGATTTTTCCAAATTTTTTAAAAGGATTATAACCTTGCTCTCCATAATCATTCTCGCAAATCTTCTTTTGAGTATCATATCGAAAAGGAGCCTCATTGGAAAATGTAAGAGGTGAAATTAAAGTGAGTGCTAATAAGTATTTAAACATCATATCTCCTAATAATATTCAGATCCAACAAGAGTACAGATATTTTCAATTTGATCCTCCATATTCATGAGCGCAGAGAACCTTTTAGTTAATGAAACTTGGGTGTTGATGAGATCTGAGAACCATCTGGTATACCCCTCATATTCACCAAATTGGGCATTGAAATCTAAATAAAGTTGTTTTGCTTTTTGAAGCTCCACCTCACGATCTTTTCTCGCTTTTTCCACAGTTCGTGTGTATGTTTCGAGAATAAGAGCTTCTTTTTCAGCATACTCTTCTGTAGGGATTTTATTCTTTAGTTTTTTGAGTCTTCGGAGGGCCTTTCTTTTACCTTTGGTTGCCATTGATATCGACTTTTTATAAAAACGTCTTGCCTTAAATTTAACTCGTCTAAATTTTTTGTCTATTTTCTTGTTTTCTTTATTCCATTCATCTTGCCAGTAGTCTCTCGCTCCTAATATATGTCCTCTTGCCTTTTGAAGTTCTCCCTCAGTCATTAAAATTGCGTTATAATCAGCTTTAAGTTTTTTGCAGAGATTTTTTTCATCTAAATCTTCAGGAAATTTTTCCTTAATTTCTTTAGCATCCTCTATCAGTATGGATACTTTTGCTCCGGCTTGGGAGATTTTTTGAGCTTCATCAGCAAGGCTATTATCGAGTGCCTCATCAAGCTGTCTATTTAGCTTTCTCTCTATACCTTGTAGATTAAAAAGAAGACCCTGAAGAGCGAGTCTATATCCGTTTTTCATTACGTAATTACTATTTTCTTTAATTTTTTGAATAGTGAAATGGAGTTTGATACTTTGGATCAGTCTCTGATCAAGTTCAGCTCCCAACTTTTTTAGTTTCAGCCAGTGTTTTTTAGCGTCTTTGAACGCTTTCATGTACTCTTGTCTTTTCATAGAACCATGTCGGATGAGCTTCCATAACGCTTCTAGCCCAGCAGCAACCAATTTAAGGATTCCCTCTATAGCCTTATTTATTAAGTTTGCAACGACTGGAACGGCTACCATTCCAAGTGCAGCTGCTACCCCAACTGAAGGGATAGGGTCTAGCCCAAATAGACTGAAGTCACCGATTGCATTTTCTATAAGATCATTAAAAAATGATCCATCGAGTATTCCGTCAATTGCTCCAAAAACATCTTGGAGATTATCAAGAGCTCCACCAGCATTTTCAAAAAAATCATTTATATTTCCGAGAGTTCCATTGAGGTCTCCCAATCCTAGGTCTATCGTCAAAGTGGGGCCAGATCCTGGCAGACCAGGTATTCCAGGTTCACCTGGTATATTCACACCTCCAGTACCTCCAGCGCCTCCAGTACCTCCAGTACCTCCTCCTGTAATAACTATATCAGTGAAGTCATTTATGGGGTCCGGTATAGTTTGGGCTTGGACGTGAAAGCAGCTTGTGAAGCTGATTGAAAAAACAATTAAAAGGTGAAGTACTTTATGCATAAAAACCTCATGTGGAATAATTTTCCTCTTCAACAAAGAAAGTCTAGCTAACTTTCCCTTAATGACACATCGTTCCGAAAAAGTAATGTAAAAATACTTTCGTGTCAGCTTATTAAGGCTGATTTGAAAGAATTACAAGTGGTTAAGCGATCTAAACTATTGTAATTATGTGGATCATTGCTAAAGGAACTATAATAGTAAAGTATTTTTTCCAAAGGATGCTGATTTGTTGAGTTGGACTTTTCGACAGTTTTTCTTAATTTTAAGCTTAATGGCATTAGGGCTATTAGAGGCCTGCAATCCAAATCCAGGGCTTGGAGCAGCTAATCAAACAGCAACAGGTGGAGGAGAATCTGGTAGAGGAATCATTGCAGATCAGAGACCTCATATCTTAAATTCAGTAACCATCTCTAATGACCAACTGGTGCTTGAAGGAGATCGGTTTCTTCATGTTTCGAAAATTCAAATGACCGATGGTTATGACTTTAATGAAACTCTTGAAATTGAAACTCTTTCCAAATATCAAATTGTAGCGAACTTTCAAAGAGCAGTTCAACTTTTAGTCGGGGCAACTCTTAGCCTTATTATCACAGATGCAGCTGGTGCAGCCACTCATGTAGTCACGGTTCAACTTGGGTCGGGTAGTGGTCTTAATAATCTTGGAACTTGGAATGCAAACACCAATACACCTACTCTTTCAGATAACGGAACAGGACCTTCCGCTCCTTCTGCGGGAGACTATTATGTCGTCTCGACAGCAGGAGCAACTTCCGTCGATGGAAATTCCACTTGGAATGCTGGAGACTGGATTCTCTATGATGCCGCTCTAGATGTTTGGAAAAGAATTGAGATTTCCAACACGGTTTCGTCGGTCTTTGGAAGAGGCGGAGTCGTCGTGGCCCAAACAAACGATTACACTTGGGCCCAAATTGATAAAACAAGTTCTCCTATATCTGATCTTAGTAACGTTTCGGTGACACCACCCAATACCGACCAAGCACTTGTTTGGAATGGTTCCGCCTGGACGCCTACAGATATCCTTCTCTCTTCAGGAAATACAGTTGCTACGAGTGACCTTGCCGACGGGGCCGTAACAACAGCAAAATTAGCCGATGATGCAGTTACGCTTGATAAACTTTATCACCCTTCTACTGGATCCATATGGATTGGTTCAGGAAGTGGACCCATAGAGCTTGATATCAAAACTTCAGGACAAATTCTTGTCGGTAATGGAACAACAGCAACATCTGTTGCACTGAGTGGTGATGCGACTCTAAACAGTTCTGGAGCTCTGACTATTGCCAATAATGCTGTTGAAAATGCCATGATTGCAAACGATGCCGTCAACCAAAGTAAACTTTATAACATCACCAATGGCTCTCTTCTTATTGGTACAGCAGGGGACCCTTCAGAACTTGCTGCAGGAGCGAGTGGGAACCTTTTGGTAAGTGATGGAACAACACTTGCTAGCGTTACGATGAGTGGTGATGCTACTCTGGCCTCTGATGGAACTCTATCTCTTGCTGTTGGGGCCATTGATTCTAATGACATTCTCGATGATACGATTATGGATGCGGATGTGAATACAAATGCCGCCATAGCCGCTACGAAACTTGCAAACACAGCTGCCGGAAATATAGTGGCCACAACTGTTCAGGCGGCCATTAATGAACTGGATTCAGAAAAACTGGCTCTTGCAGGTGGAACGATGACCGGCGACATATCAATGGGTGCTAATAATATCACAGGCTCAGGAACCATCAGTGCTGGCGCCTTTGAAAGTGCAGGTGAGGTCAGACTTATAGAAACAGGTGGTGGAGCAAACTTTACTTCTTTTACGGCCCCAGCTGCTCTAGGAGCTAATATCACCTATACTCTTCCTAGCTCTGCCCCAGCCTCTAACGGACAAGTACTTTCAGCTACCACAGGAGGAACTCTTTCATGGAGTACGATCATTGGTTCAGGTGATACTGCAGGAGGAGAACTCACTGGAACTTATCCTAATCCAACGGTCGCAGATAATGTCATTGATTCCGCAAATATCATAAATGACTCAATTGTTGATGCTGATATTAATGCATCTGCAGGTATCACGCGAAGTAAAACTGCGAGTGGAACTGCTAATTATGTTGTCGTTAATAATGGGTCAGGAGTTATGAGTGAAGTCGCAAGTATCTCAATTGCTCAAGGGGGTACTGGGGCGAATAATGCTACCAATGCCAGATCAAATCTTGGTTTAGTCATTGGAACAGATGTGCAAGCCTTTGATGCTGACTTAACAACAATAGCGGGGCTAAACTCTACCACTAATAATTCTTTTATTGTCAGTAATGGAGCAGGTTGGGCCGTAGAAAACAATACTTCTGCAAGGTTAAGTTTGGGTCTTGGTATTACAGATACTCCTTCATTCGCGGGGTTAACCTTAACGGGAGTAACAAGCTGTTTAGCAGGAGGATTAGGAACTGATGGCTCTGGTAATTTAACATGTAATTCAGATGCTCGATTAAAAGATATTTTAGGTAGTTTTAACCGAGGTCTCAAAGAGATATTAGGAATTCGGCCAAAAATATATCGATGGAATGAAATGAGTGGGCTAGATCAAAGGGATGAGTATGCTGGATTCATTGCTCAAAACGTTCAAGAAAGTATTCCAGAAGCCGTTGCAATAGATTCTAGAGGTTATTTGACTCTCGGTCTTGCACCATTAGTTGCGGCCCTTGTGAATTCAACTAAAGAGCAACAAGAAGAAATTGAAGAAAATCAAAAGTTGTATCTTACGATGAAAGGTATGTGGGAAGAACAGTCCAGAGAGCTTGCTTCACTTAAAAATCAAGTCGAATATTTAGAGAGAAAAATTGATCAGCAAGAAGAGAGAATCAAGGCACTTGAAAACCAAATAAGGAAATTATTGCCGTAACTATTGATAATCATTCGACCATATAAACTCCTAATATTATTCGATTAATGCATATCTTGCCTCTCAAAACAGGCAGTTTTTTTGTTTGAGGTGGAAAAATTTGCCTCTGAAAACAGGTGAAAAGGTAGTGATTCTAATTACCTACCTATCTTTGGCCCTAGACTATCCCTTACAATTAATTAATGGTTATGAAATGGTTATTATTTATCAGTTTGATTCTGACGGGCTGTCTTCCTTCGCCAAAGGGATCAAAGGGTAATATCAATTTAGGTGAAAATGCTCAGCAAGGGATTACCGGGCCAATTCAACCAGTTACCGTTCGACCAATTCTTCAAGATGTAAAAATTGAAAATGGTGATCTGATCGTCGATGGGAACCATCTTGATAAGGTCGTTTATGTCCAACTCAATGGAAAAGACGGCGGAAATTTCTTTTTTGATATCGTCACTAAATCAGCTAATCAAATCGTCGCAAAAGCAAGACAGTCTACAACTCTACTTGCTGAATCTCTTATGAATCTTGTTCTTCACGAAGCGAATGGTTCTACTGCGTTTCCCATTATCATAACCATACCAGATGGAACGATCAAAGCCGCTCAGCTTAATAACATGGGGGCAAGTGACGGACAGGTTCTAAAGTACAATGATTCTCTCGGAAAATGGGAGCCAACAGATCTTGACGGTCTGACTTACAGAGGGGCGTGGAAC
The DNA here is from genome assembly GCA_965365285.1 of uncultured bacterium. Classification (GTDB taxonomy): domain Bacteria; phylum Bdellovibrionota; class Bacteriovoracia; order Bacteriovoracales; family Bacteriovoracaceae; genus JAURDE01. Next base: position 8,936 of record CBDUBC010000013.1, read on the forward strand.
GTCAATACTATGGTTCCAGACCTTGAGAGTATGTCGACTGCAAAGAAAGGTGATTACTACGTCGTTAATATTGGAGGAGACTCTGATCTTCTTAATCCTGGTACTCCTGAAACTTGGTATCCAGGAGATTGGGCACTTTATAATGGAAGCTTTTGGGAAAGGCTTAATAATTCGGGAAGTCTAACAGACATCAATGGGCTCTCAGGTCCGTCCATTACACTAAACGTACAAAACCTAGCTGATGTTGACATCACTGGACTTAACGATGGTCAAACTCTTGTTTGGGATAATGCAAACTCTAAATGGAGGCCGGCAAATGTACTTACGAATGCAGGAAACAGTATAAGTAATAGTGACCTACAAGATAATGCTGTTACGAATAGTAAAATTGCCGATAATTCGATTAGTATCGCTAAGATTCAGGACAACGCAATCAGTTCTGCAAAAATTCAAGATGGCTCCATCATGAATGTAGATATCAATAGTGCGGCCAATATTGATGCAACTAAAATTGGAAGCGGAATAATTGATAATAACGAATATAATAATCTCCAAAATACGACTGGAAATATTCAAACTCAACTTGACTTGAGACTAAAACTAGATGGTACCTCAGTCATGAGAGGGGATATCAATCTGGGTGGAAATGGGATCACCAATATTAAGAATGTTGGTCTTTATAACATCAACGAAAGTACGATCTCTCCGATTGGGACTTCACCTGGTCAAGCAGGTCAACTTAAGTTTAAAGAGCTTGCTTCTCAAGGAAACAACTATGTAGGAATTAAAGCTCCCGATAACCTTCTAACTAATATTCTTTTTACGCTTCCTAACTCTGTTGGACTCCCAGGAGATGTTCTTCAAACAGATGGAACGGCAGGGGTGATGAAATGGGATAAGGTAACTATTAGTAACCTCTCTGGTGGTCTACCAAATCATGTTTTAGTAAGTAATGCTACAGGAACGATTACAGTTGTGCCTCAGCTAGAAGTCTTTAGAGGCGGTACAAATAAACAGAGTTATGTTGATGGAAGTATTCCTTACTACGATGCTGCTACACAGTCTTTAAATGAAAGTGCAGGACTAAAATATGATGACAGTAATAATAGGCTCGGCCTAGGGACTTCCTTACCAGATTCTCAATTTCATATTAAATCAATAGCTAGAGCAGCTCCCTTTGATGTTCTAGATCCACTAACATGGGCCGATCAATATATTGAAAATCCAGATTCAACGACGGATGCTGCTACAGGGATTCTCTTTAGAGTCTCGGATACACCAACAGGATATGCTGGAATTGCGGCCATACGATCTGCCCCAGGAGCAATGGATCTTGCTTTTATCACCGATCAAGCGCTTGGAGGTCAGCAAGAAGTCATGCGAATAACCGAAGATGCTAGAGTCGGGATCAACACTGATGCTCCCGCAGCTGAACTTCATGTTGAAGGAGATGCGATTGTATCAGGATCAATTTCAGCAAGTGATTCCATTACTGTCTCAAATATTAAAATTGAAGGAAATACAATTTCTTCAGTTGATACGAATGGTGTGATCAATATCATTCCTAATGGTACAGGAACGGTTCGAGTCGGTGACTCCTCTAAAGCGGTCAAAACATCGGTCGATCTTATAAGCGAGCCAGATCAAGAGTCGGGGATCACTCTTCTCGATGGTGTTGTTGAAAAATGGTATATCGGTCAAGGTTCTACTACAACTAATAATAAGCTCGTTTTTAGAAGAGATGGTGCTAATGATGATATGGTTATTGATACTAATGGAAGAGTAGGTATTGGGGGAGTCATTTCTCCTTCAGGTCTTCTTTCCTTAGGTTCAAGCCTCGCTCAAAATAAATTTCTGATCTTTGATGATCCATCAGGTCCTGAGTTTATGGGTATGGGAGCTCAAGCTAATCAATGGACTTTCTCTCTGAATGATAATGCCGATAAGTATAGTTTTTATGATGACAAGACTCAATCTACCGAAATCTTTACTATTATGGGGAATGGAAATGTGGGAGTTGGGGACTCATCTCCAGAGGCCAGACTTGGGGTTGTACTTCCAGACTCAAATGGACTAATTGCAAATGATCATTTTGGATTAAAACTTCGACTAAACTCCAATCAAAATGGGGACTCTATTGGAGTTGGATTTGCTGTTAACGGTGAAGAAAATCAAAAATATAAAGCAGGTATTTTTTATAGAAAAGGTACGGCAACAAATAGTCGAGGAGATCTTATCCTTGCCAATAGCAATGATAATGATACAACCAGTGTGGATACGACTGATGCAAGAGTGGTTATTAAGAGCGATGGTAAAGTAGGTATTGGAACTGATACACCTGCTTCAAAAATGGACATCTCCGCTGCAAATGATCACCTTCGTCTTGTAGAATCTGATAACTCTAATAAATCGTGGGCCCTTTCGGCCGAAACAAGTAATCTTAATTTTAATGAAACCTCTGTAGGTACAAGAGTAACTATTGAACAGGGTGGTCAAGTTGGAATAGGAACAATAGCTCCAACAAATGCACTCCATATACAAAGCAGTGAAACAGTACCTTTTAGAATTGCAGGAACCTCAGGAACAAATGCAGGACTTCAAATTGATGGTAATAGTCCCACAACAGATCGATGGAGAATGATTGCTAATACCAATACTCCGAAAAGCCTAACAATCAATCACTTTGATGGCGGTATCGAAACTAATTTTTTAAATTTTGTTGATACGACCTCTGGTTCAAACATTTCATACTTCAGTGGAACTAATGTTGGGATCTATGACGATTCTCCTGCCGTAGCACTTTCCGTTGGTAAAACAAGTGATACAGTTAATAGAGTTCTTCGATTAAATTCTGGAACTGCTGCTGGGATTGAAATCAATGCCAATACCGATAACGGTACTCAGGATGATCAAAATGCTTATCTAAAACTTATTAGTAATGGAAGTCAGGTTGGTGTTTTGGGTTATATTAATCAAAATGGAAAAGATCCATTTGGGGCTGGATATACGGATGGTCTCAATGGTGCCCTTCTTCTTTCTTCAAATGGTAATCCCGAAGACATTCTCCAGCTTGGAACCTCCCAAGAAGCGAGAATTACAATTGATGGACAAGGTCGTGTTGGTATCGGAACTAAAACACCTACTTCAAGATTAAATGTTCTAGGATCTATGACTCAAAATGGTGGAGACGTGAGTCTTGGAACCGGCTCACTCTTTGTGGACGACAGTGCTGGAAGAGTAGGAGTCGGAAGTACTATATCACCTCAAGCTGTTTTAGATATTGATTCTACTGATAGCGGTATTCTTCTTCCAAGAATGACGAATGCTCAAAGAGACGCGATTTCCTCACCGCCTGAATCAATGATGATATTTAGCATTACGGATAAACTATTCTATTACTATAGTGGAGGATCTTGGAACCCGGTGGGTAGTGGTGGATCCGATAACCCCATTGGAACGATCACCTCGTGGGCCGGAAATGGTACCCCTCCTAATGGGTGGATAGAGTGTGATGGTCGAGCAATTTCAAGAACAACTTACTCTTCACTCTTTTCTGTTCTCTCAACAAGTTGGGGACGAGGAGACAATGCCACGACCTTTAATGTTCCCGATCTTCGAGGACGATTTCTTAGACATGTAGATGGTGCAGCAGGAAGAGATCCAGACAAAACGACGAGAACCGCCTGCGCTACCGGTGGAAACTCTGGGAACAATGTAGGCTCATGTCAAGCAGATGAGTTTATGTCGCATAACCATACTGCATTTAGAACAGATGGTGGAGCTGGAGGTGGCTCGTTACCTGGTCATGGCGCTGACAATATTGGGAGAATAGCTTTTTCCAGTAATGCAATTGGAAATAGTGGTGGGAATGAAACACGACCTATAAATGCCTACGTCAAATTTATTATTAAAGCTATAAACCCATTAGATACAATTCAGGATCCAGCAATTACGGTTATTCGAGATGCGGATTTAGACTCCTCGATTGATCTTTCAGTAGATGACCAAATATCCCTTAATACAGCTGGGGTAGATATTGCCAATTTTACAGCCAGCTCAATCTCCTTCAGCAGGAATACATCAATCTCAGGAAACCTCACGCAAACTGGTGGTGATGTAAACTTTGATTCAGGAACTTTCTTTGTGGATTCAAGTGCAAATGGAGTTGGTATGGGAACAACGAGTCCTTCTCCGTATAGATTAAACGTGCGTGCTCTTAATCCTGCTACTTTTAACCCAACTATGGTAGTTGAAGTCTCTAGTTGTGGCGATAATTGTTCCCAACCTGAAGTAGTTCAAGCTATTCATATTGGAAACTCTAATGGAACTGGGGCGGCAAGAGTTGGTATCGGAATGGGCGATATAAGTTTAAATAATACAGCAGAAACCACTCCCGCCGCTTGGGTTGGTGTTAATGTGACAAATCGAACCAATCATTATGGTGACTTTGAGGTTTGGACTCGATCCTCTGGTGGTTATTCAAGAAAATTTTGGATTGATGAAACTGGGGATAGCCGAATTTGGGGAGATTTAACGGCCGATGCTTTCCTTTATTCCTCTGATGAAAGATTAAAGGAAAATATCCAAACAGTTGATTCAGCATTAGATAAAGTTCTTCAACTTCGAGGGGTAAGCTTCGATTGGAAAAAAGACGGAGAATCTACCTATGGATTTATCGCTCAAGAGGTAGAACAAATCTTTCCTGAGCTCGTTAAAACAAATGATGATGGTTATAAGGCAGTACTCTATGGAAATTTAGTTTCTCCAGTTGTTGAAGCCATTAAAGAGCAACAAGAAGAAATACGACGAAATCAAAAAACATTTGAACTCATGAAATATGGGATTGAATTAAGAGTTCAAGAAAATGAAAGAAAGATATCTAGCCTAGAAAAAGAGAATAAGATCTTAAAAGCTCGCCTTGAAAAACAAGAGAGTGAAATTAAAAAACTTAGAACTATTCTTTTGAAGCATTTTCCTGATGAAGGCTAGATATAATAAGATATTCTTGAGTAATATTTTTAAATATCAGCAGTTTTTTATTTTCCATCAATGTGTATGGTTTAAATACTTGTAGTACAGGTTATAAGATCGATTCCTCTACCAACATAAACTGTCATAGAATTTGTCGTGAGGTTGAAAAAAATGGAGGAAGCTCTCAATTTATATCAACAAATACTTCTGCTGAGTGGAATAGCTTTATCAATAATCAAAATGGAAGCATCTCTTTTAAAACTCCTGTAAATGGAGGCTGGAGTGCATGGGGAGCTTGTAGTGCCTCTTGTGGCGGAGGGACTCAAACAAGAACATGTACTAACCCTACTCCTTCCTTTTGTGGGGCAGGTTGTACGGGCTCTTCCTCTCAAGCTTGTAACACTCAGGCTTGTGCCGATCCATCTTTTTGGGGGAATTGTATTGGAGACTGTTCTGGAGCGACAACTTTCTCATGCCCAACAGGAAAATTTATGTATCGAATGGTTCTAAGGTCGGGTGATTGGGTAGACCAAATAACAACAATCTATTGTGCGAGCTCAAGTTTAAGTACTGGTAACGATGATTTCCAAAGTGGAACTTCCTCCACAGTGAATGTGAAGTTTGGGGGATCTGGAGGAAGTGAAAAGGATATGGATTGTAGTAGCTCGAATGTTTTTAGAGCTGCATTTCAAGCTACAACAAATTCTAGTAACTATGTAACTGACATTCAGGGTTGGTGTGATAACATCAAGGACCCAATCCCAACAGATAATTCAAGACCCTCTGTGTGTGGTGCCGATGGAACCTGCGGCAGTACAGGCGGCACTAATATACTCACATCATGTACTGATGGATTAGGAATCACTAAGGTTAAGGTTAAAGCAAGTGGTAGCTTTCTAGGAGGTACTCAAATTAGATGTGGTAGTGCTACAGACCCATATTTTTCAAATCAAAAATCTTAATACAACGAAGTGCCTCCAAACTGTAGTAATGGGAGCTTTTAACACCTAAACTTGGATTGGTGTCATACTGTAACGTGTCCTATAATCTTTTTTGATTGAAAACCTTGTTCTATCGACATACTTTCAATAGGTTAGTGGCTTTACTTAGTGCATTGCTTTAGACAATTTCTTCGGGATAATTTAAAGTACTCTGGATTTTAAACACTCGTAGATAAGGTCTTCAAATGCTTGATAAAACGAAAGAAGGAAATATGAAAAAATCTGATAAGCCTCTTAAAGCGAGCTTCATTGAGAAAAAACTTCAAAAGGCCAAGAAAAATGGTCTCGGTAAACACGATCTCAAAAAGTTTTTGCGTAACATCCTTGTCTCTCGAAAAATTGATGACACCGAAATTGCAATGAGAAAACAAGGAAAGGCCTTCTTTCAAATTTCAGGCGCCGGTCATGAAGGGGTTCTTACTGCTTTTGGTTATGCCATGAAGTCACGATATGACTGGTTCATCCCTTATTATCGAGATAGAGCTCTTTGCCTCGCACTTGGAATGACTCCATATGAAATGCTTTGTCAGGCCAATGGAAATACGGGCGATATTGCATCCCACGGGCGACAAATGCCAGCTCATTGGGGATGTAAAAGAGAAAATATTATTTCCGCCTCCTCTTGTACTGGAACTCAATTTCTTCAGGCGGTAGGTGCCGCTGAAGCTGGACAATATCTTAAAAGTTTAAAAGAACGTGGTCTTGATACCAAAGGTATTCCTTATCATGATGATGAAATCGTGTATGTGAGTTCTGGAGATGGAACGACCTCTCAAGGGGAATTTTGGGAAGCTTTAACTACTGCCTGTGTGAATAAACTCAATGTTCTTTTTATGGTTGAAGATAATGGCTTTGCTATTTCTGTTCCAGTAGAAGTTCAAACGCCGGGGGGATCCATCTCTAAAGCATTAGATGAGTTTCCAGGACTTGAAATCATTAAATGTGACGGTAATTGTCCAATTGATAGTTACGAGGCGGCCATGGATGCCGTTAAGCATCTTCGAAAAGGAAAAGGCCCTGTTCTTGTTCACGCAAAGGTGACAAGACCTTACTCCCACTCTCTTTCTGATGACCAAAGTAGGTATCGAACGAAAGCAGAACTGAGCGAAGAAAAAGAAATAGATGTTATAAATTCTTATCCACGACTTCTTCTAGAAGGTGGAATTCTTTCGGAAAAAGAATTTGAGGATCTCAAAACAGAAGTTAATGATGAGATTAAAGAAGCGCTCAATAAAGCGCTAGAGACTCCATGGCCAAAAAAAGAGACATGGGGAGATCACCTCTTTTCTCACGATGTGGATATCACAGGTCCTGACTTTGAAAAGGAACCTCAATTTTCTGGGAAAGAAGATATTCCAATGGCCCAAACCATTAATAGTGTTCTTCGATCAGAATTTAGTAAAAATGTTCTACTGCGAATGTTCGGAGAGGATGTAGCGGACTTTTCTGAGCTAGAACGACTTAATAACCCTGAACTAAAAGGTAAGGGCGGAGTTTTTACCATTACGAAAGGTGTTCAAAGAGAGTCTCTTGAAGGACAAGTTTTTAACTCCCCACTAGCAGAGGCCAATATTATAGGACGGGCAATTGGACAATCTATTCGAGGTCTTAAGCCTGTCGTTGAGATTCAATTTTTTGATTATATTTGGACTGCTTATATGCAGCTTAAAAATGAAATGGCGACCACCCGTTACCGATCTGGTGGAGACTTTAAATGCCCAATGGTTATTCGAGTGCCTATCGGGGGATATTTGAGAGGGGGTTCGATCTATCACTCCCAGTGTGGAGAATCTCTATTCACACATATCCCTGGAATTTATGTCGCTTTCCCATCCAATGCTCAGGACGCTGCTGGACTTCTTAGAACAGCGATTCGATGTGATGATCCAGTCATGTTTCTTGAACATAAACATCTTTACTATCAGGGGTATAACCGATGTGCGGATCCAGGGGAAGAGTATATGATTCCATTTGGAAAAGCTCGAGTCGCGAAAGAGGGAAGTGATGCCACCATCGTTGCCTGGGGTGCTCTTGTTCAGAAATCCATTGATGCTGCTAAAATGGTAGAGAAAGAAACAGGAAAGACGATTGAAATTATCGATCCAAGAACGCTTGTTCCTTTTGATATGGAAGCCATTAAGAAGTCTCTTTCAAAAACGAATCGACTTCTTATTTGTCATGAAGAAACTAAGACTAGTGGCTATGCTGGCGAAATTGCGGCCAGAGTAAACGAAGAGTGTTTTGAAAGCCTTGATGCTCCTATTCTTCGAGTTGCTGCTAAAGACAGTCACGTTGCTTACTGTCCAGACCTTGAAGATGAAATTCTTCCTCAAGTCTCAGACGTTAAAGAGCAGCTTCTTAAGCTTCTTCAGTACTGACATCTTACTTCATAAAACGAATTATATAGCTTATGCCTGCAATGACTTTGGTCTTTGTAGGTAAGCTTATATCCCTTTCTTACTCTTTTCATTTTTTCAATTTCACTTTGAGGATAGAGAAAATCGATATCAAAAGGTCTCTTTTTTTGAAAGTCATTATAAGGAAGATTGAACACAGGGGAGGACTCCAATAAAAGTAAAAAGAGAAAAATCTTTTTGATTTTAAAAGAACTGGCATTAATCAAAATCAAAAAAACAACCATCTTACTAGGATAGAGAACCTCAATGGTACCTATTTTTGAAAGAAAGAGAATAAGCTTTTCATAGCTCGCTAGAAATAAATTCATCGGTATCCAAAAAGAGAGAATAAAAAAGGGAAAAAGAATAAAAAATAAAGAAGAAAGGATGATACCCATAATAGAGGCTAAAGGATAAAAGGGGGCTCCTGTGAGACCACTTAAAAAAAGCTGGGTGATGAAAAAAAGAAGAGGGACGGAGCTCATTGATTTCGCACTAAAAAGAGTCCCCAGAAATAGAAAGCTGTAAAAATAACTCCATGGACTTTGTGAAAAGGTACCAAATAAAACATCGAGAAAAAAGACGATTAAAAAAAGCTGAAAGTGATCCAGATTAAAAGGAATAAACTTTTTAAAAGTAAAAGTGAGTCTTAAAAAAATAATCCTTTTAATTGCAAGATACCCTTCCCAAAAAAGTGGGAGGATTCCTACAACCAAGAGAAGAAGCTTAAGTTTTGCCTTTTTCTTCCAAAATAGAGGAAGAAAGAAAAAGTAGATCAAAGATAAAGTCGCCTGAAAATGAAGTCCAGAAGGGGTAAAAAGATGGGCCAAATTAAGCTTTTGATGGGCCTCTCGCAGCTTTCGAGAAAGTTCGCTTTTATCACCCAGGACGTAAGCCTTACTAAGTCTAGGGCCATCTATTTGAAATGAGGGACTTTTATAGACCCCCCTGCTGTCTTGAAAGAGGATGAACATGATTAGGGCCAAGAGATAGAGGGCAAGCTTTGAATTCATGTCTCTATTTATTCAAAGGTCTCCTTTAAAATAGGCCCTTAACGAATGGTATTAATAGAGATATTTAGAGGAGCATCAAAAGGAATTCATATGGGACTAGATTTAAGCTTTGCAGCATTAAGGCCAACCCTTGAGGCGTTTTTTAAAGAAGACGGACTTGAGCAAAATTATGGCTATCTTCAAAGTCTTCCGTCTACTCAGACGAGATTTGTTCTCAAGATTAAATCCGATGCCCTTCTTTCAGGGTTACCCTTTTTTATTTCCGTTTTTAAATATCTCGATGAAAGTATTGAGCTCGATTTTCTTCTCGAATTTGAAGGGAAAAAATTGACTAAGGGGACGGAATTTGAATTTACTCTTCCTTTTTCTGTGGGATTAACTGGAGAGCGGCTGGCGCTTAATCTTCTTCAGCATGCAAGTGCTATTTCTACCTTTACCAATAAGTTTGTAGAACTTGTTCCTCATCTTACTGTACTTGACACAAGAAAAACGACTCCAGGGCTACGATTTATTGAAAAATACGCTGTCGTTAAAGGAGGAGGGTTTAACCATCGTTTTGATCAAACGGATGTTTGGATGATTAAAGATAACCATAAGAATTTTTTTGGTGGTCTTGATAAGGCACTTGAATTTTTTAAGTCCCAAAAAGGTTTCTATAAGCCGGTTGTTGCTGAAATTCATGATCTTAATGAACTTAAACTGGCCCTTGAACTTGGAATTAAGCATGTCATGCTAGATAATTTTTCACCTAGCGATATTGAAAAGGCAGTCGAACTTAAAGATTTTACTATGACTTATGAAGTTTCTGGTGGACTTAAACTTGAGAATTGCAAAGACTATGATATTTCTGGAGTCGATGCTTTTTCTATTGGATGTCTCACACAAAATGCTCCTCAAATTGATATCTCTCTCAAGGTTAAAGGATCTTAATGAAAGTGTATCAATTCGATGTCATGATTATTGGAACTGGAGTTGCAGGTCTCTCGTGTGCCGTAAAACTAAGTGAACAAGGGCTAAGAGTCGGTCTTGTTACACGAGAAAAAGATCCTCTTGTTAGTAATACTTATTACGCTCAGGGTGGAATCGTTTATTTAAAAAAAGGGGATCACGCTTTTGCTGAAGATGTGATGGCCGCCTCCGCTCAGACTTCTCACCAAGGTGCGATTAATTTGATGATTCAAAAATCAGGTAAGGTCCTTGAGGAGCTTCTGATTAAAAAAGCTAAAGTTCCCTTTGCAACGAATACTAAAGGAGAACTTAGTTTTACGAAGGAAGCCGCCCACAGTATGCCTAGAATTCTTTTCAAGGGGGATTTCACAGGCAAAAGTATTCAGACCTCTCTTCTAAACTATATTAAAGATAAATCTATTCACCCTAATATTGAGATTTTAGAGGCCCATACGGCGATTGATCTTATTACTCCAATGCACCATGGAGCTTCTCTTAAACAAAGATATGAGCCCCATAAAGTTGTTGGCGCTTATTTGTTCGATCAAGAAAATGAACAAGTTGTGAAGGCCATGAGTAAGGCAACGGTTCTGGCTACAGGAGGGGTCGGTGCTCTATATCTTCATCACTCTAACTCCGAAGGGGCCAGAGGCGATGGTCATGCTATGGCCAAAAGAGCAGGGGCGAATCTTGTAAATATGGAATTTATTCAGTTTCACCCCACAACCTTTTTTGATCAATCAGGTCATCGAAGATTTCTGATCTCCGAAGCACTAAGAGGAGAAGGTGGATACCTTATTAATTCCTCAGGTGATCGCTTCATGGAAAAATATCATAAGGATCTAGAGCTAGCTCCAAGAGACGTGGTTGCGAGAGCGATTGTGGATGAAACCATTGAAACGAAACACGATTGTGTTTATCTCGATATTTCCCATAAAGATTCAGAATGGCTCAAAGAGCGATTTCCAACGATCTATGAATACGGGTTAGAAAAAGGTGTGGATATCACCAAGCATCCAATCCCAGTTGTACCTGCTGCTCATTACACTTGTGGAGGGGTAGCGACTGATCTTAAAGGCAAAACTAATGTTAAAAACCTTTATGCTATTGGAGAAGTTGCTTGTACTGGTCTTCATGGTGCCAATAGACTTGCTTCAACGTCATTATTAGAGGGTCTTACCTGGGGACAAATTAGTGCAGAGGATATTATTGAAAAAATTTCTCAGCAAACTCATTATCCCGACGATTTAATTCGGGATTGGGAGTTAGGTGTTATAGCTCCTGACACTGCCTTGATCAATCAAGATATGCTTACCCTCAAACAAACCATGTGGAATTATGTTGGACTCAAAAGAACTAAGATGAGGCTTGAAAGAGGTGAAGTCATCATCAATGATTTACTGCATGAAACGACCCAGTTTTATCGAAATGCTTTACTGACAGATAATCTCATAGGATTAAGAAACGCAGTTGAAGTGAGTGCTCATCTTATTAAAGCTTCTCAAAGAAATAAAATCTCTGTTGGTTGTTTCTTTAGAAATGATTAGATAACTACACGCTACTTGACAGTAATATCAATAATTTGTTGTGATACCTAAAAATCAATATGGAGGATTTTTATGAAAAAACTATTTTTAGCCTTAGGCTTAATTGCTTCTCTTGGTGTTCACGCAAACGGTAATCAACAACAAACGACTGATCTAGAAAAAATCAAACTAGGTTGTAAAGATCCAGCTGCTGTTGGAAACCAAATTAAACCTTCTCGAATTCAAATTGTTTGTAAGGATCAAAGACTTGTTTGGGAACAAACTCGATCTGGTTACCAAATGATTGATGGAAGAAGACTTGTTTCAACAAACCTTAGAACAAACAAGACAAATCTTTCGGTATCTCCTGCTTCTTATGAGATTCCAGTTGCTCAAACGAGAATGGAATGTCCAATCATGAGAGAAATCAGACAAGACATCACTTTTAACTACATGGTAACTTGTGATGAAGTTCTCGATATGGGATCTGTAATTGATTTCTGTCTTGAAAAACTAGCTACTGATGTAGAGCAAAACATCGAGGCTATGGAAACAGAAGCTACTGGTCGAGTAATCACAGCTTGTAACGAGCAAAGACAGTCTAGAAGACAAAAGTAATTTTAAGTTACTTTTTTATACCGAGGGGAATCTTTTGATTCCCCTTTTTTTTTGCTAAAAATGCCACATGATAAAAATTTTATTTCTAATGATGTTGTCCGTGAGCACTCTCGCGCAAAGTCTTCCTGAAGTTACCTATGGGGAGTTTATTGACTTCTCTTTAGAAGATGCAACTCGCTACCAGCCAAGAGAGATTCCTTTTACCTCTGTCACAGAAGAGTATGGAGCTCTTTATGTAAGACCTGGTAAATATGAGTATACCTCCGATCATGAGGTCTGGTCCTCTCATTGGTATCCCTATCATGAGACCATTCTTTGGGAAGGAAAAGAGTCCACTCTTTATAAGTATGATGCCTATGCCGCCAGAAGAGGTGTTAAAACAGACGCTACCAATTATGAACGAAAAAACGTTTACAACCCAAGAGCAAGCGACTGGGAAGGACTTTGTAATGCTTGGGCGATGGCCGCTATCACTTTTAAGGAGCCTAAAAAGGGTATAAAACTTTATGGTGTTCCCTTTGAAGTTAAAGATTTAAAGGCACTTCTTCTTAAGTCCTTAGAGCTTGAGCTTGGTGATAAATTTTATGGTCAAAGAAATAATGCGGAATGGGACAGTATCTATGCAGATGTTTATCCGGATCAGTTTCACCGTTTTCTCCAAGTCGAAGGATTTGAAAAAAAGAATCCTTTTATTATGGACTTTGATGCTGGCTATCAAGTATGGAATGTACCTGTTTATAAGGTGAAATCTTTTATTAAAGAAGATGAGTCTAATGATGAGGTCCTAAAAGTGAAGACCTATGTTTATTACGCATCTCCTTTTAATCCCGATCCTAACTTTGTCGGACTTGAGACAGAGACAAAAGTTTATAGCTACGATCTTCATGGGAAATGGGAAGGGGACCAGTTTAGAGTCAATTATGGCCTTTGGACCGGAAGCTCTCGTTGGGATCATCCCGACTATCTGATTCCAAAACCAAATCGAGAACTAAGAAGAGAATCTCGCAATAAAGAAATCAATCCTAAAATTGTAGATGAAATTTTAAGATATAGCTTCTAAAACGAGAAAACCCCGCTTGTGAAAGCGGGGTCCTCGGAGAGAGAAGAGAGAGAAACTTTTTCTCCTTTCCAATCCTTCCAGGGATCTTGGGGAGAAGGGGGGAGAGAGAATGATCCTATCCTTAGGATCAAGAGAGAAAACTAAGCAACGTCTTTTAACTCCTTGGCTAAAAGAGAACTCATCTGGATTTCCATTTCCATAGAGTCCTCTGAAAGGTCGATTCGTCCTTGATGACCCATCATTGAATTTCCATCATATTTAGCGATAAAGTATTTGGTTTTAGTGTCGATCTCACAAAGCTCGTAATGGCATTTTTTAATAGGTGAGATTTCATAAAAACTTCCTTCAAAGAGGCAGGTGTGAAACTGACTATGAAGGATATGGCTGAAATGAAACTTGCACTCTGAAAAAGTGCAATCGATGAACCGGCAATTTTCCATTCGACTAGCAAAGAAGGTGCATCCGTTGAAATGAACTGATTTAAAGGTCACCCCAGAAAAAAGACCACCTGAAATGATGATTTCATCATAGTTGCGGTCTGCAATTTTCATATTTTCGATGACCTCATAACTCTGATAACTATCTGAAATCTTATCGGTGTCAAGGGCATTCATTAGGAATTCTTCCAGATCTCCAAAGAATATTTCTGATCCAGATTCTCCTACTTTTTTGTATTCGCCTCGTGCAATATCGGCCTTAAATTTCCATGCACCTTCGTGGTACTCGTAAATAAAGGGTGCAACTAGCTGAAAATACGTTTTTAAGATTCTCTTTGGGTTGTTTAGCGGGGGTCTTTTATGGTCTACACTATCCATGTGTTTCCTCACATCCATGTTATAATTGCATGTTACAATAACTGACAAATTGCGTCAAGATAAAAAATTGCATTTAGAAAAAAAATTGCATTCCGATAATAAATACAGGAGGTTCTATGTCAGAATTTAAGAAAGAAAAATGGGATCATTATCTGGCCATTGTTCGGAAGTATATGCAACTGCGAGGAATCATTACTCAAAAGGATCTTGCAGAAGCCGCGGACATTGGAGTCTCCACTCTAAGTCGGTTTATGGGACAGAAGTCCTCAGACCTTAATCCTGAAATTGTCGCTAAAATCACCGCTAAACTCGATATTCCTTTTCATGAAATTATTGATTTTATTGAAGAGTCCTTTGAGGAAAAATTTAAGCGTTTGGTATTGTTCTATAAAGGAGAACTCACTAGTTCGATCAATGAATCCGATGAGCTTGGAGACGCGCTCTCCTCTTTAGGAACAGCTGAAAGACCGGCACAGGCAAAGGTCAGCGCGAGTAGAGGGCAAACACGAACAATTCCTTTTGAACCTGATGAGGGAAGTAAATTTTCTCAAAAGAGTTTAAAAGAAAAAATAGAGGGATTAAGTCCAAGACAAAAGGCCTATCTCACAGACTTTCTTAATCTAGATATGGAGAGTAGAGACCTTATGGTGGATCTTGGAAATAACCTCTTCCGCTACTTTAAACAAAAGGGTATGGAATTTTGAAAATCCTTCTTACCTTTCTCTTTTTTATGCCTCTCAGTCTTTTGGCAACTCCAGAAAAAGTAGAAGTTTGGTTTCTTTCTTCTGAATCGAGCTCCTTTCATAATATAGAGTTTGGAAAAAACCTTTATGTCGCTAATGATTGCGTCCCTATGGGAGAGGGATGCTTTAACCCTCAAACAGGTTATGTAGGAAAAAAAGATTTCGTCGATGATTCGGAGGATATGCCAACAGAGTTAAAGACCTTTAATGCTCAAGAATCTCAACTCGTGAATTGTGATAAAGATTATTATTTTGATATTTATTGTGGAAAGGCGCAAAAAGAAGAGAAGCCATCTTCATTTGAGGTTTGGGTCGATACCAGTTCATCTATGAAAAATGTCGACTACTCAAGAGACCCTAATTATTGTCACAGACGAAGCTTTATCGATAAACTAAAAAGAAGCTGTCTTAAAGCACCTACCATTTCTTTATTTAATACGAGTAAAAAAATTATGGGAACGAGTGATGATCTTTGTCGGAACTATGGGAATAATAATCTTCAAAAACTAAAGCAGTGGGTTAAAGACTCAAAAGCAAAACAACTTATCATTATTACAGATATCGATGAGATGAACCTTGATTTTAAAAACTTTATGGATGAAGTCGGGGCCACTCAACAAGGTGTTGGTCTCAAACCTTTTCATGCTTCAGAGCTTATAGGTCGCATAAGTTCAATCCTTTCTTATTGTCAATAAAGACTCCCCCTAGTACAAAAAAAGAATGAATAAGCAACTCCTACAATGGTCTGACTCACAGTACTGTGATCTTCCTTGGCGAAAGAATAGAACTCTTTATACGACTCTGGTTTCTGAAATCATGCTTCAACAAACGAGTGTGACGACAGTTAAAAAGCACTTTGACCGCTTTCTTAAAAAGTTCCCAAATATTTCTTCTCTAGCAAAAGCCAGTGAAGAGGAGGTCATGCTTGCTTGGCAGGGCCTTGGTTATTATAGACGGGCCCGAAATCTCAAAAAGGCAGCTGAAACGATTCATAAAGATTATAAGGGAGAGTTTCCTAAAAAATTTGAAGAACTTATTCAAATTCCTGGTATTGGTCATTATACTGCAAATGCCCTTATCGCTATCGGTAGAAATGAAAAGGCGATCGCCCTTGATGCCAACCTTGAGAGAGTCTTTGCTCGCTTTTATGGTATTCAAGAGGAGAAAGGGCCTAAACTTCAAAAAAAACTCTATCAGCTTTTTGAAGAAGGTAAAATTGCTAAAGAAATAAAAACATTAGGCGCCAGATCCCTTAATGAGGCTTTGATGGATCTAGGCAGAGTTTTCTGTCAGGCTAAAAAAGCAGAATGTCTGATTTGTCCTCTTCAAAAAAAATGTATTGCGACTAAAACTAAGAATCCTCTTTCTTATCCTTTGACGAATCAAAAGATCAAAGAGAGCTATGAGCTTAAGTTGATTCGGGTCCTTGTCAAAAAAGGAAATTCTATTTTAGGACTTAAAAGGAAGGAAGGTGAGTGGTTGAGTGGGCAGATTGAACTACCAACTTTTATATATAGTTCTGAGGATTCGACTCTAAATCAATACCCCAAATGGAAGAAAAAGATAAATCTTGATCAATTACCTTCAATTAAAACGGGAATTACGAAGTATAAAATTCAAAATTATGTTCTCAATCTTACATCGCAGGAGCTTAAAAAGGTCTTTTCCGAAAATAAGAATTTAAAGTTCTATAATATTAAATCAGAAGATACTCATTTTTCTACAACGACCCTAAAAATTCTTGATAGAATTGAGATATGAAATATCTTTTACTCTTTTTTTTCCTTTCCTTTAATGTCCATGCCGGTCTAAAAGTTTTAACATATAACCTTGCCCTTGACGGACGTCGGGTGGAGTTTGCTAAAACTCGCTTAGGTTTTATTAACGACTTTCTTTATCACAGTGGTGCAGATGTCCTTTGTCTTCAAGAAGTTTGGGGTAAAAAAAATAAGGACTACTTAAAGCAAAACCTGAGCGATAGGTACCTTTATTCCTTTTCTTCTGCCCCCACGCAAAACTATTTTTCTGAAGCGCCAACTTGTGGTCTTTCTGTTATTTTTGGTGAAGAGAATATATCTTCTTGTCTATACGACTTTTGTCTTCTTAAAAATAAAAGAGACTTGGGAAGCTGCTTTAAAAAAAATTGCTCTTCTCTTATTAAACCACTAATTGAAGAAAATAGATCCTGCGCTGAAGCCCTTCTTTCAAGTAATCAAGAACTCAATATTCTAAGCTTTTTAAAACTAATTAATCCATTTAAAGGCGCCCCTAGACTTAGCTTTCAAGGAGATGATGGACTTCTTATCCTCTCTAAAAAAGAAATAGTTTCTAAATCGTTAGTAGATCTTACAAATTACTCTACTTTTTATAAAAGAAGCGCACTTTCAGTTATTGTGGATAATATTAAAATTTATTGTACTCAACTCAATGGCGACCTTGAGTATTTTATGCCATATATGGGACCTCTTCAAAGCTGGTCGGAGGAAAATGCTAAGCAAGGAAGTGCACTTCTTGAGGCCCTTGACCAAACCAGAGGCCCTACAATAGTAGCAGGAAATTTCAATTGCTCTCTTGAGCATAAGGAGAGCTTTATCTCTCCTTATAATCCAGAGCTTTGTGAGTCGATCCAAAAGGCAGGATTTAAAGATCATCTTTTTGAAACTAAACCAGAATGTACCTACTGCGCGTCAAACAACCTCATCTCAGAAAATAGACAGGATAGCTTTTTGTTAGATCATATTTTTTCAAAGGAGCTTAAGGTCCTTGATTCTGAGGTGGTGATGAAGAAAAGAGTTCAGTTTGAATCCATGAAATCGCAAACCCAAGAATCTCAGCTAAGTACCAATCATGGAGTCTTAATAGAAGTGGAAAAATAAAAACGCCGAGAAGGAAATAAGCCGGATTCTGTGTTCCATTGCCATTCGTCTAGGAGATGAATTACTCCATCCCTCCAGCACTCTACCCGCCTACTTTGGACTGGCCGTCCTCAAGCATAGGCCTATTTGAGCTTGCACCTCGTAGAGTTTACCTGATTTCACTACAGCTTAACCTGTACATCCTTTCTGTTGCACTTGTCCTCACCTCACGGTGGACGGGCATTACCCGCTACGACGCCATATGGTGTCCGGACTTTCCTCCCGTACCCGAGGGTACCGGCGGCAATCTCTCCTTCTCGGCAAAACATTAATGCACCATTCTAGGGTCGTAGTCAAATAAAATGGCAAATGGTATTCATATAATGAACAATTTTTAGGTAGTTATCATGAAATTTATCCTCATTCTTATGTTATTCCTCTCTTTTGGTGCCCAGGCCACCATCTCCCCTCTCATTAAAGAATTTATGAGTATCAATAGATCCGTTGTAGAAAAACGGCTCGAAGTGGAGATCTCTTCTCTTAACCTTCAAGCGATTGAGGATAAAAGACCTTGGAGTCTGGTCTATTCTGGAAGCCTAACAGAAAATAAGCTTGATAGTAGCTCCGCTTTTTCTAATCAAAACTCAACGATGAGTGTCCATAGCGCCTCTCTTTTAAAAGATACTATTTGGGGGGGAAGCTTTAAGCTTGAAAATGTGTATTATCACGAAAAAAGAGATCCTACGAACTCGGCAGTTGTCTTTGGGTCCACAAAAAATAGCTACCAGTTCTACCAAAAGGTTTCTTATGTCCAGTCACTTGGGGCCAACTTCTTTGGAAGAAAAGAATTTAAAGAAAGAGAGATTTTAAGAAAGACTAAAGAGCTTTCAGAAAAAACCTTTGATGAAACTCTTAGTAGCTCTCTTTTTGGTTTTTATGAAGCCTACCTTAAAACTTCTCTTTCAAAAAAGTTGCTTGGTCTTCAAAAGGAAGCACTTTTAAGAGCAAAGAAAAGAACAAGACTTATTAAAAGAATGGTTAAAGATGGACTAAGATTAAACGTCGATCTGATGTCTGCACAAATGGCCGAGATTGCTCAAGCCGAGGCCGTTAATACCGCTGAAAATGATCTCTTAACAAATCTAGATCAATTGGCATCTCTTCTTCATAGAGAAGTCAGAGAAATTGAAGTCGGTGTCCTCGATGAATTGGATCTAGGACTTCCAAGAGTATCCATGGAGGAGCTCGAAAAAAATAAAACTCTGTTAAAACTGGAGCAGGCGATCAGCCAGGTTCAGGCCAGTATTAAAAATGCAGACTATTCGGTTATGCCTGATATTAAATTAGAGACCAGCTATAAAACAAACCGAATTAAGGCCCAAAACGATGGTCTTTTTGATGAAGGAAAACTAGGGCAAAGTAACCATGAAGTCGTTTTTGCTCTCAATGCTGTTTGGCCTCTAGGCTTTGGTCCTCAAAAAGCGGAGCTTCAAAAGCAAAAAGTTCAGCACAAGATCCTTGAGCATCAAAAGAAATCAATAACTTCTTCTTTGCAACAAGCCGAAGGATTTCTTCGAAAAAGAATGTTTCAACTGCAACAAAATATCGAGAGTGCTTATAAAAGAGTGAATCTTGCAAGACTTGTTCTTAAGCAATACAACAAGCTTTATGATGTAGGAAAAAAAGACTTAGACCAGGTCATTCGTTCGGAAGAGGATCTCATTCGAACAGAGACGGCCTTATACAGCTATATCGCTCAAAGACAAATAATGGTGGCTTCTTTAAATCAACTCTATGGAACTTTAGTGCCTAAACTAAAAAACATCTAAGGATGGTGTTTGAAAAAATTAATTGAATTTTTTGTTGAACGTTCTCTTCTTGTAAATCTACTGACAGTCATTATTCTTTTTGTCGGAGGTCTTTCTCTTTATAATCTGCAAAAAGAAACCTTTCCAAATGTAGAATTCGATGTGATTACCGTTACAACGACCTATCCAGGCTCAAGTGCAGAGGATGTAGAAAAGCTAGTAACCCTTAATATTGAAAGAGAGCTCAAAGGAATTGAAGGGATTGATGAAATGAATGCGATGTCTTTGGAGGGCGTTAGTATTTTTTATATCAATGTAGACCCTGACTCTGATATTGATGAAGTTTTAGAGGACGTTAAAAATGCTGTTGATGTCGTTGAAGATCTTCCAGAAGATGCTGAAATACCTCGAGTCGTAAGCCTTACCAATAAAAGTCGATCGACCCTTAAAATCCCTTTGACGGGTGGAGAGTATGATCGTCTTCGAGAAGTGAGTAAAAAGCTTCGAGACCAACTGGAGAGTCTAAGCGATGTTTCAAGAGTCAATCTTGATGGTTATAGAAAAGATGAGATCCGAGTTGAAGTGGATCAAGAAAAGCTTAATTTCTACCAAATTACGGTGGGAGAGGTTTATGAAGCGATTCGACAGAATAATATAAGTCTCTCTGCCGGTAAAATTAAAGATCCTGCCGGAGATATTATTGTTCGAACGACTTCAGAATTTGAAAATGAAAAAGATATTGCCGATGTGGTGATTAGATCCAACTCCACCGGTCAAAATGTGCGAGTCGGTCAATTGGCCAAAGTGACTAAAGGCCCAGAGGAGTCACAAATTCTAGAGCGAAGTAATGGGAAAAGAGCAATCTTTCTTGATGTCTTTATTAAGGAAAAATCCGACATTATTCGCTCTACGAAAAAAATTAAAAAAGAGACTGAGGATTTTTTTAAAGATAACGAAGAGCTTAAAGACATTCAATTCAATTTTACTGATGACTTAAGTTATTACGTGGAAAGAAGATTAAATATCCTCTCTCAAAGTGGAATTCAAGGAATTATCCTTGTTTTTCTTTGTCTCTTTGTCTTTTTGAATTTTGGGACCTCGGTCGTTACCTCTCTAGGGGCACCTATTGCTTTTATGATCGCCTTTATTGTCATGGATATGCTGGGAATTAGTATTAACCTCATTTCTATGTTTGCTCTCATTATGGTTCTAGGAATGCTAGTGGATGATGCCATTATTGTCGCTGAGCACTTTTTTCATCATATTGAAGAAAAGAAAAAACCTCGAGAAGCTGCGAGACTTGCCGCCGTCGCTACGATACGCCCAGTTCTTGCAACCGTAATTACAACGATGATCGCTTTTTCCTCTCTTTTTTTCATGGGAGGAATCATGGGTAAATTTCTCTGGGATATTCCTGCCGTTGCGATCATCTGTCTTTTAGGGTCATTAATAGAATGCTTTTTTATTCTTCCAAGTCACCTTTCTGATTTTACGATGTCCAATCGTCATAAAAAAGAAAGAGAGCATCGCTGGTATCATCGATTTGTTCAATGGTACGGAAAACTCTTAACTCCGTGTTTAAGACACCCCTTTCTAACTTCTCTCTTTTTTATTCTCTTATTAGGGTCAGCTCTTTTTGTGGCCAAGTCGATGCGTTTTGAACTTTTCCCAGGAGATGATGTTCGAATCGTCTATCTTCAAATGAAAGGAGAGGTTGGTACTCCACTTGAAGTGACCGATGCCAATATGAGAAAAATTGAACAAATGGTTCTAAGCGAACTTAATAAAGAAGAGCTTGAACAAATACGAAGTAAAGTTGGAACCTGGAGAGGAGAGCATAGTAGTAAATCTGGAGGGCATTATGGTTCTCTTGTTATTTATCTCACACCTCCAGATGAAAGAGATCGTGCCACTGATGAAATTGTGGAACTCCTAACTTCAAAAGCGAAAGTACTTGCTCCTGATTATGTCATTTCAACCAATAAAATGAGTGGAGGTCCACCTAAAGGAAAGCCACTTGAAATTGAACTCACTGGAGAGAGCATTAAAGATCTTCACAAGGCTTCTCAGGAAGTGCTCAACCTTATTAAAGGTGTGAAAGGAATCTCCGGTCCAGAGCTTGATTTTGAACTTGGGAAAAAGCAAATTATCGTTGATATCAATTCTGCTGAGGCCAAAAGACTTGGGCTTTCTAATTCTCAGGTAGCGCTAGAATTAAGAAGAATTCTTGCAGGAGACTCCATTACAGAAATTAAAGGTGCTGAAGATGATATTGAAATTAAAATTTATCTTCCAGAAGAGCAAAGAGCTCGAGTCGACTCACTGGAAAAAGTTTATATTCTAAACTCTCAGGCCCAAAGGATTCCATTAATTAAAATAGCTCAACTTAAAGAAAATCAAGGGGCCCTTGTTATTCGACGAAAAGATCGAAAAAGAATCTTTTCAGTTTCAGGCTCTCTTAATAAAAAAGAAATTAATCCTATTGAGGCGGAAAAAATCTTGAGACCTAAAGTAGATGAAATTCTTAGGAACTATTCTGGTGTGAGCTACCGCTTTGGAGGAGAAAACGAAGATACAAAAGATTCTATGAAAGAACTTGCTAAGGCCGCAACCATTGCTTTTGTTTGTATCTTTTTCGTTCTCGTTGTGATGTTTAATTCTCTTGGTCAGCCTTTTGTGATTATGTCGAGCATTCCTATGGGGGCAATCGGTGTGGTCATCGCATTTAAACTCAAAGGGATCGCTCTGAGCTTTATGGGACTTCTTGGTGTTGTCGCCCTTGTTGGAGTTGTGGTCAATGACTCGATTGTTCTTGTAAACTTTATTAATGAAAAAAGAAAAGAAGTCTCTGATGATCTTCAAGCCGTTTTAGAAGCATCTAAAGGAAGATATCGTGCTGTTGTGCTCACTACCTTCACCACTGTGGTTGGACTACTTCCTATCGCTCACGCGGGATTCTTCGGTGGAAGTTCTGGAGATCCCTTCGTAAAGCCTATGGCCTTTAGTTTTGCTTATGGCCTTTTATTTGCTAGCGCGATTACACTCTTTTTTGTGCCAGCAAATTATTTGATTTATCTTAAGATTTTAAACTTCTTTTCAAGGCTTTTTGGACCACTCAAAGAAAAACTCTTTCCACATTAATGAGGGATATGTTCAGGAATTAGAACCCGAGAACAATTAGGGCAGTATTCAATCGTAAAACTTCTATGAAGGGCCTCTTCTACCGCACGAGGAATAATATAACGACACTCGCGGCACATTCCTTTACTTAAAAAGGCCAGGGGACGCTTATCTTTAAACTGCTCAAAGACAGGTATAAACTCTCGTTTAAAGTTATCGGGTAAATGACCTAGGATTTCATCAATTCGTACTTGATAATGATGAATCTCGGCTTCCTCTTTTTTTTGATCGATAGAAGCTTCCTCTTCAATTTTTTGAAGAGTCTTTTTACTACCGACTAGAAATTCTTCAAGATCCTGAATTTCAGTTTCGAGGTCTTCTTTTTCTTCAAGTAAATTGAGAGCATTGTCTTCAAGCTCAGATATATCATTTTGTAATTTAGTAATATCGTGCTCAATGGCAGTGAGTTCTTTTTCTGTTCGCACTAAATCTTTTTGTTTTAATTTATGATCAAGCTCTTTAGTAAGTTTTTTAAGAAGCAGATCTTCTTCATTAAAGGTTCCATCGATTTCTACAAGGCGAGGCTTAAGTTCAGAAAGTTTGTCTGAGTTTCTTTGCCTTTGTACTTTAATACTTTCTGTTCTTGATTGATGTTCTGAAATGTTTTTTTTGTGGACGCTTATATGTTTAAGAAGGCTTTGAATTTCAATAAGACTATGGACCGTTTCTGAGTTTTCCATGTTGAGCTCTTATTTCCTTTAATATTGTATTTCTTAAAGAAGGATTGGCCTTACCAGAAACTTCTTCGAGATGTTCTACCAAACGAACGATTTCAAAAGGCCTATCAAGCTCAACACCTATAAAAAAACTCCAAGTCTTGATATCGGAATGAAGCGTTTTGATTTGCCCCGAAAGCTTCTTCTTTATGGGCCAATCATGGATACTTGTAAAGATTATTCTATCTCCATGGGTATAATTCTGAAATCTTCGGCCCTGTGCTTTAAGAAAAAGACTTCGCTCACTAATGTTAAGAAGCTGTGCTTCTGCTAGGATACTATCCATAGAAAAATTGAGCGCCTGGACGTTATTGAAAAAGACTCTGAAAGGAAAGTCTCTAAATTCTTCGCGATAATAGCGACGCTCCTCTTTAATTTCCACAAAGAGAGGAAGACGAATTTTAAGAAAATGATCCCTGGGTAAATCATTGGTCTTGGTTTTAAAACTTATATTTCCACGGTCATTGGTGAAGGTGATTTCCCTCTCTCTTCCAAAAGTGTGGCCGTCCAGTGGTCGTAGAACCGCCTCATGAGTGTAGTAGTTATACAGGACAATCCGTGCCTTAAGCCTTTGATTAAGGATAAGAGTGGTATGAAATTGGATAAATTTCTCGAATAATTCAACAATTTCTCTGGATTCATTCAGTGTTCTAAGCGCATTCATGAAAATATTTTCTCATATTTTCGCTTGATGTCAGAAGTTCGTTTACATTGGAGAAAATTGCCTATAAAAAGAGTTAGAGATGCGTTTTCGACTAGGAGCGTTAGTTGCGAGGAAACTCTTTTGGTAAACTTTTATCCATGACGAGCTTTGGCGAAAGCCACGGTAAAGGTCTTGGTGTAGTCATTGACGGCGTTCCAGCAGGGCTTAACTTTAGCCTAGAAGATCTTCAGGAAGAGCTTCAAAAAAGGGCGCCGGGTAGGCTTCAAGGGACAACCTCCAGAAAAGAAGCGGATTTACCCATTATCTATTCCGGAATCTTTGAAGGTAAAACTCTTGGAACACCCATCATGGTGGTCGTTGAAAATACTAATCAAAGATCGGAAGACTACCAAAAAATTAAAGATGATTTTAGACCTGGCCATGCTGATGAAACAACTCTTCTCAAATTTGGAGTGAGAGACCATAGAGGTGGGGGAAGAAGCAGTGGAAGAGAAACTCTCGCTAGAGTGATTGGTGGTTATTTTGCTTCCCTAGTACTACCAAACGTTATTGTGGAGTCTCAAATTACCCAACTTGGACCATTTAAAATGAACTTTAGTTCACCTTTTACCCCAAATGATTATTTTATCGCTGATGAGAGTAAGCAAGAAGATATTCAAAACTATCTTTTGGACCTTAAAAGACAAGGAGAGTCCGTAGGTGGGAAAATTACGACTTTGATTCATCACTGTCCCGTTGGATTGGGCGAGCCCGTTTTTGATAAGCTGAAAGCAGACTTAGCAAAGTCAATTCTTTCTATTGGTGCTTGTGTCGGTTTCTCCATAGGAAAAGGAGAAGTAATGGCCGACTCCTTGGGGTCTGAAGTATCAAAAGATAGAGATGCTTTTGGTGGTATTGAAGGTGGTATTTCTAATGGAAGAACTATAACCTTAACCTCTACTTTTAAGCCCACTTCAACCGTTGGTGATAAGGCAAAAGAGGGGAGACATGATC
Organism: uncultured bacterium; assembly: GCA_965365285.1. Taxonomy (GTDB): domain Bacteria; phylum Bdellovibrionota; class Bacteriovoracia; order Bacteriovoracales; family Bacteriovoracaceae; genus JAURDE01. Next base: position 34,243 of record CBDUBC010000013.1, read on the forward strand.
CTTGTATTTTGCCTAGAGTTGTCCCCGTTGTTAATAGTATGGTTCGATTTGTCCTTGCAGACCACTCTCTAAGACAAAAGGCATATCAGTTATGAGGAGTGAGGTCTTAAACTTCTCTACAATAACTGATGTTATCAAAGAAAAAGATATTTTTATTATCATAGATCCTAAGGTCCAGGAATTTTATCGAAATAAAATCAATCAGCTTATTCAAAGTTTGAAATCTCGATGTATAATTTATGATCAGTTTTCAGGAGAGGGAGATAAAAATCTTTTAGAATATGGCAAATGTATTGATTTCCTTATTCAAAAAAAGATTCATCGAAAAGCAAGAATCCTTGCTATTGGTGGTGGCGCCACAAGTGACTTTGCGGGTTTTGTAGCAAGTACAATCCTCAGAGGAGTTTCCTGGTCTGTGGTCCCAACGACTCTTCTTTCGATGATTGATGCCTCTATTGGAGGAAAAACGGGACTTAATACCGATCAAGGAAAAAATCTAATTGGAAGTTTTTATCTACCTGATCATATATTTTTTGATTTTACCTTCTTAGAAACTCTTGAAAAAGAAGAGTTAGACTCTGGTAAGGGAGAGCTCATTAAGTACTGCCTTCTTGATCAAAATATTTATGAAAGTGTGATTAATTCAGAAAGCCTAGAGAAAACCATTCTTCTTTGTACTCAATTTAAACAAAAGCTTGTTGGAAAAGATTTTAAAGAAGATGGATCAAGAATGTTTCTTAATTTGGGACATACCTTCGGACATGCCTTTGAAAAGACATTTTCTCTTCCTCATGGTTTAGCGGTTCTTGAAGGAATTTATTTTAAGGATTTATATTTTAATCAAAAAAAACTATCACTTAAATTAGATCAGCTTGTAGATAAACTTCAAATAAAACGAGGTTTAATCACTAGAGAGCAGATTAAAAATCATTGGAATCAAATAATAGAGCTAGTCTCAATTGATAAAAAAAGAGGCGAAAACCAAGAAATTACTTATATTCATTTTGAGGACTTTGGAAAAACTGATCTAAGAAAGATTAATTTAAAAGATCTTAAAGAGTTGAATGAATGAATATTACTGAGCTAGATTATTTTAAAAAGAAAGTTCAAGTCCCAAGTAGTAAATCGATTGCAACGAGGGCCCTCATTTTAGCGTCAAGAATTAAAGAACCCATAACTATACGTAATATTTCTGACTCCACTGATGTTGTAAATCTTCTCCAATGTCTCGAGGAGATTGGTCTTGAGTTTATAAAAAAAGGAGAGGATCTCCTTGTTCTAAACTCTTTTCCGGAATGTGAAACATCAGATAAAACTTTATATCCCGGAGATGGTGGGACATCCAATCGTTTTCTTATTTCTTTGTTATCACGAGGTCATCAAAAGTATCGCCTAAAGATGGACTCAGAAATGGCAAAGCGTCCTATGGAGGAGCTTTTAGAGGTCTTACGTAGTCTTGGGGCCAAGATAACAAGAGAAGATACGGATCTTATCATTCAGGGACCTGTAGAGAGTAATAAAAAAGAGATTAAAGTAGATAGTTCAAAATCTTCCCAATTTGCTTCCTCTTTGTTGTTATCCCTTGATCAAAAAATTACACCTGTTCATATGCACTCCAGTCTTAAGTACTTTGAGATCACTCAAAAAATGAAAGAGTCTTTTATAAAAGGAGCTCGAGAATTTATCATACCAACGGATATGAGTTCCCTATCTTATCCATTGGCCCTTGCTCTCGTTAGGGGAGAGGTTGAAATTGATCATTATTTTGAAGACCTTGAGCAACCAGATTCTTATTTTTTAAAGTTTTGTGAAGAACAGGGGGCAAAACTTCAAAGAGGCAAGCACAGTCTTTCTCTATTTTCCGCCTCAAATCTTCAACCCTTTGATATAGATTGTAGTCAATTCCCCGATTTAGTTCCTACTCTATGTTTTGTGGCCACAAAAATTGAAGGAAAAAGTTGTCTCAAAGGTCTAGAGGTTCTCCGTTATAAAGAATCGAATCGTTTTGAAGAATGCATTCGTTTATTAGAGCTTTTTGGAGTTTCAGTTGAATCTTATTCGAGTGAAATTGTTATTGAAGGTTCAAAAGAGAAGCTTCCTTTTGTTCATTATCATGCACCAAAGGATCATCGAATGGTAATGCTTGCTAGTATGATGATGCTAACTAACTCAGGTGGATCGATACAAAATTTTGAATGCATCAATAAATCTTATTCAGCATTTAGAGATCTTCTTTCCTAGATGCCAATTTTATCTGCATTTCTAAACATTTTTTTGATGAATTCTAGGTCTTAAGTCCTTAACCTCTAGTAATTTTATTGAATGAGCATTCCCTCCTTATAATAGAGAGAGAAAGGGAGGCAATTATGCTCAATTTTTGCATACTTATCAGTTTATTATTTATTACGGCGACCCCTTCATTTGCGAAAGCTCCTAAAGAGATTCAATTAAAGGACTTAAGGGTTGAAGACTCTGAGAAGCAAATAAGAGGAAGAACACCACAATCGGTCGATCAGAAAATCGAAGAAGAACGTAGAAATCAAGAAAGATATCAAAAACTTAGAGAATTTTCCGATAGGATGATGGATTTAAGAGAGCCAAACCCAAGAATGGAGTATTAAGTGTCTGAACTTAAGATTCAAGTTATTAAAGATTCTTTTGATGTGGTCCTTGGTATTTCTGAAGAGGTCATGATTTATTTTTATCAGAGACTCTTTGAAAAGTACCCAGACGCTCAAGATCTTTTTGAAAATACAAATATGGAAATTCAAAGAGATAATCTTTTTTCTGCTCTCCTTTTCATAGTCGACAATATTGAAAAACCAAAAGTAGTTTTGCCCTATTTAGAAAAGATGGGTTCTCGTCACGTGAATTATGGAGTTCAGGAATCACACTATGCTCTAGTAGGGGATGTTCTTTTAGAAACCTTTGCACATTTTTTTAAAGAAAACTGGACACCCGAGCTTAAAGAGCAGTGGCTTAAGGCCTACGCCCTCATCGCTGCCTATATGATTAAGGGAATGAGAACCAGTGATAAACATAGGGTAGCTTAAATTGTCTTTAATTGAGAAGATTTTTATTATACATGGTGTTTGTTATGTTTCTATACCAGAGGCAGATCTTAACATTCTCTGTGGTTGCCCAGCTGATGTCGTTAAACATCTTCTTCGCCTTGGAATTATAAAAAATAAGGAAAAGCAGGGTGTGACTTTTGAAACAGGTCCGAATGCAATACTTCTTTCGGATGTCCCTGTTCAGAATGGACAATTTTGTAACCTTGCTGAGTTCCCCGTTTTACAAATGCTTTATCGTCAAGGAATGATCCTTCCTAATCACCCTAACAATTACGGGCAAAAGCCAATGCTTATAGGATCGAAAAATGCTGTCGCCGCCCAGCTAGAATATATTTATAGAGGAAATTATGGTCTCACAAGTGTTGAGGAGATGATGGAGGCAGGAGTCGATAAAGAATGGGCCGAAGAGATTCTCCGGATGAAGCTTAAATTTGCATTTGGAAAAATTAAAAAAAGTAGTGAATTCATTGATACCTATACTCTAGAAGGGAATGAGCTCGAGATCAAAAATGGTGTTAAAATAATAAAAAATGGGACGAATAAATTTACCATATCCTACAAAGATGAAACTACAGAAGTTGACCTCAATTTAAAACCCGGTCAAAAATATCAACCGCCTTATAATTTGGGTTTCGTTCAAATAAAAAGAGAGCATTTTTCAATTGTCCATAGCGGTGAAGGAGATGGCTGGGATATCAATCGCCCTTGTATGGGAAGCGTTGTGGTCTATAATGGATATATCTATTTAATAGACTGCCCACCTAATTTACTATCCACTCTTAACGCTCTTGGTATTGGTGTGAGTGAAGTACGTGGGATCTTTCAAACTCATTGTCACGATGATCATTTTAATGGGATTACAACTCTTATGCAGGCAGATCATCAAATCGCTTATTATTCGACTCCACTTGTTCGAGAGTCTGTTTCTCGAAAACTGAGTGCTCTTATGAGTGCCAAATCCGATATTCTAGAAAAATATTTTAAAGTAATAGATTTGGAGTTTGATAAATGGAATGAAGTAGAGGGTCTTCAAGTTATGCCAAAATTTTCTCCTCACCCAGTTGAAACAAATAATTTTCACTTTCGCGTGATTAGCGGTGGAGGTTTTAGAACTTATGCCCATCTTGCCGATATTAGCTCTTTCGATGTTCTTGAAAAAATGATTACCGAGAATCCTACAGAGCCAGGAATTAGTAAAGAACTCTATGAAAAGGTGAAAAGAGAGTATCTCGAAGTAGTCGATATCAAAAAAATTGATAATGGTGGAGGGATGATTCATGGAATGGCAAAGGATTTTAAGGATGATAAAACACCAAAAAAGATTCTATCTCACTCTTCTCTAGAATTAACATCTGAAGAAAAAGAGATTGGGATAAGAACTTCCTTTGGACTCCAAGATACTTTAATACCTTCAAATTCTGAGCAAGTTTCTCGATACGCTAAAAGATTTCTTAATGCTTATTTTCCTACAGTAGATTTTATGAATTTAAGAGACCTTCTCAATTGTCCGGTAGAGTCTTATAATGCTGGTGATATGCTCATGAGGAAGGAAGAAAAATATGACTATATTCTTCTAACTCTTACTGGAACAGTCGAGATGATTGAAAGCCATCGTGATGAGACCCATTTTCTTCCAGCTGGCTCTCTTATTGGAGATTTAAGTTCTATGCTAGAGGAAGAACTTACAGAAACCTATGTGGCAGTAGGATATGTTTGGGCACTTAAAATCCCTAGCAATATGTATTGGGATTTTGCGGGAAGAAATAGAATCTATGATGAAATTGTTTCTACTCAAAAAAAGATTTCTTTTCTTAGAGGACTGTCTGTTTTTTCAAATATGGCCTATTCTCCAGAACTTAATAAAATTGCACGTCATATGGTAAAGGTTGAGCATAAACCAGGAGACGTGATTGATCCTGGTAAAGAGCCGACTCTCTACTTTATTCATGAGGGTATGGTTAAAATCGAGTATATGGGGAAAGTGCTAGGTGTCTCTAAGGTAGGTGAGATCCTATTTGAAGACATGATTCTCTTTAAAAGTAATGACAGTCGCTTCAAGGTTACAGTTTTAGAAGAAAGTACCTTTTATACAATCTCTGGAAGCTATCTATTTAATATTCCAGCTGCTCGCTGGAAAATGTATGAGATTTTTGAAAGAAGAATTGAGAGATAGCAAAAAATATTATTCAAAAGTTTAGCACCAATCTGGGTATCAACTCACCGCGAATCGATGAAAACAAAACATTGGTTGGTAATTTTTTACTATGATTATGCGAAAAATCTTGAATGAGTGGTGGGGGCACCAGGACTTGAACCTGGGACCGCCCGGTTATGAGCCGGGAGCTCTAACCAACTGAGCTATACCCCCATCAAATCAAGAGTGACATTTATAGCTCTCTGGGGCATCATTGGCAATAAGAGAACTCTTTTAATGCAGAGGATTAATTATGGCTACCCTAAAACTCCACAAGTATTCTGCAACAGGTAACTTTCTTTTAGTCTCTGATTGCCGTGCCTTAGATATCACAAATATTCCAAAAGAATTTTGGTCTCACGTGTGTCAGAAGTATAATTCAGATGGAATCGTTTTAATCCAGAACTCCACAAAAGCAGAAGTTAAAATGCACTACCGAAATCTTGATGGAGGAGAAGTTGATCTCTGTGGGAATGGACTTCGGGCCATGGGCCATCATATTCGAGAGCACATAAAGGAAGGTAAGGGAGCCCTTCTCGTTGAAACCAATAAAGGTATCTATGAAATTCAAACCACTAAAGGAAGTGCAAAAGTTCACATGACAGAGCTTTATG
>CBDUBC010000014.1:0-39572 GCA_965365285.1 uncultured bacterium
TTCGTGCATTGGGTATTTATCCGGAAGGGTTCTCCGAAAGATTCTGGGTACCGGCAGAAAAATAAATCTTGCTTTTGATACCTATTGGGCAAAAGTCATTGCTGTTGATTCTGCAGGAAATGAGACCGCAAGTGATTGCTCTTCCGATAATATCATTGTTCATAATTCCCCTCCGGCGAATAATGGTGCGAATCCTACTTTTGGAAATGATAGTATTACTGGAAATGATATTGTTTTAACTTGGAATGCTTTTACGGATCCAACAGGAATCAGGTACGAAATTGATCTTTTCCGAGACCCTGATGGGTGTGCAATTAATAAGACAACCTATGTGACAAATAGCACATTACCGAATGACAATGGTGTTTTAGATAATCTTGCAGAGGGAATCTATCATGCTAAGATTAGAGCTATTAATGGTATCAATCTCACCACTGCTTCAGCTTGTTCTACAGATACAATTGTTGTAGATAGTGAAGCTCCACGAAACAATATTTCTGGAGATGGTATTAATATTGTGGATAGCCTTAGTGCATCTGGAACAAATATAACGGTTCGATGGAATAATTTTTCCGATGTGTCTTTAACAAATCATAAAATAAAAGTTTTTACGGATAGTAATTGTACGAACCTTTATAAAGAAGTCAGTACGGGCTCATCTACCAATGAGGGTGAAATCGATGAGATTACGGATACAGATCGCTATTATGTAGCTGTTTCGGCAATTGATGCTCAAGGAAGAGAAACCGATTCTACTTGTTCGGTAGAAGAGCTTCTCGTAGATTTAGAGGCGCCCGTATTTAATGGTTCTTCAGGATCGAGTGATGGTGTTGTAATTTGGGATGATAATTATATTAATAGTGATACTCGTCTCAAGGGATCTATGGCAGCTGATTCCTTTACTGATATTAGTGACCTTAGATATGAAATTTCCTTCTTTAATGCCGCAGGCTGTACTGAGGGTTCTCGGGATTATACCCTTTCGTTTACAGATCCCGATGATTTAGACTTTGACGTTTCGTCCTTCGTTGAAAATTCATACTATACTCAGGTCACCGCAATTGACCAAGTAGGGAATGAAACTAAGGCCATTTGTAGTGATGATGCTAATCTGAATGGGGATAGTGACCGGGCGATCGTCGATGATACACCTCCATCAATTTTATCATTTAATCACACAACAGGGGGGGATACAGAATTTACCCAGATAACGTCAGGTGATACATTTTTCTTAGATTTAACATTTAATGAACAGGTTACTATCGAAAACCCACCATCAAGTTCTGATAAACTATATGTTACATTTAGTGGGAGAACCAATTGGGATATTATCTCTAATGGTATGAGTACACCTAATACATTCCATAGAATGCAAACAGTCTTAACGGATGATGCCGTAGGTAGTAATCCCACAAACCTATTGAGCTGGAGTAATGAAGAAACAACGATTAAAGATCGGGCCGGTAATTTTATGAATAATATTAGAATTACTGAATTAAGTCTGTGGAATGTTCGTGGAATAAAATTTGATCTACCGGGAAGACAGCCTTATGACAGTGTAGAGTGGGTCGTTCTAGGTGAGCCAGAGGATCGACCAGCTAGCGAATGTGGTGATTCGACTCCTTGTCAGAGATATTACACGAATAATTACGCTCATACTTCATTTTTCTTTCAAGTTAATGACGAAAACAAGAGTGGCACTCATAATTTTAATTTGGCCAATTTTGGTACAGCGGATTCAAGTACCGTTTTTATGCCAGGGGAAGTCAATTTTGACCTTATAGAAATTAATGGTACTGATTTATTTTCAGTTGAGCTAGGTCGAAAAGACTCAACAGATGCAGGCTGTACATTGTTATTTTTTGGTCTAAATAAATCAAAAGATTCGGCATTTTATAGCAATGAGGGATTCATTTGCGAGGTTAGAGTTACTTTTAATGAGAATGAAACGGCAGTAAAAAATGTCATCTATGAAGCCGAAATTATAATAACTGATCCGGTTAGCCCTAATTGGAGAACCAGCCTTAAGGTATTTGGCTTCTATGAGTAAAATTTCATTTAGTTTAATGACCATTATCCGATAAAATAGTTAAATTAATGCGGGAAATTTTATGAATAAAATTTATTTATTTTTGACACTTTTTATCTTCTCTCAAGCAGTACTTTCAAGCGATGTAATTCCCTTTAATAGGGAAACGGGAGAGAGAATTTTAAAAGCAACTCAGAAGTTTGGAATTCAAGATGAAGATCTTTTAACTCTGATCCTTAAAAGTAATCCTGATCTCAATATACGAGATAAAAGATATGAGGGAACCCCTCTGTATTGGGCCGCTATTAAAAATAGATTCTCAACAGTAAAAATTCTTTTAAATTACGGCGCGGAAGTTAATAATCAAGATGTGATGGGTAATACTGCTCTTATGGGAGCAAGTAAATTAGGTTTTTTAGAAATTGTTCAAATTCTTCTGCCATATTCTCCAGATATCACTCTTCGAAATAAAGATGGAAAAGATGCAATTGATTTAGCAGAAGAAAATGGACATGAGGAAATTGTCACCCTTCTAAGAAAATATAGGAACGATTATACTTCTTTAGAGTGGGATGATGATGATGAAAATGATAACGATCTTGTTGATAGCATAGAGCCAGTCAATATCGATGAGCTTCCTGATGGAGAAGATGAGTTCAACCGAGAGGGAAGAGGTGGAAAATGGAAAGGGATCCAATCTGCTCTAAAAATTGCGAGTGATTATCGCACAAGTGACATGGAAATTGGAGATATTGACCTCGATGGTATCAACGATAAATCGGATAACGATATTGATGATGATGGGTTAGATAATATTGCTGAAGAAAAAGATAAAAATACGGATAAAGATAGCGATGGCATTCCAGATTATATGGACGCCGATGGCGGAACCGGCGCCATGACCGCAGGTGTTGGTAAACTTAAAAAGGCAATGAATTTAAGCATAGCCCTCGCTAAGTTTAGAAAAAAACCAAGTAAGACTGAAACTAAAACAGTAGGTCTTAAAACAGTCGGAACACAAACCAACGAAGAGACAAATATTCTTAATCAGCTTAAAGGTGGGAAATATAATTTGGCGTCCATTTTAAATCTACTGCGAAGGCCTGGACAGGATCTCGATAAAGTAGACGAAGATACGGGAATGAATATGGGCCATCTTTCTACGCTTAATTCTGATTTGGCCTTGCTCAGATTTCTCATTATGAATGGTATGAACTATGATCTTCAAGATAAAGTAGGTTATACGCCACTCATGTATGCAGCAGAAAATGGGCTAAGAGATATCATTCATCTTCTTCTTTCTTGGTATTCTGATCCTTTTCTTAAAAATGATAAGGGTAAGACGGCAAAGGATCTTGCCGGTGATCGAGGGCATGCTGATATTTATAATTTTATCCTCCTCTATGAGCAATTACTTTTAAAGGACAAAGAGCTTGCGGATCATGCATCAAAAAGAAGAAAGGGTCTTCTCAAAGCTAGTGGAAAGCTCATTGGTCTTCAAAAAGAGGTTAAGAAAAAAGGGGAAGAGCTTGGAGTTGGGGAAAAAGATGAAGGGCAAAGCCGAAGCTTTTCTCAAATGCTAAAAAATAATAGAGGGAAAATTCAGAGTCTCTCTAATTTCCTAAAAAATACTAAAATTGATTTGGAACATAAAGATCAAGGTACTGGAGAGACACCTCTTCATCTCGCTGTTAAAAATGGAGATACTAAACTTGTTGAGGATCTCCTTAAAAAAGGTACCGATCCGAATCAACAAGATCATAATGGAGTCACTCCCCTTATGATCGCGGTTAAAAATAATAACTATGATATAATTATGCTTTTATTAAAATATATTTCCGATATAAACTATAAAGATAAGTCTGGAGATACTGCCGTAGATCTAGCTATTAAACAAAAGAACAAAGAAATTCTCGATCTTCTAGAAAAGTATAAAAAGCTTTTAGAGGATCTTATTCGTAAAGCGGAAAATGAGAAGAGAGAGAAAGATAAAAATATTCCATCAGCACTTGAAATTGACAAAGATCACGATGGCCTAAAAGATGATACGGAAGATCCAGATAAAGGTTCTGGTCAACTCTCTAAAAATACCTCTTTATGGAGAAGCCTTGCTATGATGGCCAGACTTCGAGCTCAGGTGGAAAAAATGGATAAGGAAAAACCTGCGGTGATTCCTAATCCACCAACTCCCACACCAGGAATAAATACCAATACTCCGGAACCAAATCCAAAGATTGTGAATAAAAGCGAAAGCGGTAAAACTAAAATAAAAATTGATGATTTCAATAAATACAGCTGCTTTATTCAAAGAAGAGGGAATAAAAGAGTGGTTTATGTGAAGACCATGAAAGTTCGTCTTGAAGAACTTCCTAAGAAAAGACCTCTCTATTTTCTCAACCTAAGTGGTGTCCCTGTTGAACAAGGAAAAGTGTGTAAGGCAGGCTGTAAAGACCTCAATATCTTTCACGGAACTTTTAGAAGAAAAGTGGTTTTCTTTCAAAATAAGGAAATTACTCTAAGTCAGCAAATGCCTGATTTTATTCAGATTTATGAAGGTGTTAATGGGGGAGAAGTCCTCAATATTGATATTAAGGAATGTAAGGGCTTCTAATCCCTTATTTTCCTTTACTAACCGCGCTTAACGCCCATAATACAAAATTATGGGCTCTGATCTTACCAAGGGTAATATTTCCAAAATTCTCTTTAATCTTACCCTACCCATGGTGGGAGGAATCTTTGCTATTATTACTTTTAACCTCGTAGATACCTACTTTGTAGGAAAGCTTGGTGCTCTTGAGCTGGCCGCTCTAAGCTTTACCTTCCCTGTTGTTATGGTCTTTGGATCGATCTCTATGGGCCTAAGTGCAGGCGCCACTTCAGTCATCTCTAAAGCATTTGGAGAAGGTGATCCTAAAAAAGTTAAGAGACTTACCACTGACGCTCTTTTTCTTTCCGTGATTATTGTTGCTGTCTTTCTTGTGATCGGATTCTTTACTTTGGATCCCTTATTTAGATTGATGGGCGCTAAAGGGCAGACTCTAGAATATATCAAAGATTATATGAGGATTTGGTATGGAGGCATGATCTTTCTTGTGGTTCCGATGGTAGGAAACGGTGCCATTAGGGCAAAAGGAATCTCCACAATTCCTGCTTTCATCATGACTTTTGCGGCCCTTACTAATTGTATTCTTGACCCTCTTCTTATTTTTGGAATAGGTCCTTTTCCGGCGCTAGGAATTGAAGGAGCCGCGTGGGCCACCGTCTTTGGACGAAGTCTTACTTTGATTGCTTCTCTATGGGTGATTCATTTTAAACTTGATATGCTCGACTTTAGCATCCCAAGCTTTCATGAAGGTTTTAGTTCCTGGAAGGAAATATTAAAAACTACTATTCCCAATGCTGGGACAAATGTTGCGCTTCCTCTCACCATGAGCGTGATCACGGCACTGGTTTCTGAATATGGAAATGAGGCAGTCGCTGGCTTTGGTATCGTCACTAGAATTCAATCTTTTGCGATGATAGTACTTTTAGGTATCTCGAGTTCCATGGCGCCTTTTAGTGGTCAAAACTTTGGTGCCAAAAAATATAACAGAATTAAAACCGCTCTCATCCAGTGCTTTAGCTTCTCTTTTATCTGGGGACTGCTGTTTTATGCTGTTCTATGGTTTACTTCTGATACTGTGGTAGCTCTTTTTAATAACAATACTCAAGTTGTAACCGTGGCCACTCTTTATCTTCTGATAGTTCCATGGAGTTATGGACTTGAAGGCTTTCGATTGATCGTCTCTTCTGCTCTAAATGGTATAGGAAGACCGAGAATGTTGATTGTTCTTATGTTTGTGAAGACAGTCGCATTTTATATTCCCTTTGCGTTTATCCTATCAAACTGGCTTGGAATTAAAGGGATTTTTATTGCAGAAGTTGTTGGGAACATTGCGGTTGGAGTGCTGAGTCTTTTTCAATTAAAAAAGATCTCAGCACTCTCAAAAGAACCACTAGCTCTCTAGAATATCTTTCATGGCCTCAAAAATATCGGCTTTTTTAAACTCATGACCAATTTCTTGAAGTCTTGAAGGAATAATCTTTTGACTATCTAGAGCAAGAGAAGACATTTCTCCCATCATGAGCTTTAAAGCAAAAGGTGGGACCGGAAAAAAAGCTGGTCTTTTTGCCGCTTTTCCAAATGCCTTAGTAAATTCGGAATTGGTGACGGGATTGGGAGAGACCGCATTGAAGATTCCTTCATATTTAGGTTCTTCAATTGAATTCATAATAATATTCACGAGATCATCCACATGAACCCAACTCATCATCATTTTTCCATTTCCAATGGGACCACCAAGACCAAGCTTAAAGATGGGCATAAGCTTCTCAAGCATCCCACCATCAGGCCCCAAAACAACGCCTATTCGAATGATCACTCGTCGATCGACTTTAGAAAAGTCTTTGGCCTGCTCTTCCCATTTCTGACAAAGAGAGCCTAGGAAATCATTATCAAGACTTGCCTTCTCATCAAGAGTTTCAGAAGTATTTTTCTGATAAATCCCAACTGCCGAGGCACTGATTGTGAATTTGAGATTATGGGTGAGTTTTTCCGAAAGCATTTGATTGAGAAATTTAGTTCCTTCGATTCTAGAATTTTCAATCTTTTTCTTTTGAGATTCACTCCATCTTTTTCCCCCAATATTTTCTCCCATCAAATTGATGAGACCATCTATGGAGTCCACATCAAATTCAGGAAACTCTTCCTTTTCGGGATTCCATTGAAGGTATTTGACTTGAGAGTCTTTTTTATCTGATCTTGTAAGTACATATGGGGTGTGACCTTTTTCTATGAGTCTGGCCACGACCCTTTTTCCAACAAACCCTGTTCCACCAGTGATTAAAATATTCATTAGTTTAAGCTCGCTTTGAGTGCATCCACAATATTACCGTGAGCGTGAAGCTTTCTGTTATTTACAAAGAAAGTCGGTGTACCAGTGACGCCTGCTTTATTAAGTACATTATTGGTTTTATTAACAAACTCTCTCGCTTCATTCGATTCTACACATTTTTTGAATTGGTCCATATTAAGACCAGCGCTTTGAGCGATTGTGTTTGGGTCGATTTCTTTATCGCCTTCATATTCAAATGCTTTGTTATGATAATCCCAAAATTTAGCATCCCCTTCTTTTTGAGCACAATAGGCTCCTTTAACCATTCTTCCACTGGTTCCCTCTGGTCTGAGAGCAAAGTTCATCTGAACAAATTTAGTTTCTGATGGCATCGACTTAAGGAATTGTTTAACTTGAGGGTGAACCATTCGACAGTGACCACAAGTATAATCACTTACTTCAATGACAATATTTTTGGCATTTTTTGGACCAATTGAAGGGTACTCTCTAGTATCAATGCTCACGAGAGGAGAGGCCGGTTCTGACATGAGGATCTTAAAGACGCCTCTCTTTTTAAGTTTGTTGAGCTCCTCCATCATTTTCGCTCTACCTTGTTGTCCCTTTAAGAATTCAACGAGTCTTGGCTTAATATCTGCAAATTTTGTATTCGGTGGCATTCTTGTCTTGTTTTGCTCATAGAATTCTTTGAGTTCTTTTTCTGTTGGCTCACCACTAGCAAAAAGCTCTTGAAGAGAGGGAAGGTTATCAATATCTACATTTCCTTTATCCTTTGCCATCATGTATTGAAGTGCAAAACTTTCTAGGACGCTTGAATTTCTTTCATAACTTTGATGGGCCGTCTCATATAACTGATTTTGAATTTCAAGCGGAAGTTGATCTTTATAAAGAGACTTACCATCAAGTTCAATAAGTGGGGTGTTCGCTGTAGCACCTTCTGAACTACAGCTACCCATGGGAGCACCATCCAGAGAGGCAACATCGTGCACGTGGCCTGATTTTTGATATTTCATTCCGACAAAGATACCAATAAGAATACCTACAACGGCGGAAATGGAGACAAGTAGGGGAGTTTTATTATTTTCCATAAACAATATCCTTTTTTAGTTTTTAATTAGATAAGTTTTACCAAAATCTGGTGCAAAAAACACATTTTCTTTTATTTTAAATTTCTCTCTCGCCTTGGCAAGATCTACCATGGGTGCTTCTCTAGATTCATTAGTCAATTGAAAGGTTCCAAAATGAATTCCCATACTCTTTTTAGATTTTAAATCAAGATGAGCTTTTACGGCCTCCTCAGGATTGACATGCACAAAAGTCATAAAGGAGCGTGGCTCGTAGGCCCCAATAGGAATAAGGCTTAGTTCAAAAGGACCGAACTGATCCCCCTGCTCTTTAAAGTGACTACTGTATCCAGAATCTCCAGTGAAATAATAATTGCCATGAGGCGATTCAATCACAAAGCTTCCCCATAAGGTTTTCCGTCGATCAAAGAGTCCTCTTCCAGACCAGTGCTGGCAATAGACAAAGTGCATAGTGAGATCGTTAAATTCAAACTTTTCATTCCAGTCCATGTCTTGAACTCGAGTAATGCCATGCTCTTTTAAAAGAAGAGAGTTTCCAAGTCCTGCTAAGATAAGAGGATTATCTCTTTTTGCGAGTTTTTTAAGTGTGGGTACATCCATCTGATCATAATGATTATGACTAATGAGAACAAGATCAATTTTAGGAAGATCCTCGAAGGCCACACCAGGAGCAATCACTCTTTTGGGGCCGATCCAGGTAAAAGGAGAGGCGCGATCGGAATAGATGGGATCCGTCAAAATCATAGTTCCTTTAATATTAAGAAGTACAGTTGCATGATTAATAAAGGTCGCGCTAACAACGTCTTTAGAAAGCATCTCTGGTGGAATCTTTTGCTGTTTACTTTCAACCCACTCAGGCCACTCTTGTCTTGTCGTCCGAAATCTCATCATCCAATAATCAAAAAAGCCCTTTTCTTGAGGGATGCGATTTTCAAAAGTTTTTCCATTAAAGTGTTCACTGATGGGTCCTTTATAAGAAGGCGCCCCGGTGCATGAACTTAAAAAAAGGAAAAGGACTATATTCTTTAGCATACTTTTTCTTTTTTAAAGGTCAGAGACAAAGAGTTGATACAGTATCGAAGTCCTGTCTCGGTTGGACCATCCTCAAAAACATGGCCTAAGTGAGCATCACATTTGGCACACAAAACTTCAGTCCGAATCATATTATGACTACGATCCTCATGAAAACGAAGGTTTTGATTATCAAGTTGATCTGAAAAACTTGGCCATCCGCAATGTGATTGAAACTTTTTATTAGAGGAAAAAAGCTTCGCTCCACAACACTTACAATAATAAAATCCCTCCTCAAAAAAATCATTGTATTCACCTGTAAAAGGTCTCTCGGTCCCTTTCTCACGAGTGATATAATACTCTTCTTCGGTGAGAATCTTCTTCCAATCCTTTTCCATTACAAATCCCTACCTTTTTCTCTCAAATTTTGAAACAATATGACTATGAATAAGGTTACCGCCCTCATCATTGCAGAAACTAGTGTTGATATGGAGGTGCTCATTGTCAAAAGTGACGACATATGGGAACTTCCTGAAGCTGATATAGCTGAAGAAAATCAAGCAAAGCAACAATGTCTAGAACTGGTCCAACAGTTTGGAATCTCTGTCGCGACAAATCAACTCTATGAGTTAGGTGCTCGAAAGGGAAGATATTGCTTTTTGATTTATCTTGATAAGAAAAAGGACGTGATTAAAGGAGAGTTTAAACCACTATTGATGGTGAAAGAGCTTCGTCCTCCTCACGGTGCAATCTTATGCGAAGGTTTGGGGTGTTTTTGGCAAATTATGCCCTCCTTTATCAATAATCTTCGAAGAGTAGAGCTTCCTCCTTTGTTTGTTAAAAAGCAGATAGATCATAGTCGTGATGAGGTGGTCTTTTACGGTGGAAGTTTCAATCCTTGGCACGGTGGGCATATGGCATGCCTTGAAGCTTGCCCATCTTCTCATATCGTTGTGGTACCAGACTATAATCCCTGGAAAGAAAGTCAGGAGCATGAAAAACGATGTTTTTGGAGCGAGTACCGAAAGCTTTGTCTGATTCTAAAAGACACTCCTTATGCAGTCTACTCTGGCTTTTGGGGACTGGATGATCCTAATCCTACTGTTGATTGGATTCCTAATATTAAAACTCAAAATAAAGGTCTACTTTTAGGAGACGATAGCTTTTGTAATATTTTGAAGTGGAGAAATAGTGAGAGATTAGTCACTTTTTTGAATATGATCTATGTCGTCCCTCGAATTCATAAGAAAAAAGAGATGGAAAAGGTTCGAGATGAAGTTTTAAAGCTTCATCCTTCTATGACGATTAAAATCTTACCTGAGCACGAATTCATGCATGAATCTTCAACTCTCATTCGAGAAAAGACTAGAAAGCTGTCAATTGTTTAACGTAGTTTTTGTAGATCTCTAGAATCTTTAAAGTAAGCGGTCCTGGCTTCCCATCTCTTACGTAGCTATTATCAATTTGAGTAATAGGAACAATCTCTTTTGTGGTTGCAGTTAAAAAAGCTTCATCGGCGTTAATAAACTCATCTGGACTAAAGTTTTTTTGCTCAACATGGATTTTATGTTGGCTTGCGAGTTGAAGCACGGCCTTTCTGGTAATCCCTTCAAGGATTCCCGCCTTAAGAGGAGGTGTATAAATGACTTTATCCTTAACCATCCAAACATTGTGTGTCGAACCTTCGGTGATGAAGCCCTCGCTGTTAAGCATGATGGCATCAAAAGCACCTTGTTTCTTGGCCTCTCGAACGGCCATAATATTATTAAGATAATTTCCGGATTTAATATTAGGATCTATAGCGAGCTTATCAACTCTTTGAACATTGGCTATAATAACGGATACGCCTTTTTCATACCATTCCTTTGGATTTGTGGGAAGGGCACGAACGATCACAACAAGGTTATTTTGATCACTTGAAAAAGGGTCGAGTGTAATAGGTCCTTCACCTCTTGTGACGACAATTCTGATATAAGCATTATCATCCTCAAGTTCGGCCAGAGTTTTGGTGATTTCTTGAGAGATATGTTCTTGAGTATAATTAATGTGAAGACCAATCTTAGAAGCTGAATGCCACAATCGCTTCAGGTGATCCTCAAGAAGAAAAGGAATTCCATTATAGGTTCTAATCACTTCGTAAACGGAATCTCCATAAAGAAATCCTCTATCGAGGACGCTAATCTTCGCATCTTGGTTGGAGTAAATCTGTCCATTCAAATTAATTATAATATTTTCCATGTCTGATATTATGCCTAAAACTACTTACAATAGCTAGTGTCTAAGAATGTTCGTTGACGGAACCCTGCAAAGATTGAGAAACTTAAGTCATGCTTATTAAACTTCTCATTTTGCTTTTATTTCCCTTTTCTATTATGGGGCAGACTCTTAGTGGCTCAGCGACGATCTCCGCCTCTCAATCAAGTGGAAGTACACTTTATGATTTAGTGAGTATTTCCAATACGGGAGCTGATTCCTCTACCGCAATAAAAACATTTATTCCTTTGGGGTCTGCTGATGTTGGAACGAATAATCTCAATTCCTATAACTACTACCTCCATGGTCCTACTAATATCCCAGAGTTTGATACAGGCTTTACAACAACTTCAAGGATTAGACATAGCGTAACAGTAGATAACTCCGCTGTGGGAAATGCTGTCTACCTCTACGCTGCTGTTGTTGATAAAGATGATGCTTCTAATATGGCGGTCTTTAGTGGATCAGAATACTCAGGGGTAGGATCTACATCAGGTCAAATAGCTACGATTAATTCTTTTTCAACTAATGAAGTCACTTTTGATCTTTATATAGATAATCTTTGCTACGCTGTAGCCGATTCTTCCTCTACGAATTGTAATAATTTTGATGACTCGGTCGCTGTTACGGGGACAGAACTTGATCTTACCATTGTAATCTTTGCAACTAATGATAGCTTAAGTCGATTTACTCAGGTGCCAGTTTCCACTTATGATAGTTCAGCGGTGTTTTATAATTATAGACTTTCAAACCAAATTCAAACGCTATCAGATGCCGAAGTAATCCTTTCTCGATTAAGAAAAGGGGATGGTCGGTTAGTGGCCGAGTATAGCGGTCCAGTTATTTCAGAGTTTTATGATGTCATTGGTTATAAACACTCTGGTGCCGGAAATGGTACACCAACTGATATTGGAAGCTTAACGGGAGAAGTTTTTAGCGAGGGGAACCCTACTAATGAGGCAGGTGAAATTACGATAAAAGGTCTGGAAAATGATCTAACTTATAATATCTCGGTTGGTTTTGTGAACCGATGGAAGTTTGTCACTAAGCTTTCCACAAGCCTTTCGGAAACTCCCGAATCGATTGAGGTCTTCTTAGAAAAGCAGTCCTGCTATCTCTTTTCAGCTGGATTTCAAGAAGAGCATTTCATTTTAGATTATTTTAGGGCCTTCAGAGACCGAGTTCTTTTACAGTTTGATCTGGGCAAGAGATTTGTTGAATTATATTATGCTACAGCTCCCCAGTACGCTCCATTTATTTATAAAAGTAAAACTCTTAGCTTTCTAGTTCGAACTTTTGCCTATGGGCTGTATGGATTGCTGCACTATTTCTGGATTCTTTTGGCCATGTTATTTGTTATTAGTCTGATCAAACTTAAAAAGCTTTATTCAAATCCCAAAAATACGTATAATTAAAGATGAACTTTATAGGGAGTTATGATGTCAGATGATCAAAATGTAACCATTCTTATTGCCGATGATGAACCAGATATTCTTGAATTAATGGTCGAAGAGTTTGAGGATAATGGATTTACAGTTGTCTCTGCTAATTGTGGTGATGATGGAGCGATCTTGATTAAAGAACAAGGTACCTCTATTCAGGTTGTCCTTTCTGACTTTAAAATGCCAAATGGTTCAGGAATGGTCATCTTAGAAGAAGTCCTTAAAATGCCAGAAGGGCAAAGACCAGATTTCTTTTTCGTTTCTGGTCAGTCAGATATCCCTGTTCAAGATTGTCTTGATAAGGGAGCTAAAAAGTTTTTTACCAAGCCATTTGATATTGATGAATTGATTTCAGATATCAATGATGTTTTAAAAAGCTAGATGTTTAAAATTTCCGCAATTGTCCCTTTGGGCAATGACGAGAAATACCCAAAAGATCTAATAAGAGTTCTAAAACAAAATGCCATTGAAGTCCTAGTAGTGGCGGGCCCCGAGAGATCGGGGCCTTTTTTATCTTCTCCCAAGTATGGTCGCGCAAAGCAAATGAATTATGCCGCACAAAAGGCGAGTGGGGACTACCTTTGGTTTATTCACGCCGATACTATTCTCAATCAAAATAATATTGATTCCCTTTTCTGTAAGCTGTCTTATTATCCAGAGGATCTGCTCTATTTTAATCTCAAATTTTATGATGGACCTTATTTTATGATTTTGAATCAAATTGGCCTTCAGTTTAGAAGTGAGGTTTTTCATATACCTTTTGGAGATCAAGCCTTTTGTATTTCAAAAAATATCTTCCGGGAGCTTGGAGGTTATGATGAAGATCTCTCCTACGGTGAGGACCATGTCTTTACTTGGAAGCTGAGACTATCAGGTCGAGAGTGTCTGAGTGTAGGAGACGCGGTTTACACAAGTGCCAGAAAGTATGCGAGAAGAGGTTGGGGACATACGACCTTTCTCCATCTTATTTTGACCCTTAAACAAGCCTGGCCTTTTTGGATGAAATTAATCGAGAAAAGATGATATTAATTTTTTGGAATCTCTATAGTGAATTTTAGACCTTTATTAAGCTCAGATTCAACTCTAATGGATCCATCAAGCTCCTCTTCAATGATGCTTAATACGGCGTTCATCCCGACTCCTCTTCCTGAGAGATCAGAGACTTCCTCCTTGGTAGAAAAGGATGATAAAAAAATAGTTTTAAAGATTTCTTGATCACTTGCTTTATCGTCTAGGTTTACCTTTTTTCGTATTTTTTCTCTATCAAGACCATTTCCATCATCAGAAACAATCAGCACGACCTTACCGTCTTTTTCTTTCACATCAATTTGGATAAGACCCTTGATATTTTTTTTCTTCTTCTTTCTTTCATTAGGCATTTCAATTCCATGATCAATAGAGTTTCTTAACATATGAACAAGGCAGTCTTTGATAAGAAGAGATCTCTTCTTATCTAAAAAAATGAGATCAGAATTTATGGCCAAATGTATTTCTTTCCCTAGTTTTTGAGAAACATCATGAGTCATTTCAAATAGTTGTTTGAAATAAAAATCGAGAGGAAAATTTTCTATATTTTTTAAATAATAAGCAAGCTTTTTGAACTCTGGTAAGTCTGTTTTAATTTGATCGTAAATTTCTTGAATCCTCATGATATTTTTTGAGTAAATCGAAAGGACAGGCTTAATATATTTACTTTCTTGAACATGACCTCTGATATTAGTTTTTAAAATACGATATATAAAAGAATTCAGAAAGAAAGAACCAGCATTAAAAGGAGGGGTCGCAATATTTCTTAATAATAGAGGAAGATCCTTTTGTTTCTGGATATCATCTATAAGAATACTTGAATTCATCATCTCAAGAAGCTCTTTTGCTTGCTCCTTTTCGATATGAGTTTGCATGAGATATTTGAGAAGATCACCTTCAAACCGACAATATTCTTTCATGATATTCAAAAGTTTTTCTCTGTGATTGATCATGAAAAAACCAAAGACATCATCTGGACTAAAATCTTTAAAATTATTATTTTCAATGATCATCTTAATTTCATTTTCAGTGTAATAAGTATGACAAATTTGATTGAGTAGTACGGCCAGAAGATTCCATGAATATCTTAAAATAGCATCATAGTTTTTGTTTTTTTCACTGGCCTTCAGGAGATCGGTATAAAGCCTTTCCATAAAAAGAAGCTCACTATTTCGACAAAACCCTTTAAGCTCAGAAATCATCATCTTCGCATCCTTTGGTCCACTTTCCGAAATAAAGATTTTCATCTGTATAATAGGAATCCAAACTTGAGGATTAAATTGAAGAGTATCAACGAAATGGGTGCTTAGGAAAAATTCCCAATAGGCCTTAAAATATTCTTTAAGCTCTACCTCAGCTTCCTGATAATTAGAGAGTAAGTCATTAAGACGATAAATCTTTTTTTGCAACTCTTTAGTCGCTACAAAATGAGAAAGCTCTTGGGCCTCTTGGATAAATCCAGCAAGATCTCTTTGACCGGCCTCATAAAACTGCTGCATTTTTCCGTTGAGTCTGTGAAAATCAGAAACATTATTAATATAATGCTTATCTTTGATTTTAAAAATTTTATTGGCAAGAGCACTGTATTTACTCACCATCCGAGTGATTTTATTCACCTCGGTTAAGATATTATAAATATCGTTTTGCTCAATATTGGCGGGATCAATATCAGAGAGTCTTGTCTCGGACTCATGAATGAGTTGAGAGATGAGTTCAAATTTTAGCATCCGAGAATTTCCCTTTAGAGTATGGAGATATCTTTTGATATCTATCAATTCTTCAGGAGAATTTTTAAGTTTTTGAGCTAAATTCTTAAGTCTTTTAATAAAATCAAGGTTTTCAGAAAGAAAGGTCTTAATATCCTCTTTTTCGACCTCAGTGAGTTCTCGAATGATATTATTATTTTCGATTTCATTAACTTTTGATTGCTCATAAACTTCTTTAAGCTCTGTTAACTCGGAAAGATCATTAAAACTTACGATCATTTTTTCAAGATTTTCTTCCTGATCCCAAATTGGAGTGTAGGTTAGAGAAAGCTCTTTTTCGAAATATGTTTTAGGAATAAGCTCGTCTACTGAGAGACTATATTGTAAATCGTCAGACCCAAACATGGATAACCAATTGGACTCATGGATGGCGTATTTTTCATCGCCTTGTTTAAAAATACGCTCAAAAACATTATCTCCGAGTTTAAATTCTTCTTTAAAATAGCTTTTCGTGTAAGAGGAAATTGGCTCAGCGATACATCCCTGTTCATCCAGAACAAAGTAAGCGATTGGTAAAATATCGTTAATCAAGGCCATTGGAAGCCTATCGGACTAAAACACTCAGAAATTGAGAGATTTTAAATCAAATCTATTTAGCAATCAGCTTTTGTAGATCTCCGCTTTGATACATTTCAGCCACGATATCACTTCCACCAATGAACTCACCCTTAACGTAGAGTTGTGGAATAGTAGGCCAGTTGGAAAACTCTTTAATTCCTTGTCGGATATCCATATCGCTAAGCACGTCAAATGCTTGATATTCGATATCGAGAGAATTTAGAATTGAAATAATGTTGGCAGAAAACCCACACTGAGGGAATTCTGGGATTCCTTTCATAAATAAAAATATTGGAGAGGAAGAAATCATAGTTTGAATTCTTTCCATTGTATTCACTCCTTCAGAGGGAGCATTATAAACTTTTGCTTTAGAAGGAGCTGATTCTTGTCCTAAAATATTAAATGGGTTGTTATTCACTTTTTTATCCTCACTCATAAGTTTCCGTTTTAAGTTTAACTGCATGCAGCTTATCTTTAAGCTCTTCTTTTAGAATGTCCATTACCATACGGTGCTGGCCGAGAAGGTTTTTTCCTTTAAATTCGTTACTGACAATATGAAGACCTAGATGATCACCTGTACCAGTAAGATCCGTAATTTCTACTTTTGCGTCTTTGATATTGTCTTTAATTAGCTGTTCTAGTTTTCCAAAATCCATTAATTACTCACCACCATAAAACTGGTTATATAAGTCATGGTTCTAAGAGTTATAGTCATAATTCCTAGTACCTTATGCTTGGACCTGACTTCGTTTTGACCCTTAAGCATCTTTCTACCGTAGTAAAACATAAATCCATATAAAACAACGGTTGAAACGGCAATAGTAACGTGAAAATTAAGTAATAATGGGTTGGTTACAACTTTTGATGCCTTAGCAATGGCACTACGTGTTAATTCAATTTGAAGAACCAAGAGGATGTCCCATATAATTCCAACACTCATCATTTTTACGTGAATATTACGCTTCTTACGGTTAAAGATCCCCACCCATAGAAGTAAGAGAATAAGGGTGCTTTGGATTTGAAAAATCATTGAACTCATTTAATCTGCCCTTGCCAAGTTTCCTAAATTTTAGAATAACAATCTTCTAACTTCAATTATTTTGGTAATTTATGACATCACTCGGTAAATGGGCCATCTTAGACATAGAGACGACAGGACTGGATTCTAACTTCGATAAGATTATCGATGTGGGCTATTTGCAGTTTGAAGGGACCAAACTCGTAAAGAAGTTTAGCTCCCTCGTTCAGTTTCCAACTCCGGATCGACCTGAAGATCAACTTAGTCACTATATTGAAAGGCTCACAGGAATATCACCACATGCATTAAAAGATGCCCCAACCTGGAAGGTTATTGAGGACGATGTCCTCGAGTTAGAGGGTCATCAGATCCTTGCTCATAACGCTGATTTTGAGAAATCATTTTTAATGCCAAGTTTTGAACGCTATAGCGAAGTACTCCCAAGCTTTTGCGATAGTCTTCCATTTTTAGCTCTCGTATTTACAAGTTTTGAATCTTTAAAGCTTGAAAAGTTTATTACCTTTTTTAAATTAAGAGAGCATGAGGTTCATAGAGGCTTTGAAGACTCGGTCGATCTCTTAAAAGTCCTCTTGCTCTCTCTTCTTTATTTAAAAGAAGAACCTGAGAACTTTGATCATATGAAATGGTGTCTTCGAGCTGTTAAAGAAGAAGACTTTTGGATTAAAAAGTTTTTAGAAATCAGCGAAGAAGATATGTATGAACTTGCTGAGGCGATTGACTTTGATCTTGATGCGACCTTTTATGAGTATAAGCAATCTCTCAAAGTTGAGCTTCCAGAAAGTAAAATCAATCACACGATTTCTAAAGAATTCAATGGTGAAAACGTCGTTAAGATTTTAAGAGATGAAAAAGGAATTCAGGAATATATTCCGAGATACCGTTATCGAGAGGCACAAGAAAAACTGGCCATTCGAGTAGGACAAAGCTTTAAATCGGAAGTCCATGCTCTCATTCAAGCGCCCACGGGGACAGGAAAGACATTAGGATATCTCCTTCCTAGTTCTCTATATGCACTTAGTGAATCGAAACAAGTTCTTATTGCGACAGGAACAAAAGCGCTTCAGCATCAAATCATCTCTAAAGATGTACCTCAGCTACGAAAGTTTTTAGGACTTGATGAAGGGGAACTGAGAATAAAAAGGTTGGTGGGTTCCTCTAATCATTTCTGTGAGCTTCTCTTTAGACAAAAAGAAGAAAGTGGAGAGCTTCCTCTTATTGACTCTTTTGAAGAAGATTTCTTTAAAATCTATCTCGAAAGAGTTTTCTTTCATAATACCCATTCAAAAGAGCCTATTTATTTTAGTAATGTTCCCTACGTTCTTCGAATGTCCTTTCAAGATTTTGAAAAAAATGTTCGTGAAACAGTGGTTGATTTTAGAGCGTGCACAGGAAAAAAGTGTCCTTATAAAGGAGAGTGCTCCTATATTAATGGACTTCGAGAAGCAAAAGATGCTCACCTGATCATTGGAAATCATGCTCTTATGTTTAGCTGGCCTAAAGGTCTTCCAAGACCTGGTCACGTGGTTGTGGATGAAGCTCATAAAATAGAAGGGGAGACCACTAGGGCCTTTACTCATGAACTCTCTTTCACAGAAATCAAATCTCTAATTAATAGTCTTAAAAATAAGCAGGGGATTGGTTCTTTATTTTATCTTCTCAGTCAAAATGAAGAATTTATGGGTCAAAGCACCCCCATTATTAAAGAACTTCAGTCCAAGGCAGATGATACGGCAAAGCTATTAGAAGATGTTTTAGAAACTCTTCCTCAAAGATTAGAAGACTTCTTTAAAAAGCGCCCTCGTTATTCTGAGATCTATTGGAATGAAGCTCCTATGATGGATGAGAAGGCAAATGGAAATTTTCTAGGGGCCAAAATCCACGAAAACTTCAAAGAGATGCTTAGTATTTTAAAAATGCTTTGGGAAGTTCTTTATCCTCATTCCACTCGCTTTGATATTAATCAAATGGAAACAGATCCAGAGATTATTGCCTATACTCGTTTTGAAACCTTTATGGGTCATCTCTTTGATTATATGGAAACGCTAGAGCTTACCTTATCTTTATCTCCGGTATATTGCTGTAGTTTAAAGTTTCATGAAAACTATGGTTTTCTTCTTTCCGCCGCTCCAATTGATTCAGGAGAAAAAGTATTTGAAGGACTTCTTGCCTCTGCTTCGTCGGTGGTGTTTACCTCAGCAACTCTTGCCAACGTATCGGGTAAAATAGGTGAAAAGGGAATGGAGTGGGCGACTGGCTATCATCTCCTCGCTCCCGAAAAAAGATTCAAACACGGTCTTTTTTTACCACCTCTTTATGATTATAAAAAGAAGGCAAAAGTTCTTCTTTGCGATGATGTACCAGAGCTTTGGGATTCAGAGTTTGTTCCTGTAATTCTAAGGCATTTAATACCTCTCATCGAAGATCTTGGTGGACGGTCTCTTCTTCTTTTTTCTTCGAAGGTTCGTTTTGAAACGGCACGCGAAATTCTTTTAGAAAAATTTAAAAATGATATTCCTCTTTTCATACAAGGAATGGGCGATAATGTTGTTGAAGAGTTTAAATCCCATGGAAATGGTGTTCTTTTAGGAATGGAGAGTTTTGGCGAAGGGATTGATGTTCCTGGAGACACTCTTCGTTTTGTTTTTATCGATAAAATTCCTGATCTTCCTATGGAGCAAGTTATTAATGATCGAAGAGACTTCTATCAAAGGACCCTCGGGAATGAATTTGTAGATTATTATCTGAGTCATCGAAGTCGATCGCTTCATCAAAAATTAGGTAGGCTTCTAAGAACGGAAAATGATCTTGGAGGGGCCCTGATAGTTGATTCGAGAATTCGAAAATGGAAAGGAAGGACGATGGAAAAGTTCTATCAATTGATGGAACCTTATGAAATCGTAAGACTTCCTTTAAGGAATGCATGTTTAGAAATTAAGGATTTTATTTTATCAAATGGTGAATCTAATCCTGATCTCGAAGATCATTTAGGAATCTAATTTGAATTCTAGTCTGATCGCTTTCTTTTTCGAGATCTCGATCTGCAGTCGTGACTAATTTATAAGGAATAGTTAGGTGACTTGAAACATAGGCTAAAAGAAAAGGAACTTTTCCTTTATTGGCGTTCATGTTAGCAGGAGCATCGAGATCTTCCTTACAAAATTTATATTTAAAAGACTGAACTTGTGCACCACCAATAGTAACACTTTCTTTATTGGCCCCAATTCGTTCTAGCGAAACACCTTTTATGAGGGGACCTTCTTCAAAGCGCCATTGGTTATTGGTGACGACAACCGAATAATTATTTTTAGAGGTGTTGTTGAACTTCCTCGTTTTCATAAAAAGAAAACTAGTTGCGGCCGAAGGTAGGGAGATATGAAACTTATAATTGGTATTGAGTTCGGCCGACCCCTCACTATCAACCCCTTTAAATTCATAATGAAGCTTACTCATCTTTTGGTCAAAGATATAAAACTCTTTTGAGTTTTGATTTCCAAGAGTTTTATCAACCAGGGCCATTCGAGGAATAAATTTATCGGTGAGTTCATAAATCACGTTGATCGAAAGCATTTCACCGGTCTTAACTCTTCCGATGATTTTTGAATCGAATTTGTAATAAAGCTCTCTAGGGTGAAAGAAGACTTCAAAATTTTCTTCACAATAGAGCTCCTCTCCTCGATAATAATCGAAGCAGCCACGGTATTGTTTATTTAATTTTTCTGGACCGCCAAAGTAGCTCATATAAAGATTATAATGGAAAAAGGTATAGGATCTAAGGGCTTTACGCCTGAATATTGGAAAAAAAATTATGATACTCCATCGGAAATGGATGGGATTGGTAATGCTAGAGAGCATGCTATGTATCTTAAGTCCCTGTTTTCACTGGATTATGTTGAGGTAAATAGCGTACTCGATCTTGGTATGGGGATGGGGCACCTTTATAAAGAAGTTTTAAAAACTTTTCAGCCAACTAAAGCACTCGGAATTGAGCCTTCAAACTATGCCTATGAAAAAGCAAAAAAAAGAGTTGATCGAATGGAAAAGAGAAACTATCGCGTTTCTCAAAATGATTTGGTTAGTTTTCTTGAAGCTAAGAAGGATACCAAGTTTGTTTATGATTTAGGGCTTTGCACTTCTGTTTTTCAATACCTCACCAAAGATGAAATCAGTCAGGCTCTTCCGCTTTTAGCCAAGCGAGTTAAATACTTATACTTCAGTGTGCCAACAGATAAGGAACTTCAAAGACAGATTGAGGAAATTAAGTTTCATGACACCTATGCATTCGCTCGTAGCGAAAACTTTTACAAAAAAATGATTAGAGGTAGTTTTACATTCATCTCAAGTAGGTTATTAGAGAGCAAAGTTCATTTTAATGAATCGAACACTCTATTTACTGAACTCTTGTACAGATTTTAGGAGATCGCTTAAATGAAAGACCAATGTCCTTGTGGCTCAGAGAAGTCCTATGACGCCTGTTGTGGTGTTTTTATTTCCGGGGATAAACTACCCAAAACTCCAGAAGAAACGATGCGTTCAAGGTATAGCGCCTACGTTGAATGCAATATGGACTATATTGAAGCAACACATCACCCTTCAACTATTGAGACTTTTGATAAAAAAGAATCAAAAAAATGGGCAAAGGGGGCCGATTGGCTAGGCCTTGAGATCGTTCGTTCAGAAGAAATGGAAGATCGAGGAGTTGTTGAATTTGTCGCTCGATACAATTGGGAAGATGAAGAAAAGACACATCACGAAATAAGTGATTTTCAAAAGTCCGATGGGAAGTGGTATTTCGTCGATGGACGTGTTGTAGGACAACCGATCGAAAGATTTGAACCAAAAGTTGGACGAAATGAACCATGCCCTTGTGGTAGCGGCAAAAAATATAAGAAATGCTGTTTGAACGCATAAAAATGTTTTTTATGCTTTGACTTATTTCCTTTGTTGCTTAATAGGTATTAAAAATTTAAACTAACGTAAATCTAAAATTAATTTCCATTAGGTGGGATCATGATTTCCATTAAAAAAGGTTTAACCCTTCCCCTGAAGGGCTCCCCTGAACAAAAAGTCGATGAATCACGAACAACTAAAACCGTAGGCCTTGTGGCTTCTAATTACCAAGGTATGAAACCAACCATGTTGGTTGCTGTTGGTGATGAAGTGAAAATCGGTCAAAAGGTTTTCGAAGATAAAAAGAATCCAGGTGTCTTCTTTACTGCCCCAGGTGCTGGGAAGGTCATCGAAGTCAACCGAGGCCAAAAAAGAGCCTTCCAATCTCTTGTGATTGAACTCAGCGGTTCTGAAGATCATGTCGAATTTTCTAATTATTCGAAAAAAGACATCGATTCTTGGGATGCCAAAGGAATTACCGACCTCCTTGTTGAATCTGGAATGTGGACAGCTCTTAGAACGAGACCATTTTCAAAAAGTCCAGCGGTTGATTCAAAACCAAACGCTATTTTCATCAATGCGATGGATACCAATCCTCTCGCTATGGATCCAACCTATATCATTAGCCTCGACAGACAGGCTTTCCTTGATGGTGTTAGAGTTATTTCAAAACTAACTGAAGGAAAGACTTATGTTTGTAAAAAAGCAGGGACGGATATTGGTCTCAATTCAAGAGGAAATGTCCATGTTGAGGACTTCTCTGGACCACACCCTGCTGGAAACGTTGGAACTCACATCCACTTTCTTCACCCTGTAAATCTCAAGAGATCTGTATGGCATCTTGGGTACCAAGACGTTATGGCCATTGGTCATCTTTTTAATACTGGAAAACTTAATCTTACTCGATATGTTGCACTTACAGGCACACAGGTGGCAGCGCCAAGAATTCTTAAAACAAGAATGGGTGCTAACTGTATGGAACTTACCAACGATCAACTCAAGGCTGGTGAATCAAGAATTATTTCTGGTTCAGTTCTTTCTGGTACAAAGTGTTGGGGACCTTTTTCTTATCTAGGACGATTTGACAATCAAATCACCGTTCTTGAAGAGGGAAGAGATCGAGAATTTCTTGGATGGCATGCTCCAGGACTTAAAAAATTCTCTGTTAAACCAGTTTTTGTTTCTGCTCTAACGGGTTTATCCAATGTCAAAATGACAACTAATAAAAATGGAAGTTACCGAGCGATGGTACCAGTTGGAATCTACGAAAAGATCACAGCGATGGATATCCTTCCGGTTCAGCTTCTTAAGGCCCTGATCACTAAAAATACCGATCTTGCTCAAACTCTAGGAGCGCTTGAATTAGATGAAGAGGATATTGCTCTTTATACATTCGCTGATCCAGGTAAAGTAGATTTTGGACCAATTCTCCGAGAAAACCTTAATATCATTGAGAAGGAAGGATAATGAAGATTTTAAGAAATGTTCTAGATGATCTTCACCCATTATTTGACAAAGGTGGGAAGTTAGAAAAATTTTACGCGCTATATGAGGCAATTGATACTTTTGCCTTCACTCCGGGAGATGTGACTCAAGGGAACACTCACGTGAGAGATGGAATGGATCTTAAAAGGCTCATGATTACTGTAGCTATTGCACTGGTACCTTGTATCTTGATGGCCTGTTATAATACGGGATTTCAAGCGAACTCGGTTCTCGCAGCTCAAGGCCTAACAGCAAGTGGTTGGAGAGCGGATATCATCGCAATGATTGGGCTCGGTCATGATCCTGCCAGCCTCATAAATAATTTTGTTTATGGACTAACCTTCTTTCTACCCGTCTTCATAGTAACCAATGTTGTAGGTGGTCTCTGTGAAGGAATTTTTGCTTCTGTTAGAAATCACGAGATAAATGAAGGTTTCCTTGTTACAGGTCTTCTTTTTCCTCTTACTCTTCCGCCTACTA
The DNA here is from genome assembly GCA_965365285.1 of uncultured bacterium. Classification (GTDB taxonomy): domain Bacteria; phylum Bdellovibrionota; class Bacteriovoracia; order Bacteriovoracales; family Bacteriovoracaceae; genus JAURDE01. The sequence goes on from CBDUBC010000014.1 coordinate 23,954, forward strand.
TTCCTCTTTGGCAAGTTGCTGTTGGAATCGCTTTCGGAGTTATTGTTGGAAAAGAGGTTTTCGGTGGAACAGGAAAAAACTTTTTAAACCCGGCCCTTACAGCTAGAGCGTTTCTTTTCTTCGCTTACCCAGCTGAAATTTCGGGAGATCTTGTTTGGACTGCGGTTGACGGCTACACTGGAGCAACCGCCTTAGCACAAGCTGCAGTTGGTGGCGCAAGTGCTATTACCTTTACCTGGCAAAATGCTTTTCTTGGATTGATTCCAGGGTCGATGGGAGAAACATCTACTCTTGCCGCTTTGATTGGTGCTTTCTTACTCATTATCACAGGAATTGGTTCTTGGAGAATCATGCTCTCTACAACCCTAGGCATGGTAGGAACTGTTCTTCTTCTCAATGCAATTGGTTCAGAAACAAATCCACTTTTTAATATGACTCCAGATTGGCACTTTGTTCTTGGTGGATTTGCTTTTGCAATGGTCTTTATGGCGACAGATCCGGTCTCGGCTGCTCAAACTCAAGCCGGACATTGGATTTACGGTGCACTAATAGGATTCATGGGTATTTTGGTTAGAGTAGTCAACCCAGCTTTCCCTGAAGGTTGGATGCTTGCGATTCTTTTTGCCAACCTCTTTGCACCTCTGATCGATTATTTTGTGGTTCAGGCCAATATTAAAAGAAGGATGTTAAGATATGGCAACTAATTCAACTGGTGGAACTCTAGGGATTGCGGCCGTCCTTTGTGTCGTCTGCTCTGTCCTTGTTTCGGCAACGGTCGTTCAACTTAAACCGCTCCAAGAGCAAAACAAAGTTTTAGACGTTAAGAAGAATCTTCTTCTTTCGGCTGGACTTATTAAAGATCCAAATACAACTAAGGACCAAATTCTGGATGCCTTCAAGAAAGTTGATGTTCGAGTTGTGAGCTTGGAAAACGGTGATCTTTTATCGGATGTAGATCCAAATAAAGTCGATCTAAAGAAAGAAGCCAAGGACCCCAACTTTAATATTGTGATTCCTGGGAATAAAGATATTGCGAAAATCAAAACGAGGGCAAAAAGAAGTAAGGTCTATTTCGTAAAAGATAATGGTGAGATCTCAATGATTGTACTTCCTGTTTATGGAAAAGGCCTTTGGTCTACGATGTACGGATTTCTTGCTTTAGGAACGGATACTAAAACGGTGAAAGGTTTTGGATTCTATGAGCACGGTGAGACTCCTGGTCTTGGTGGTGAAGTTGATAATCCAAATTGGAAAAACCTCTGGAAAGGAAAAGAGCTTTTTGGAGAAAACTTTGAGCCTATTATCACTATTGTTAAAGGCGCCGTAGATCACTCAGCTGATGGTTCAGAACATAAAATGGATGGTCTTTCAGGCGCAACCATTACCTCTAAAGGAGTGGAAGCCCTTCTTCGTTATTGGGTGTCAGATTCTGGCTATGGTCAATTTCTTGAAAAATTTAGAAATGGGGAGATTCAAATATGAGTACATTAAAAGAGGTTATCCTAACCCCAGTTTTTAAGAACAACCCCATTGCTCTTCAAATTCTTGGGATTTGTTCGGCGCTTGCGGTTACTACCAAGCTTGAAACTTCTCTCGTAATGGGAGGAGCGGTTATTATGGTATGTGCTCTTTCAAACCTCGGTGTTTCGATTATTCGTAATCATATTCCATCAAGCATACGGATCATTGTTCAAATGACCATCATTGCTTCCCTTGTTATTCTTGCGGATCAAATTCTAAAGGCATATCTCTTTGAAGTTTCTAAAGGCCTTTCGGTCTACGTTGGACTTATCATTACCAACTGTATCGTTATGGGTAGAGCGGAAGCTTATGCAATGAAAAATGGTCCACTGATGAGTTTTTTCGATGGGATCGGAAACGGGATTGGATATAGTGTGATTCTGCTTGCCGTTGGTTTCTTTAGAGAACTTTTCGGAAGTGGTAAGTTACTCGGACATCCAGTCCTTCCTCTTGTGAGTGAAGGTGGCTGGTATCAGCCAAACGGGATGATGCTTCTTTCTCCATCCGCTTTCTTTTTAATCGGATTTTTTATTTGGGTACTGAGAACATTTGATAAGTCTCAGGTAGAAGAGGAATAATCATGGTTGAACATTATTTTAGTTTATTCATTAAAGCAGTTTTTATTGAAAACCTGGCACTCAGTTTTTTCCTAGGGATGTGTACTTTCTTAGCTGTTTCTAAGAAAGTCAGTACGTCACTCGGTCTTGGGGTTGCGGTTATCGTTGTTCAATCGATCACTATTCCTGCGAACAATCTTATTTATACTTATTTTTTAAAAGATGGTGCTCTGGCTTGGGCCGGTCTTCCTAATGTAGACCTTTCTTTCTTAGGGCTCATTTCTTATATTGGTGTTATCGCGGCGATGGTTCAGATTCTAGAGATGACCCTCGATCGATACTTTCCAGCACTTTTTAACTCGCTTGGGATCTTCCTACCGCTAATCACAGTTAACTGTGCTATTCTTGGTGGTTCACTTTTTATGGTGGAAAGAGACTATAATTTTGCTGAAAGTGTGGTTTTCGGAGTGGGGTCAGGATTTGGTTGGGCACTGGCGATTGCCGCTCTTGCAGGAATTAGAGAAAAACTTGCTTACGCAGATGTACCAGAAGGATTAAGAGGTCTTGGTATTACGTTTATAACGGTTGGTCTGATGGCCATTGGATTCTTAGCCTTCTCTGGAATTCAACTTTAGTAGTAGAAATAAGGAAATATTATGAATGAGATTGTCCTTGGTGTTCTAATGTTTACGGTCATTGTTTTGGCCCTGGTCGTGATTATCCTAATCGCTAAATCAAAACTTGTGCCTTCTGGACCAGTTAAAATTGATATCAATGGTGAGAAAGAAGCAACAGTAAGTGCAGGTGGAAAACTCCTTAACGTTCTTGCTGATCAAAAGATCTTTGTTTCTTCTGCCTGCGGGGGCGGAGGAACTTGTGGTCAATGTAAAGTAAGAGTTCTTGAAGGTGGGGGAGATATTCTTCCAACTGAACTCTCTCATATTACTAAAAAAGAGGCTAAGCATGGCGAAAGGCTCTCTTGTCAGGTAACCGTCAAACAAGACATGAAAGTTGAAGTGGAGCCAGAGGTTTTTGGTGTTCGAAAATGGGAATGTACTGTTATAAGTAACGATAACGTTGCGACCTTTATTAAAAACCTCGTTTTAGAGCTACCTGCCGGTGAGGATGTTCCTTTTAGAGCAGGTGGATATATTCAAATTGAGAGACCTCCGGGGCTAAAAATTGATTACCGAGATTTTGATGTTGCTAAAGAATATCATGAGGATTGGGATCGATTTAAGATCTGGGATAATGTTTCAGATGTTCAAGAAGAAACGATCCGAGCTTACTCTATGGCAAACTATCCTGAAGAAAAAGGGATGATTATGCTAAACGTGAGAATTGCCTCACCTCCACCAAATAATCCTAATGTTCCTCCAGGGAAAATGAGCTCTTATATCTTCAGTCTAAAGCCAGGTGATAAAGTCACGATTTCTGGTCCATTTGGAGAGTTCTACGCTAGAGAAACTAAAAAAGAGATGGTCTTTGTCGGTGGGGGAGCGGGGATGGCCCCAATGAGATCTCATATCTTTGATCAGCTTAAGAGAATTAAAACGGACCGAAAAATTACTTTTTGGTACGGGGCAAGAAGTAAAAAAGAAATGTTCTTTGTCGAAGACTTTGATCAGCTTGCCGCAGAAAATGATAATTTTGATTGGCACGTTGCCCTCTCAGATGCTCTTCCAGAGGATAACTGGGATGGATACAAAGGCTTCATCCACCAAGTTCTTTTTGATGAATATCTTAAAAATCATCCAGCACCAGAGGATTGTGAGTATTACCTTTGTGGTCCTCCTATCATGAATAAATGTGTGATTGATATGCTTCTCGATCTAGGTGTTGAAAGAGATGATATTATGCTCGACGATTTCGGGGGTTAAGCCTCTTTAAGAGTTTGTATATCTTGATTGACGCTCTCAATTTTTCCTTTAATCGTCTCCATCTGTTCTCGGATGGAGTCGAAATTTCCATCTTTTGCCAATAGTTCAAGCTCAGCAAAATAACTTCCAACTTCTAGTGCACCAATTTGGTTAAAGGCACCTTTTAGACTGTGGATAAGTCGGTGAATTTCTTCTTGATCACCACTGTCTATAGTTGTTGCGAGAGTCTCGTAGGAATTAAGATAATTTTCGACATAAATTTTTACAGAAAATTGGAACATGTCCCAATCTTCAGCAAAGTTTTCTTTTATGGTTTCAAAGTCTAGATTCTTTACGTTTTTAAAGAGTACTTTTTTATCATCCATTTTTCCATCTCACATAAACATTGATATTATTTAGCTTCTCGGTATTCTGTTGTTGAATTTAAATTTTTATAGGTGATTGAAATGATCAAAAATATAACCGTTCTTATCTTTTTCCTTCTCATTTCTTGTCAGAGTAAAGATCTTATTAAACTTGAAGGTCGAACCATGGGAACGACTTTTAAGGTCCTCTATATTCCTGAATCGAATTCCCCTGATATGAAAATCCTGAGTAGTCTGGTCCAAAAAGAGCTTAAAAGAGTTAATGACTTGATGTCGACTTATAAAAAGGACTCTGAAATCAGTCGAGTTAATATTGGTCCTGCTAATAACTGGCTTGGAATTTCAAGGGACCTCACCTTGGTCCTCGCCGAGGCCAAAGAAATTCACGATTTCTCAAATGGATACTATGACGTTACGGTTGGACCTTTGGTAAATCTTTGGGGCTTTGGCCCAAAGGGAGAGAAAAAGGCGCCAACCCAAGAGGAGATTGATCTAACTCTTAAAAAAGTGGGAATGGATCAGCTGGTTGTTCTCTCTGATAAAAATCGTATTATGAAAAAAAATAAGGATCTCTATATTGATCTCTCTTCTCTGGCCAAAGGTTATGGAGTCGATCAAGTCTCAGCTACTCTGGATAATCTTGGTATTAAGAATTATCTTGTTGAAGTGGGGGGAGAGATCTCTCTTAGAGGAACTAAATATGGGACCCCATGGAAGGTTGCTATTGAGGGGCCGAATGATAAAGAGGGTATTCATAAGATCCTTCCTCTCAGTGATATCAATATGGCAACCAGTGGAAATTATCGAAATTTCTTTGAAGAGGATGGAAAGCGCTACTCTCATACCCTTGATATAAAAACAGGGCGGCCTGTACTCAACGAATTGATTTCAGTTACCGTTCTTTCTAAAAAAAGTTGTATGAGGGCCGACGCTTTGGCCACGGCCATCATGGCCATGGGTCGAGAAAAAGGAATTCAATTAAGCCAAGATCAAAAATTGGCAGTTTATATGCTCGTCATGGGTCAGAATGGAAAAACAGAGATCTACAGCACCCCAGAATTTAAAAAGCTGGTCCCTTAATTCTTCATTTTTAAGTTTATGAACTCTGTGTTAAGATGCCTTCCATGGAAACCTTACTATTCACATTGGGTATATTTTCTGCCGCTGTTTTTCTTATGGCGGTAGGTGTTATTTTTAGCAATAAAGTGATCAAAGGAAGCTGTGGAGGACTAGGCAAGGTTATGGGGAAAGACTGTGACTTTTGCGATAAGAAGGATCAGTGTACCAAAGATAAAGATGGTGGTCCCGGGGAGACTTGAACTCCCACGCCCGATAAGGGGCAACGGATTTTAAATCCGCAGCGTCTACCAATTCCGCCACAGGACCATTAGAACTCACGCATAGTAACTGTTCGAAAGCAATTAGTGAAGAGCTTTGTTTTGCGCTCCGCAATTATGCTATGCAATTAGTTTGTCTCTCGTTATCATTATTATAATGAGAATAAATATTATCTTGCTCCTTTTGTTAGCCCTTCAAGCATGCGCTTTAAAAGACCAAACTCAGGACGGGGCGCTCATTAAAAAAACTCATAATTATCGTGCTCTTTGGTTTAAAACCCATGAACGATTTACTTTTCTCGATAAAGATCGAGACACTATTTTTCACCCCTTTTTTGATCTTCTTCCTTCTGTAGATTTGAGAGAAAAGAGTCTCAATTATATTTTGGTGAATGATAAGGAACAGTCTTATTATTACGACTTTGATCTGCTTTCTGGAAAAAGATACCTCTCTCATCCGACCTGTCCTCAAGAAGATATTTGGAAAGGGTATGAAGGAGAAATCTTTAAACCTATTTTTAAAAGAGGAATTGTCCCAAGAGTCCTCGATCAAATTGGAAAACCCCAAGAGGTGATTGTCTTTGGAAAGAAGCCCAAGAAGAAAAAAATTAAGCTTGAGACTATTGTTCGTCAGTCCGCTCTTATTGAAGATGAAGAAAAGCCATTTCAAAGAGCAAGAGTGATTGGTGGAGTCATTGAGCAGTATTGCGATAAATATCCTTGTAACAACCGAAGAAAATGGCTTTCTCGGCTTCTTCTTGTGGCCGTGGAACCGGAAGATCCTCAGCTTCTTGAAGTGAATTCAATTGATGATCTTAAGCAAAAGGTTTTTTGGAGAGGAGTAAAGGCCCATCTTGAAAATTTGAAAGGTAAAAACGTCACCGACTCTCAAAAAGCTCTTCCTGCCTACCGGATAACCGGAGAAATTGAGGCTAAACGTGCTCTCGCTTATTCTTTAAAGCGTGGAAAGGTTTTTAATGCGATTGAATTGATGAGTATGCGGTCAACCTGTCATGCTCTTTATGACTATATTTGGGATATGAATAATATTATACGCGCTAGTAATGAACAAAAGAAAAACAAGAAATGGATGAGTGAGCAAAAAGAAAAGGTTTTTAAATTTAATATTGGAGCCAGTGAAGATATTTATAATTATTACACAGACTTTTTTAAATTCTTTATCGCAACCTATGATAAAAAGTTTATAACCTGCTCTAAATATGTACGTTCAAGTAATATTAATTTTGATTATGATCGGCATTGGTATTTTGCTTATCTTCAATCCTTTGTTCTACTTAAGGAATTAGACTACGTTTATCACTGCCGAAGTAAGGCATGGGTTAGAAATCCATTCAATGCGGCCAGAGGAAAAAATGATTATGATTTTCTAGAGCTTCTTTCTCAGTGTAATCAAAAACAACTGGATATTGCTTTTGAGCAAGCCGTGGTGAAACTTACAACATTAGGACATCATAAAGAAGATACATACCGTTACATCACTTATGATTTTGGTATTGGAGGAACTCACCATAAACTCTATTCATGGGTACCTTATTCTGGAAAAAGACTAGAATGTGGAGTTAAAAAATTCGATGATAATCGATTGAGTACTTTTCCGGATGACATTCGATGGAAAAAATATGAAGGAAGAGAAAAAAGAGATCGAACCATTCTCCTAATTGAAGATAAGGTTAGCTCTCCTGAAACAATCCCTTTATCGCCGCAGAACTCTCTTTAGAAATCTTGAGCATCTCTAAAAATTCTTTTCGAGAAATCATTTCTCCTCCTAAACTCTCAACGACAGGAGTAAGGGTTTGAGTATCCATCCAATCAATTCCATGTTGATGAAGATGCTCCATAAGATAGACTAGACAAAGCTTACTAGCATTTGTGGCCTCATAAAACATGGACTCCCCAGAAACAAAGCCATTTATACTAACTCCATAGAGTCCACCTACTAGATCACTCTGTTCATCATAGGCCTCGATCGAATAGGCCAGCCCTGCTTTAAAAAGATCCGTATAGGCTTTTTTAATATCATCCGTAATCCAAGTTGAGATTTGGCCTTTTCTATTTTTAAGCTCCGCACATTTATCAATGACTTCTTTAAACTGAGTATTAAATTTAAAGCTGTACTTATTTTTTTTTCGAAATTTTTCAAGGCTTCGAGGTATATTTAGATTTTCATAGCGTAAAACACCTCTAGGGTTGGGACTAAACCAAGCAAGAGGATAATCTTTGGAAATGGGCCAAGGAAAGATACCTTGTGAATAGGCCTCTATTAACGTGGGAACTTCGAGATCTCCACCGAGTGCTAAAAGTCCATCCGAATCAGCTAGCTCTACTGGTGGAAAACGAACAACGACCATTTTATTCCCTCGTTAAGGCCTCAAGAAGAAATCGAGAAATACTTGCACTCACCATTAGAGTAGAGGTGAGTCCGTGATCAGGGTCTTCTTTTCTTCCTATGAAAGGAGCTATCTCCATAATATCAGCACCTGTTATAGGGGCGGCCTCAAGGAGTTTATTAAGAATCATAATAGGTTCATGGGGGAGCAGTCCATCCGGTTCTGGAGTTCCTGTTGCTGAGACATAGGTCGAATCCAGAGCATCCACATCAAAACTTACGTAAAGCTCTTCGACACCTTTTTTGATCAGATCTTGTTTAATCAATTCGGCAATAGGCTCGGCGCCTTGCTCTTGAACTTCTTTTGCCCAGAACTGTTGGACTCCAAATGTGGTTTCCCAGTGTTCTTTACTTTTTCCAGTACTTCGAATTCCAATTTGATAACAAAGATCTGGAGAAGGAAGATCTCCTAGGACATGCGCCGTCCAAGAACCAAAGCAAATATCAATGCCAAGTCTTTCAACCAAAAGATCAGTATGAGCATCGAAATGAATCAAGGCCACTTTCTTTCCAGCTTTCTTTTTTGCCTGGAGGTAGGTCTTTACAAGGGGATAGCTACAACTATGATCTCCTCCAATGCCAAAGATTCTTTTATTGGAGTCCATCTCATAGATTTGTTTATTGATAAATTCAGCAATGCTGAGACCACTGACAGGATAGTCCTTTCCATCATAAAGAGCTTTTTGACACTTTTTAATTGTCTCTTCATTAATGTACTTATCATGGAGAAGGTGAGGAATGACTCTAACATCTCCAATATCAAAGACTTGAGGAATCTTATTATCCGTTTTATAAAGTTCATTTCTTAAAAACAATGGACCCCAGTTGGCACCTCTTAAAATCCCTCCACCTGTATCACTACAAATACCCATCATAAGGGTATTGTTGGATTGCATGGCCGATAAACTTTCTTTCCAAGGCTTTTCAACATCTTCTGTTTTAAAAAGAATTTGATTGAGGGAACTTTTGAGTTCACCAGCAGTCTTAACGGTATAGACACCATGACCAGGGGGACAGAAACAATTTTTTAGATCTTCAATTAAATTTTCCACTCACTATAAATAGCACTTTTATGCTCTTTAAGCTAGAAAGTGTTCCCTTGATTTAAGATCAAGCCTTGCGGAATCAAGCTTAGAGAGCTGACCATTTTGATAGAGACGGATAGATTCATAAACAAAATCAATAACAGAATCATCAAGCTCGTTATAGACTCCTGCAACATGACTTGAGGCCTTTACATTTGTTGGAAAAAGCGAGAAATCACAGGGCTCTTTTTCAAAAACATCCAGATAGGCCCGCGCTTTTTCATTCTTTTTCATAAAGGAGAGAAGGTCGTCTTCGTTAATGATTTTTCCTCGAGCAGGGTTGATTAAGACTAGATCTTCTCTACACTGATTTAAAAAGGATTGATTGATCATTTGGTGGGAGCTTGAGTTCAATCCACATGAAACTATGATGGCATCAATTTCTTTGAGTGATCCTTTATATTTTAAATTAAGATAAGGATCTTCAATAAAGAGATTTTTCAAAAGGGGCGTAAGGCATTTTTCAAGAATCTCTCCTACATGGCCTTTACCGATCATTAAAACGTTCTTTTTCCAAAGGGCGTCACGATGGAATTGACGACTCTTTTCCCATTGCTCCACAAAAGGGATAGGGTTAAAGGCCTCCATTAAAGAGGTAATTGCATAGTGCGCCACCGCTTGAGCGCGAATACTATTTCCAAGGATGATAGGTACACCAAGCTTTTGGACCTTTTCATAAGAGTAATTATCATAACCGCTATTTGGGTGGAGGATAAGTTTCAGATGATCTTTATGTGTCAGAAGCTGATCAATATCTGAGTAGGAAGTGGTAATGACAACGTTGGCATCATTTAAATCAGAAGTGACTTGGACACTCTTTAGCTCACGTAACTTCCTAACTTCTTTTTCCGTGAAGTCGGATTTATGATAGGATGAGGTGTCGAGTCTTAGGACTTTTAGTGTCATGGCCGTTGTCTAAATAAGTTTAATAGTTTAGAACGTGGTGTACCATATATCTTAGGCGAATGAAATGATTTCAATAAAATCGAGTAGAGAAATAGAATTAATGAGGAAGACCTGTAAGCTGGCGTCGGAGACTTTGGTCTATATTGAGCAGTTTATTAAGCCAGGTGTTTCAACTGAAGAGATTAATACTCTGTGTCATGAGTTTATTCTTAAACATGACGCCTATCCGAGCCCCCTCAATTATAGAGGGTTTCCAAAATCTGTTTGTACTTCTCTAAACGATGTTATCTGTCACGGAATTCCAAGCAAAGAAGATGTTCTTCAAGATGGAGATCTCCTGAATATTGACGTTACAACTTATCTTAATAAATTTCATGGCGACACTAATAAAACTTTTCTCGTAGGAAACGTTTCCGAAGAGCATAAAAAACTCGTGGATGTGACTTATCAGTGTATGCGAGAAGGTATTAAGCAAGTCCGTCCAGGTGGTCATATCGGAGACATCGGAGCAGCCATCCAAGAAATTGCTCACTCCCATGGCTACTCTGTGGTTGAAGATTATTGTGGTCATGGAATTGGTCGAGAATTTCACGAAGAGCCACAAGTGGTCCATGTTGGTAAAAGAGGGAAAGGCCCAAAAATGAAGCCTGGTATGACCTTTACCATAGAGCCAATGATTAATATGGGCTCAAAATATACAGAGCTTCTTGATGATGAGTGGACTGTTGTGACGACAGATGGAAAATGGTCTGCTCAATTTGAACATACAATTCTTGTGACTGAGGATGGATTTGAAATTCTCACCCTAAGGCCAGATGAACCAGTCGATTTTTGAGCTTCACCGAAGCGAACCTTATCATAATTCGAGACCGCTCTATTTTAGTACAGAGTATATTTGGAAGAATGGAGATCAAAAAGTTCACCTCTTCATTGAACTCAATAAGCATGATGTGATTGAAAGTGTTCACTATGAGTTAGAAAATCTTGATTATTGGATTCCATTTTTTTCGATCATGGCAAAAGATTTAGAAAAGAATGATATTGAAGAGGCCCTTGAAATGGTCTTTGAATTCCCTGAAGATGCATCCTTTTTTCCTCTTCATATCTATAGTCTGCATAATGCGATCCAAAACTATAAAGGAGAGGAGATTGGCACGGTTAATAATGGTCATCTCATTTGCCGCTGCTTTGGTGTCTCTAAAGAACAAATTCAAACCCTTATAGAACAAAACCTTCGCTATGGACTTAAAGAGGTCACAGAAAAGACCCAAGCCTGTGGTGGTTGTACAGCTTGTATGGAAGATATTGAAGACATTATTTACGATGTTAAAGTAGAAAAAGCTGATGAGCTTTTAAAAGACTTTGGAAGCAAAGAACAGTTTCTTTCTAAAATGAATCAAATGGCCCAGGACTTTCTCACGGAAAGTTCACTTATGAATTTCTACTCCATTGAAGTACTTGATCGGCAAGGCCTTAATCTTGTAGTTGAAATATCTCCTGAAAATAAGAAAGAAAGTATATTAAAAGAACTTAAGGGATATCTTTTTAAGAAGCTGGATTTACCCCTGGACCTTTTCTTTGCTCGCTAATTCATTACATTTTTTAAAAATACTATCTAATTTTTTAAGGTCTTCGAAAATCACCCGAATTTTATCTTTATCTTTTTCAAAAATGGAAATGGAGAGTTCTTCTCCTAAATACCGGTATCGGGTTTGGAAGTAATCAAGGTTTCTAATATGTCGACTCAAGCAATCGGGGTGAGAGGTTAAGGCCTGAAGACTAGAGAGGTAAGTGAAAAAGACTTCAGGAATTCCGTCTACAAAAGATTCAATCGTACTGACTTCCATGGCCCTTTGAAAAACGTCTCCTTCAAAGTGATACAAATTCTTTCCCTCAATAAGGATGTACCGAAGAAGATTGACGGAGGGGCTAAAGTCCTTTGAATTACATATAGCGTCAACAAATCGATCTTTGATAGTAATGTGGTTGGCAGCGGCAAGCTCACCAATAAGGTATTGATTTAACTTATAAACTGGCCCAGTTTCTTTTTTCTTGTGAAGAATAAGCTCCTCTTGTCCCAAGCAAACTAAGACAGGATTTTGGGCCAAGGCCGAAAAAGAGAATAAAGTGATAAAAATCCATCGTAACATCCTCTCCATTATACCGAACTTTTTACAAAATTTAATCATTGCGGTATAAAATTGCCTCTATGAAAGAAATGTCTCTGACAGAACACCTTGAAGAGTTAAGAACCTGCCTAATTAGAGTCATTGTAATTCTTTTTGTCAGTTTTTTTGCCTGCTACGGTCTCGGTGAACATATTTCCGAATTTCTCCTAAAGCCCCTTCGAGACTCTCTTCAGAGTTTAGGCCCAGGGCAGGGGATTGTATACTTAGGGATTCTCGATAAAGTCCTCTCTCAACTTCAAGTTGCCTTTTGGTGCTCCATTATTATTTCCTCACCGCTTTGGTTTTATCAAATCTGGCAATTCATTAAACCAGGGCTTTACGAAAGAGAGGTGAAGGCCATTCGACCATTTCTTTTGGTCGGCTTTTTTCTTTTTTGGATAGGTGTAGGATTTGGCTACTATATTGTCTTTCCTTTTACCTTTGAAACTCTACTTAGTTTTGGAGTCTCTGGAGTCAATGCAACGATTAGTTTAAAAGATTACCTCGTTCTTGCTTCAAAGATTTTAGTCTTTCTTGGTATTATGTTTCAACTACCAAATGTTATGCTTATTTTAGGGTTTATGGGATTGGTGACTAAATATTCTCTACGTCAGTGGAGAAGATATGTTTATCTAGGTTTTGCTCTTGCTTCAGCACTCATCACTCCGCCGGACATTGTAACGATGATGGGAGTATGGATTCCCTTAGTTGTTCTTTATGAAGTTGGGATTTATGCTGTTGCCGCAATAGTTCACCCATTTCTAGCTAAACACTACGCTTGATAAAAGGATGATCATGAAAATAATGGTAACTGGAGCTGCTGGATTTATTGGAAGCTGTCTCGTTGGTGAGCTTAATCAACAGGGATATAATGACCTAATTCTGGTTGATCATGAAAAAAACTATCAAAATCATCCGAATCTAAAAAAATATAAATATTCTCGCTATATTCTAGCGGATCAACTTTTTGATGAAGTCGATTTTTCAGAGGTTGATTTTATTTTTCATATGGGAGCGTGTTCCTCTACTACAGAAAAAAACTGGGAGTATCTCAAAAAAAATAATTTGGATTATACCAAATCTCTTTTTATTAAGGCCTCAGATCATGAGATCCCTTATATCTATGCAAGCTCTGCAGCTACTTATGGTGATGGAGAAAAAGGCTACTCGGATCAGCATGAAAATGTTTCAAAATTAAGCCCTCTCAATCTTTATGGTAAATCCAAACAAGACCTTGACGTTTGGGCACTCGAGCAAAAGCTGACTCCTCCTTTTTGGGCAGGTCTTAAGTTTTTTAATGTCTATGGACCCAACGAGTATCATAAAGGCTCCATGAGAAGTCTTGTTCATAAGGCGTTTGAACAGATTCGTCACGTGGGAAAAGTAAAGCTCTTCAAAAGTTATAAAGAAGGCTATGAGCACGGGAAGCAGCTTAGAGACTTTGTATATGTTAAAGATGTTGTGAAAGCGATGCTTGAGATGATGAAAAATCCAGATCCAAAGTTTAGCGGTCTGTATAATATGGGAACAGGGAAAGCGAGAAGCTTTCATGATCTGGTTTCTGCGACTTTTAAAGCTCTTGAACAAAAAGAGGAAATAGAATTTATCGAAATGCCTGAAGAAATTCGAAATCAATATCAATATTACACTCAAGCCGAAATGGATAAATTTAAAAGGTTTATCCCTCACTTTGAATTCTCAAGCCTTGAACATGGGGTAGAGGATTATGTTAAAAACTTTCTAAAAAAAGACGATCCGACTTATTAGAAGGAAACACTCATGCTCAAAGGAATAAAAGGGGCCGTAAAGCTTCTTAATGCGCTTGAACCTAAAAACCGGGAGAAGGTCTTGGAGATAATCGCCAAGCAGGATCCCGCTATGGCCGAAACTCTTAAAGAAAATTTGTTGAGTCTGGAAGATCTCACTAAATTAAGCCTTTCCATGCTTGTGGAATTTACGAAGTCCATTGATTTAAAGGACTTGGGGTTAGCCTTGCGAATAGCGGATGAAGAGACAAAAAAACATATCCTCTCTCAGGTCAGTAAAGGGATGAGAGAAGATATTGAAGTAGGACTCCTTGGTAAACCTGTTCCCTTGTCAAAGGCCCAAGAGGCCCAACAAAAAATATTGAATCAGCTTAGAAAAAAACTAGAAAATGGTGAAATTGTAATGGGTAAAGACGAGGAAATAGTTTAAATTTTAATGTAATCTCTCCGAAAAGATTTAACTTATGAGCAAAATAGATGCCCTACGAGGTATTTTCGACATTTTCTTGTTTGATAAAACGGAGTCCCTTCCTCGCTCCTTTGATGACAAAATCAAAAAGATTCCCAACCTTTTTCTTAAAAGAGTCGTCAATCTTGATGAAATTAAAAAATCAGATGCTCCAGCAGTCTATATTCTTTGTTTTGATAATATAAGCCCTTCTGAGGAAATTATAGAAGCTTTAAACTCTATTCATCTTAAAAATGAGAATCCTTCGATTCTTCTCGTTGTTCCTCAGAGTACAATTAAAATAAGAGAAGGACTCTCTGATGGGGGAGTTATTCAAATCTATAATCCACAAACCGCCTCAGAAGATATCATTATTAACCTTTCTGTTATTTTACAAAACCTTGAGCTTAAAAAGCTTGAAACAGAAAATCACAAATCAAGAGATCAAATCCTTCATATGCTCTCTCATGAACTCATTAATCCAATTAGTTCCGGACAAAGCCTTTATGAAATGATTAAAGCCGATCCCAAAAATCTTGAGAACTTTTCTGAATTTGTAGAGGATTCTTTCAAGTTGGCCCTTGATCTTATTGATATTTCAAGAAAGTTTCTAAGCTTTGAGGAAAATAGGGATGAAGCGAGTTTTGATTATTACAAAGTAGAGGATATTGTCGGCGAGGCGCTTAAATCTCTAAAGCATGATCCTATGGTAGAGAAAAAGAAGGTTGAATTTAATAAAGAGATCGATAGTAATTATAAGATACTCGTCTCCTGGGCACAAATGATTAATTTTGTGATGATTCCTCTTCTGCATAATGCTGTTAAATTTAGTAATGCTAATAGCGTAATCAATATTATTTCTTCTATGACAGATGATGGAATTGTTTCTCTTACAGTGAAAGATTCAGGTATAGGAATCCCTGAAAAAATGCTTACAGAAATCATTGATGTTTCTAAAGCGACTAAAAGAAAAGGAACCGATGGGGAAGAAGGTCTTGGTTATTCGGCCGCACTTGCCTATAAAATTATTCGTCTTTTTGGTGGAGATATGGAGTTTAAGAGTGAAGGGAAAGATCAAGGTTGCTCTGTCACTCTGTACTTTAAGGGTCAAAGAGGCGCTTAAGGTGTCACTTTTCCACCAGTCTACGTAAAATCAACAGTTTTAAAATTGCTAAAAAA
>CBDUBC010000015.1:0-38862 GCA_965365285.1 uncultured bacterium
GAACCCAAAAATACAATGGGATACATCAACTGGTAGGCCATTTCAACAATATTTTGAACAATGGAAGGATAATAAGGTTTTTCTAGAAAGTTGAAGGCACCATAATTAAGAGCGTCCAGGATTACTTTTTTCTCCAAAAAAGCACTAAGAAAAATAACAGGAGCATCATAACCTGTCTCGCGAAGCTTTTTAAGGAATTCTACTCCTGTCATTTCAGGCATCTTAAGGTCCGTTAAAATAACATCAGGTTCAAAAATATCAATTTCTTCAAGTGCTTCAATTGGTGTAAGATAAGTGTGAGTTTCAAAACCATGCGCTGATAAAATTTCATTCAGAAGATTATTTTGGTCCTCATCGTCTTCAAGAATAAATACTATAGGAGTATTATCGTCCTTCTTTTTAGGTTTAGTTTTTGTTGCGTCTTTTGGTTGACTAAACTTTTGCGTAGCTGGGGTTGTATCACCATTTCCAAGAGCATTAAAGGCATTATTATCAATATGATTAAAGCTTGTGTCCTCTCCTCTCAGAAGGCTTCGACCAACATCAATACCTTCAAGAAGGTAGTCGATTTGAGATTTATTAATATGCTGATCTCTTTTGGATTCGAAAAGATCCTCTAACTTATGAACATGGGCCGATAGTTCACCCATTCCGAAGATAGCTGATCCTCCCTTAATACTATGAAACGCCCTAAAAGCTTTGTGGAAAGAAGACTCTAAGTTTTCACCCTTATCAATTTGAATAAGAGAATCTTCAGCTTCTTCAAAAAGTTCAGAGGCCTCTATTTTAAAATCTTCTAATAGTAGAGGATCAATTTCTAAATCCATGGAATGTCCTTTTTGAAAAACGATTTATTTCATTTTAGCCTAGCTTCACGCTTCAAAAAAGGATTAATAAAAATTGAGCTAGAAACTAGACTTTCTCTATGCTTAGAGCAACCCCTTGGCCCACACCTACACACATAGTAGCGAGGCCCTGTTTTAGATTTCCTTCATCTTTCATAATGTGGATAAGAGTAGTCAGAATTCGCGCTCCCGAACAACCAAGCGGGTGACCTAAAGATATAGCACCACCTCGAAGATTTATCTTTGAAAGATCAAGTTCAAGTTCTTTTACACATCCAAGAACTTGAGCGGCAAAGGCTTCATTGAGCTCCATGACATCAAAATCACTAATCTTTTTACCAAACTTTTGACAAAGCCTTCTCGTCGCTTCTACCGGACCAAGTCCCATGACATTGGGATGAATTCCGCGAATACCTGCCCCGGTAATTTTAGCATAGGCTTTTAGGTTATGTTTTTTTAGAAACTCCTCAGAGACGAGCATCAGGCAAGCAGCCCCATCATTCATGCTGGAAGCATTTCCAGCGGTGATGGTTCCTTCCTTTCTAAAAACGGCGCGCAATTTAGAGAGTTTTTCAATGTTGGTATCCTCTCTGGGACCTTCATCTTTAGAAAATAGCATTGTTTCTTTTTTATTTTTTTGCACAGTCAAAGAAACAATTTCATCATCAAAGAGATTATTTTTTTGTGCCGCACAGGCTTTTTGATGACTAGATAAAGCAAATTGATCTTGCTCCTCTCGAGAGATCTTATGTTTATCCACAACCTCTTCTGCTGTTTCTCCCATACTCATAAGAGGAAACATTTTTTCCATATCCTTGTTAGGAAATCTCCAGCCAAAAGAGCTATCATACATTTTTTGATCTCTTCCATAAGCGCTTTCGGCCTTGCTCATGACTAAAGGGGCCCTTGTCATGCTTTCGACCCCTCCAACAATAATACAATCAGCGAGACCAGAACGAATTCTTGACCAAGCATCAATCGTAGCATCTAAAGAAGAAGCACAAAGACGATTTAGAGTGGCTCCTGGGACCTCATAGGGGAGACCAGCAAGAACAGCGGCCATACGACCAACGTTTCGATTATCTTCACCGGCTTGATTGGCGCATCCTACAATCACATCATCAATTTCAAGAGGATCAAAAGTAAGACTCTTTTTTAGATCTTTAAAAAGAGTAGCCATCATATCATCAGGTCTAACGGAACTGAGAAGACCACCAATTTTTCCAATAGGCGTTCTTTTGGCATAGACAATAAATGTTTCTTGCATAATTTTTCCTTATGAGAGTAGGGAACAGGGGATATATCGTTCTTGTTTCGTTTGTTTATAGAGCTCGGTCAGTAAAAGATAAACTTTGTCTTTTCCAAAAAGTTGCGACCATTCAAATGGGCCCATAGGGTAATTAACTCCATACCTCATTGCCTTATCCATATCTTCAGAGGTGGCGAGTTCTTCTTCTAATGCGTAGTATGCTTCGTTAATAATTGGGGCAATCGTTCGATTTAGCATGAAAAACTCTGGGCATTCGGAGTGTTCATAAATAGAAAAGCCAAATAGATTTAAAAACTCTACAAGCTCTTCTTTATGTTTAACAATATAGACTTCTCTTTTTGGTGTCGCTCCGAACATGCTTAAAGAAAAGGCGGCACAAATCTGAGGATATTCTCTAATCATTTTTGAGACAGCATTAACTCCAAGATCAGTGTAAACCTTTTGATGAGTCATATTTTTTAGTAGAGATTTTTTGTCCTCTTGTTCTAAACAAGTACAATCAAAAACAACTTGGGATTTGGAGATGGATTCGAGTAAATTTGGAGAGTCTATCGCAACAATTTGATAGGAATTTCCTAATTGAAGGATTTGTTTAGTTAGGGGATGACCAGAGGAGTAGATGATGAGTTTAGTATTCATAAAAACCTCTTCCTGACTTTTTTCCAATACGCTTTTCATCGACCATTTGCTTTTGAAGAGGATGTGGTGCAAATCGAGGGTTTTTATGAAAAGCTTCAAATACGCTTTCCGTAACCATATAGTTTACATCGATTCCAATCAGATCCATAAGTTCAAAGGGGCCCATTCTAAAACCACCCACTTCTTTAAGAACACTGTCGACTTCCCGACATTTTTTTTCGTTATAGGAATCCACAATTCGCAGAGGTTCACCATAAAAATTTCTGGCAACTCGATTGACGATGAAGCCAGGGCGATCCTTACAAAGGGCGGCAACCTTATTATGGCCTTCAAACCATTGCCCAATCTCTTCAACGAGTTCGAGAGAGGTCTGGTTTCCTTTAATCAACTCAACTAGCTTCATGATTGGGGCCGGATTAAAGAAATGAATGCCAAGGAATCTTTTTTGACGATGAGGTGGAAGCTCTTTTGAGATGTCCGAAATTGGAATACTACTAGTGTTTGAGGCAAAAACTGTTTTTTCATTACAGATTTGATCCAAATCGGAAAAAACCTTTTGTTTAATTTCAAGTTTTTCTATAATGGCCTCGATAATAAGATCATTATTGGGATCTACCTGGCCAAGATCTTTAATCGAAATATTTTCTTTAAATTGATCAATTTGATTTTGTGAAAATTTACCTTTTCGACAAAGCTTTTCCCAACTAGAGAAAATATTAACCACTGCCTTCTCGCTAAACTCTTTTTTGATATCAACCAATTCAACCAGAACGCCTTGTTGAGCGAACCATTGAGCAATACCTTGTCCCATGGTTCCTGAACCTATAACGGCCAGTTTATCTATATTCATTAAAGTCCCTTAAACTTTGGTGCTCTTTTACCAAAAAATGCAGCTAGGCCTTCTTGGTAGTCTTGAGTCTTTCCTAGTTTTCTCTGACTATCAGTTTCTTTAGAAAGTGTGGCTTCAAAATCCTTATCTTGAGCGACCAGTAGATTTTCTTTGATGAGCTTATTTGAAAGAGGGGCCAAGTGATTTATTTGACCTGCCATTTCTAAAGCGGATGAAACAGGATCTGCTGAAACTAAATTCACGAGACCTTTTTCACAAAGCTCTTCACCCATATAGGGTTTATTAAAGAGAAAAAACTCGAGTGCTTTTTGATAACCAAGTGCCTTGGTGAAGACATAAGAGATTCCGGCATCAGGACAGAGTCCTAATTTAGAGAATCCACTTACAAATTTCATTCCTTCCTTACAAATGATAAGATCACAAGCAAAGGCAACAGAAATTCCAGCACCAGCACAGACACCATTGATAGCACCGATCACGATTTTTGATGAGTTCTTAATCGCTTTTACGAGTGGAATCCACTCGGTAGCCAGAGTATGACCTAAATCAACAGGGGTATCGCTATTACTAACGGCCCTATCATTAAGATCTTGCCCGCTACAAAAAGCCTTTCCTTCGCCTGTTAGGATTATACTTCTGACTTCAGCATCTTGATTCGCCTTAGTAATCGCTTCAACAATTTCAGCTTTGCCTTGTTGGTTAAGGGCATTGTAAACTTGAGGACGGTTGATTTTAATGATCGCAGTTGGTCCGTTGAGCGTGTAATCAATAAATTCAAAACTCATTAAATATATCCTCGCTCTTTTTGATCTCTTTCAATGGCATCAAAAAGAGCCTGAAAGTTTCCTTCGCCAAAACCGTTATGTTTCTTTCTCTGAATAAATTCAAAAAATGCTGGGCCAATAAGAGTTTTCGTGAAAATTTGAAGGAGGTATCCATCAGGATCTCCATCCACAAGAAGACTGAGATTTTCTAGTATATTTAGATCTTCGGTGACCTTAAATGGTCTATTTGGAATGTCTTCATAGTAGGTTTTTGGAACATCAAGAAATTCAATTCCTCTTTCTCTAAGATCGCCAACTGTTGCGATAATATCAGAGCATGTTAGAGCAATATGTTGAACACCTGCACCTTTATGAACATCAAGGAATTCTTGAATTTGAGATTTACTTTGGTCAGAGTCAGGTTCATTAATTGGAATAATGACCGCGCCATTTTTTAGCTGAACAACTTTACTATAAAGACCGGTTTTTTGTCCTTTAATATCAAAATATCTTGTTTCTACAAATCCGTAGATATCTTTATAGAATTGAACCCACTTATCCATTTCACCTTTTGGAACGTTATTTGTGAGATGATCAATTCTCGCGACTCTATTTATGAGAGGATTGGAATCAGGGTCTTCAGCTAGTTTAGTGAAGTTAGGTCTAAAATACTCTTTGGGTCTTTCAATAAGTTCATTGATAACATCTCCAAACCCTTGGATACGAAAGGTTTTGTAGATCCCGTGTTCACTCTCAACCACTTCTAGATCATGAACTATTTCTGCTCCTCGATGCTTCATTTCTTTAAGAGCATGTTCGGCATCTTCAACCAGGAATGACATTTTAGAAACGCCTTCGCCATGTTGATTAAAGTATTTTCTAGAATGAGAGTTCTTATCCTTATTAGAGGTCATAACAAAGCGAACTTGTCCTTGGCCAAAAAGCTCAGTTTGTTGGGCCGTATTTTCATAAATTTTTTCAAATCCTAATGTATAGAATAATTTTTTTGTGTTGGAGTTTTGAATGTCATCACAAGTGAATTCAAGATGATCAATAGCGATGATTCCAATAGGGTTTTCTGCATTTATGACGCTTGCCACAATAAGCTCCTTTTTTAGGCTCTAGTAAAGTCCCCACATAATGAACGAAGACGTGTTAAAAATCAAAATTGACTCATCATATAATCATGGGGTATATTCCGCGCAGTTCTACTATCTATCTGAATATATTAGGCTCCACGTGAGTACAATTTTTGGATTATTTAACTTTATTTGATAGGTTAAGCAACACTTTCCAAGGACCTATGCATGACGACCGAAATACTAAGTGGTAACGAATTGATCATCAGGGGCGGACTCGAAGCAGGCTTTTCCCTTTATACCGGTTACCCGGGATCTCCTCTTGCGGACTTTTTTAATATTCTTTATGAAAAAAGAGATGAACTTCAAAAAAAGGGCATCAAAGTCGTTATTGGTAACAGTGAGGCGAATGCAGCCGCCATGGCCTCTGGAGCTAAACAAGCTGGTCGAGATGTCCTCGTTGGTATGAAGTCTATGGGTCTTCATGTGGCCTCGGATGCTCTCTCTGTTGGAAATTTTGCGAATCCAGGACCTGTGAAAACAGACCCGAAAACAGGTGAAAAAATTTATCCAGGCGTTGTTATTGTTGTAGGGGACGATCCTTGGTCGATTTCAACTTCTACACCTGCAGATTCCAGATATCTTTATAAACATCTTCATATTCCTTTTCTGGAGCCTTCGACTCCTCAGGAGCTTAAAGACTGGATTCCTAAAGCGCTTGAAATTTCAAAACGAACCTCTGTGTATCAAGGGGTTCTTTTAACGACTTTTATGGCCGAAGGTGGTGGAAGAGTCTCCCTTGGTGAAGAAAAATCTGTTGATTCAAGACTCGTTCATCTAAATCCAGCAGAATTTGACCTTTCTAAAAATGTTATGGTTCCACCAAACTCGCTTCTAGCGGATACTTCCATGATTCAGGAAAGATTCCCTAAAGTAAGAGAGATTTATAAAAATTTAAATCTTGATCAGACCTTTGGTGAAGAGAATGCCGAAATTGGCTTTATATCCTCTGGTGCAACCTTTGAGACTCTTAAACAAGTTCTTGATGAGGCCAATTATCTAGGTCATGTTAAACTCTACAAACTTGCATCTAGCTATCCTCTCGTTGATGAAAGTCTAGTGCCTTGGTTAAAAAATATTAAAAATCTCGTTGTTGTTGAAGAAAAACGAGGTTTTTTAGAAAATGAACTTTGCGAACTTATTTTAAGAAACAGTCTTAACGTAAAAGTTTACGGAAAGAATTTTGAGCGGCAAAAAGCAGATGGTTTCCCTGCGAATGGGGGACTTAGTTATGAAATTATTCAAGATCGAATTGCCTATTTATTCTCTCTTCTTCAACTTGGCCCTTTTGGAGATAAAACTAATGTGAGCTATGAGTCTTGGGAAAAAACTCTTCCAAGAAGACTACCTACATTCTGCCCAGGTTGTCCTCACCGAGAAACTCTAAGTTTACTAAAAGATCTAAGAAAAACTTTAAAAAATGAGAATGTTGATCTGATTACCCACGGTGATGTTGGATGCTATTCCTTATCATTTCTACCTCCCTTCAAAGAAATGCATAACCTAAGTGCCATGGGACAAGGGGGTGCTCTTGGGGCCGGGGTAGACTTTTTTACGACAAACCCTTCAGTTATTTTGATGGGAGATTCGACTTTCTTTCACTCCGGTCTTACCGATATTTCAAACTCAGTTCAGTCTCAGCATAATATTACTTATATTCTTCTTGATAATGACAATACAGCCATGACAGGTCATCAAATGACTCCTGTTTCAGGAGTCTCTGTTGAAGGTTATAAAAGACCAAGACAAGAAATTCTTCCGATCGTAAAAAATCTTGGTGTTGATTACGCGACAGAAGTGAATCCAAGTGATCGTTATTTTTATAAAAACCTTCTTCTTGATGTTGTTAAAAGGGATGGAGTCAAGGTCATTGTTTCCAACAAAGAGTGTGGACTGACTTTTCATGGACGGAAAAAAAGAGAAGAGAGAAAACTCTATTCATCTGGAAATACTAAAACAGTACAAAGCTTTTTCCAGATTAATACTGGAGCGTGTGAGGATTGTAGAGAGTGTATTGAGAGTACGGGATGTCCTGGACTTTCTCAAACATTCGATGCTTATGGAACAAAAGTAGTTATTGATCCTCAGATTTGTGTAAGCGATAGCTATTGCACTAAAATTAAAGTTTGTCCTTCTTTTGAAGAGGTCGATGTTTTTGATTATCATCCAACGAAATACAAAGATGCTCTTGCTGACCTTCCAAATTTAGACCTTCCGGCGCCAGAAATTCAAAAAAGTCTCGATCAAATTGCTTCCGGTAGTGATTGGAGAGTGGTGGTCACAGGTGTGGGTGGTTCAGGTGTAACCACCATCACTCGAGTACTGGCCCAAGCGGCGAAAGAAATGGATGGACGAGAGGACCTCGACTTTAAGTTTGTGGATCAAAAAGGACTAGCGCAAAGAAATGGACGAGTAACTGGACATATGGCGATCTATAAAAAGGGGAAGAGTTACGGGTCGGTCACTCCTCAGGGAACAGGTGATCTTCTTCTTTCTCCTGACCTTCTTGATGGCTCCTCCGCATTTTCATTTTTAAGTCCTCAAGGAAAGGCCGTTCTTGATGAAGATTTTCAAATGCCTTTGTCTATTCTCCTTGATCGTGGAGAAGAAAAAACTCCAATTTCAGAACAGAGACTAAGACAAAACGTACTTGATAAAATGAAAGATCGGATTCATCTTTTTAAACTTAAAAAGATATCTGAACAGCTCATGGGGAAAAATGTCTACGCCTCTGCAATGATTTTAGGAACAGCTTATCAAAAAGGTCTCATCCCTTTTGGCCTAGAAAACCTAGAGGATGCGATTCGTGAATCTATTACTCGAAGTGAAGTTCAAAATAATTTAAAGGCCTTTAAATGGGGACGAATTCTTGCGCATCTTGGAAGTAAAGAGTTTGAAAAAAGATTTATTGGGGCAGAAAAGAAAGTAGATAAGATTTCGCTTTTAAAGCAATCCCTTGAGGAAAGCTTTCTTCCATGGATTAATAAAATGCCATATCTCAATAGATATGACCGAATGCTTGATCGACTATGTGAATACTTTCCAACCGTCAGTAAAGAGCATCTTGCTCAATACGTTCATGATCTTCTCGTTTATGACAGAGGAACTCATCTTACTGATTTTGTAAAACAGGCAGGAGAGATTGCAGCGGTTATTTCAGATCAGGAATGTAAAGAACTTGCTCTAAGGGTACTAGCTAAGACATATTTTATAAAAGATGAGGTCTTTATTGCTCATCAGATGATTTCATCAGTAAAGAGAATAGAAGATCAAATGAGATACTCTCAAATGGGAACAGGATTTCAAGTAAAGCACATCAATAGACCTTCCTTTGATGTCTTTGGAAAGAAAATTGAGTTTGATCTCAATCCTAAAGACTGGATGCTCTCTTTTATGAGGCACGCAAGACTTCTAAGAATCCTTCTGCCTAGCTGGCATAAAAAAGAAAAGCAGATCGCCAAACAGATTAGAGATGAAGTTCTTGATAAAGTTCTTAAACTTTCTACTAGTGAGGCAAGACATCGACTTGGTCAGCTTGATAATATCAAAGGCTATCGAGAAGTGAGATACGAAAAGGCGAAAGAGGTTTTAAATGCGTAAGGCGGCAAGTGCTGTTTTTTGCTATCAAGACCTCATCTATATCATTGAGAGGCAGGATTATCTCACAAGCTTTCCTGGCTATACCGCTTTTCCTGGTGGAAAAGTCGATAAAAGTGATGAAGGGAAGCTTTTTCTTCATGACGTCCCAAATGTACCTAAAGAAGTGCTTGTTGCCTTAGGTCGCGAGATGCGAGAAGAGGTTCAATTTGAAATAGAAACCTCTCAGGTTAAAGTTTCTCACCTTGGTAATGCTCTTACTCCTAAATTTAACCCTTATCGCTTTGATACCTATTTCTTTAAAATTGAACTCAAGGAAAAGGTTGATTTTAAACTCGATACCCAAGAATTTAAAAAAGGAGAGTGGATCACTCCTAAGGCCGCACTTGAAAGATATGAAAAAGGGCATATGCTTGCTGTACCTCCAACTGTTCTTCTTTTAAGAAAATTGATGGATGAGTCCTCCTCTAAAAAGCCTTTTGATCTCAATTTAAAATACGACGATGAGCAAGAGATTCCAATGATTGAATCAGTTTGTGGAGTGAAGCAGTTTCTTCCTCTTTCGAACACTTTGCCACCTGCCAATCGAACCAATTGTTTTTTAATTGGCGGTGTTTTAATTGATCCTTCTCCTAAAGATGATGAAGAATATAAAAAACTACTTAGTTCCTTAAAGAATCATCAAGTAGAGTCGATCTTTTTGACTCATCATCACCCAGATCATCACGAGAACTCCGTTCAACTAGCAAAAGAGCTTGGAGTTTCGTTTCAAATGAGTTCGTACACAAAAGAGACTATTCTTAAAAAGTGGGGACCATCCTATTTTGAAGAGCTCCCTGTTAAGGTACTTAAAGAGGGAGATATTCTCACAGACTGCCTTGGTCACAAGGTTGGTATTTATTCTGTGCCTGGGCACGACGAAGGACAACTGGCACCAATGAGAGAAGATGGTGCGTGGATGATTGTTAGTGATCTTATTCAGGGGGTCGGAACGGTTGTCATTGGAGGGGAGGAAGGAGATATGATTAAGTACTTTGCTTCCCTTGAAAAAGTCATCAAGCTTAATCCTAAAGTCATCTATCCAAGCCATGGTATTGGACTCGGGGGAGTGAGCTTTATTGAAAAGACGCTTAAACACAGGCAAATGAGAGAAGGACAGGTCAAAGAGATGCTTCAAGAGGGGAAGTCTCCGCAAGAGATGCTTACCGAGATCTATACTGATATTCATCCTAAGCTTTATCCCTATGCTCTCATGAACATTCATTCTCATATTAAAAAAATTAATTCAGAAAAGTAATTACGTATATTCCTGCAATCTTTGATTTTCCCATTAATTTCTTTTTTGGTAGTATGGCCTATCTATTGAAATTGAAGGAGCTCTTGAATATGGCAAAGAAAAAAAAGAAAGTGGCCAAGAAAAAAGTCGTGAAAAAGGCCACAAAAAAGAAAGCAACCAAAAAGAAAGTTGCAAAGAAAAAAGTGACTAAAAAGAAAGCTGCAAAGAAAAAAATCAGCGCAGATCAAATGCTTCATGACTCGCTTCTTGAACTTCTTCGCGTTACCTCGACCGTCATTCCTGATGATGTTCAAAAAGTGATTTTAGAAGCTCTTAAAAAGGAAGAGAAAAATACTAATGCTGAATATGCCATGAATATTATTAAACAAAATATTGAATTGGCAAAAACTAAGTCTCAGCCCATGTGCCAAGACACAGGAACGATACTTATTTATGTCAACCATCCAAGAGGCTATGATCAATCCAAGTTTGGTAAAATCCTTAATAGAGCAGTCGTTAAGGCGACAAAAGTAGGATACCTTCGTCAAAACTCCGTTGATACTCTCACGGGCGCTAATAATACGATGAATATTGGATTAGGTCATCCTAGTGTTCATTTTCACGAGTGGAATAAAAATTATGTTGAAGTGAAATGTATGCTTAAAGGTGGAGGGTGTGAAAACGTAGGCGCTCAATACGACCTTCCAAATACAGCGCTTGATGCGGGAAGAGATCTTGATGGTGTCCGAAAAGTAATTCTTGATGCTGTTCATAAGGCACAAGGAAAAGGCTGTGGCCCAGGAATTCTAGGTGTTTGTATTGGTGGAGATCGAGGTTCAGGATTTATTGAATCTAAAGAGCAACTTCTTCGAAAGTTAGATGATAAAAATAGTAATCCGAAACTTGCTTCCCTTGAAAAAGACATTGTAGAAACCAGTAATAAATTGGGGATCGGACCTATGGGCTTTGGTGGAAAAACAACTCTACTTGGATGTAAGGTAGGGGTTCTTAACAGACTTCCAGCTTCGTATTTTGTTTCGATCAGTTACATGTGCTGGGCCTATCGAAGACAAGGGGTAACCCTTAAAAAAGATAACTCCATCCAAAAATGGCTTTATTAAAAAGGATTAAGAGATGATCAGTTTAGAATTTCCTTTTCAGGAAGCAGATATTAGAAAATTAAAAGTAGGAGATATGGTTCTTCTAAGCGGTAAACTCCTAACTGGAAGAGATGCCGTTCATAAGAGACTTCATGAAGGAGTTAATCCTCCTGTAAGTCTTGCCAATCATATTATCTATCACTGTGGTCCAGTCGTACTTGAGAATAAAGGAAAGTATGAAGTTAAGGCCGCAGGACCAACCACTTCTATTCGAGAAGAGCCTTATCAGTGGCAAGTTATGAGAGATCATAAAATTAGAGGAGTTATTGGAAAGGGGGGGATGGGACCTAAAACCCTTGCTGCCTGTAAGGATTATGGTGCGGTTTACTTTCATGCGATTGGTGGAGCAGCTCAAGTTCTTGCTGAAAAAATCATTAGTGTCGATAATGTTTACTGGAAAGATCTTGGTTCTCCTGAAGCGATTTGGGAACTCACCGTTAAAGATTTTCCTGTGGTTGTAACTATGGACAGTCATGGAAACTCTCTTCACCAAAAAGTCTCTGATTCAAGTGGCGAATTACTTAAAAATCTCTTAAAATCATAAATAATTTGTGCGCCTGGCTAATTCTAGGCGCCACCTCTTTTTTATGCTCAGCGTACCTATTCAGTCTCCGCCTTTCTTGGTAACTAAGCCTTTTTAGTTATAGAGGAGAGTAGATATGAATCTTCAGCACTATGTTCAAGGCCAATGGGTCGAAAGTAGCGGAAAACAAAAAGAACTTCTAAACGCCGTCAATGGTGAACTCGTCGCGACTGTAGGTGGTGAGGGAGCGGATCTTAAGGCTACACTTGAGTACGGAAGAAGTGTTGGAGGTCCCGCTCTTCGAAAAATGACTTTCCATGAAAGAGGGCGAGCTCTTAAGGCCCTTGCTCTCTATCTTCTAGAAAGAAAAGATAAATACTATAAACTCTCAGCAGCTACCGGAGCGACCAAGGTCGACTCTTGGATCGATATTGAAGGGGGAATTGGGAACCTTTTTAATTATTCCTCTAAAGGTCGTAGAGAGCTTCCCGATAATACTTTCTTCTTTGAAGGGAAACCTGAAATTTTATCGAAAAACCAAACCTTCATTGGTGGCCATATTATGACTCCTAAAGAAGGAGTTGCTCTTCATATCAATGCCTATAATTTCCCTGTTTGGGGTATGCTCGAAAAAGTAGCGGTCAATTTAATTGCTGGTGTCCCATCTCTTGTGAAGCCAGCGAGTATGACTTCTTACTTAACGGAAATGGTTTTTAAAGATATTATTGAATCCAAAATTCTTCCTGAAGGAAGTATGCAACTCTTTGTTGGAAACGCTTCTCAAATTTTCCAATACCTCAACTGCCAAGATGTTGTAACCTTCACCGGAAGTGCTTCCACGGGAAAAATGCTCAAGGCAAACCCACACGTTATCGATCAATCGGTTCATTTTAACCTTGAAGCAGACTCTCTTAATTGTTCTGTTTTAGGTCCCGATGCCGCTCCAGGAACACCGGATTTCGATGTCTTTATTAAAGAAGTCGCCAAAGAGATGACCGTTAAATCGGGGCAAAAATGTACAGCGATTAGAAGAACCATAGTTCCTGAAAAATATGTAGAAGATGTTCAAAAAGCTCTTGCTGCTCGACTTGATAAGATTGCCATTGGCGATCCTTCCGTAGAAGGTGTGCGAATGGGGCCTTTGGCATCTCTAGATCAAAGGGCCGAAGTTAAGGAAAGAGTGGGCCAGCTGAGTCAATACGCTAAAATTGTTTATGGCGGAAATGAAGATGTCGAAATTAAAGGCTCTTCTTTTGACAAAGGAGCTTTTTTTAGACCAACCGTTCTTCTTTGTGAAAATGCAATTAATGAATCTAATGTCCATGCCATAGAGGCCTTTGGACCAGTTTCTACGATCATGACTTATAAAGACACTCATGAAGCAGTCCAACTCGCTAAAATGGGAGAGGGCTCGCTTGTAGGTTCCGTGATAACAAGTGACCCCGTTTTTGCTAAAGATATGGTTGTGGGCGCTGCCTGTTACCACGGAAGACTTCTACTTCTTAATGAAAAATGTGCTAAAGAATCAACTGGTCACGGTTCTCCTCTTCCAAACCTCGTTCACGGTGGACCAGGTCGAGCTGGTGGAGGAGAAGAGATGGGAGGACTTCGAGGTCTGTCGCACTATATGCAAAGAACGGCGATTCAAGGTCATCCCGATATGCTCATGAAAGTCACCAGTCAATATCTTCCAGGGGCAACTAGAGAAGAATCCGAAAAACATCCTTTTCGACATTATTTTGAAGAGCTTGAAGTAGGGCAAACTTTAACTACTCATAAAAGAACCATCACGGAAGCGGATATTGTCAACTTTGCTAATCTTAGCTGGGATCATTTTTATGCCCACACTGATACTACCAGCCTTGATGACACTTTATTTGAACAAAGAGTGGCCCATGGTTACTTCGTTATTTCTGCTGCAGCAGGATTGTTCGTTGATCCAGGTAAAGGTCCTGTTATGGCAAACTACGGTCTTGATGAACTTCGATTTATTAAGCCCATGTATGCTGGAGACACTATGTGGGTAAAACTCACGGTCAAAGAAAAAGTAGATCAAGAACCGCGAGAGGATGAGAAACCTCGAGGGATCGTCAAATGGCAAGTGGAAGTCTTTGATCAAGATAAGGAGACTACCGCACTTGGTACTATTCTGACTCTTGTGGAAAAAAAGAATAGCTAAACCTTGAAGGCCCAGATTTCTGGGCCAGTCTTACCTAAACCCTCGGGTAATCCCACCTAGTTTTCAAGTATCTCCTAATTTGATTTAATAAGAATTAAACAAGGAAGTGAGATGAATTCATCGAAAATAAACTGGGGAAATATTTCTAATAGAGTCCTCTTTTTTACCATACTTTTCTCAGCAGTATTAATCTCCATTCATTTTATTAATAAGCAGTTTGTCTTTGATGATATTTACGTTTTAAAAAATATAGATCAAGAACTTAAAGTGCATTATCCTCGAGTTGCTACGACCATCTTTTATGTCATTCAAAGAATTGGTGATTTAATTCCTATCAGTGAGGGTGGAGTACGCTTTGCTCGAGTTTTTAATGCGCTACTACTCATTCTTAATGGAATATTGTTTTATCGCATTTGTCGGTTTCGATTCCCAGGCTTTATCTCAAATCTTGGGATGCTTCTTTTTATTTTCACCCCAGTAGTCTTCTTTAACTCCGTCATGATCAAGCCAGACAGTATTCTTCTTATTGAAGTACTTTTGATGTTTTTACTTTGTCTTAAATACCTAGAAAGTGAAAAAAAAGGTGTCTATGCCTTTTGGTCTGGATTTGTTGGTGTTTTGCCTTTTTTTACCAAATATAACCCCTTTGCTGTACTTCTTTTTTTCTCAGCACTCTATCTCAATAAAACAGATCGAAAAAAGAACTTTCTTTCTTTTTGTGGGGGAGGACTCGTAAGTGGGCTTCCGCTCCTTTTCTTTAATCGCGATATTTTAATTGATGTTTACAATGGTGCCATATGTAATGATAATTATTTTGTCTCAGCACCCAATATTTCTTCAGCAGTAAATGAGTGGTCTGCTTTTCCTTTTGATCCTATCGGCTTGCCGTTTCTTCTGATTTTTCCAGCTTCTTTTGGAGTGATAAATTACCTTTTCTTTATTTTTGCCCTTCTAAGAAAGAAAATTTCAAAAAGAGATTTATTTTTAATCATTCCTTTTACTCTTGCCCATGTTATTTTTTATCTTTCTATAACCTATGTCCGCTTTCCTTGGATTTATACGGTTATTGCACCCTTTATAATTTTTGGCTCCCTTTTTGTTTGGGAGATGTTTTTTAAAAATCAAAAGAAGATTTTTTTACCCGCTCTTGGTGTTGTATTCATTCTCCTTCATATGAGCAATGCGACTAATCTTTCTCAATTCATTTTTAATTATCAAGATGAAATCGCAAAAATCTCATCTGATAAATTACTCCCGGGAGTTAAAGGAATCCATTTTACGCAAAATCCTAAAGAGGACGAGGGATATTGGCTTAAAGAACTAAAGGATCCTGAAAATAAATATATATTAATATTTGATGCGCTTGTTGATCAGTACTGTCGTTATCAAAAAAATGAAGTTTATATCAAAACGTGTAAAGAGATGAGACTTATTTTAGAAGAGAAAACAGAATGGAAATTTAAATCAGTAAAGGATCTCGCTTTTATCAAATTCTTTGGTTTTGAGTTTAAGCATAGATCATACCTATTTGTTCGAAAAGACCTTAAATAATATAAAATCAGGATGATCTATTACAATTTCAAGATGACTTTTCAACTGGCCTAATATGGCCTTTTCTTCGGGTGCGATAACCATTTTTTTATGAAAAGAGATATAAGTTGCACCAAGCTTATCAAGCGCCTTTTTTTGAGGAATGAGTTCAATCAGCTTTTGTTGATCCATACGCTTTCGAGGCCAATATGCATGGACTCCACCAATTAAATTTTGATGATGTTGAGTTTTCCAATTCATATAAATGACTTGCCGAGAATAATCATAAAGGGGATTTTGACTGTTTAGGAAATTGGTACCTAAACCAGTCGGAAGGTGAATTAGAATTTCATTTCTTTTGTCTTTAAAATACTCAATCAACTTTTTTGGTGCCTGAATATAATTTCCGGCCCTGAAAGAGGGCAGAGAGCGTGGAATATGCTCTAAGCAATGAAGGGTGAAAATAGAGAGAGTCACATAAAGGAGCATTTTTTTTGACTTATCTTTTAAAAATTCCTGAAGAGTGAAAAATGAGGCAAAAGAGAGAATGAGAAGCACAAAAATAAAGGCCCTCAATGGAATTCTAAAAAAGAGAAAAAAATCATGAATTTCATAAAGGTAATAAAGAGGCATTTTGAGCCCATTGACCTCTGGACCTAAGCTAATGATTAGAAATAGAAATAAAAGCAGGATGAGCTTAATATTTTTTTTAAAAGAAATGATCTGTGGAAGTGCAAAGGCAAACAGAGTAAATCCTATGTAGGCATGCTTTCGAATAAAGGCCCAAAAAATTGGGTATTCCTCAGCGGACCATGTTCTTCCTCCTAAAAGGAGCTGGCCATCTAAGGCAGAAAAGAAGTCTTTAAATGAAAGAGAGCAATCCTTGATAACGTTTTCAGTAATAAAAGGATTGATGTAGTTTTGAGTAAAATAAGAATAAAAATAATTAAGCAGAAAAGGAGAAACAATAAGGGCACTCAAAAGAATCGTCTTAAATTCAAAATAGGCCTTTTTAGGAAGAAAAAAGAGAAAGCAGAGACCTAAAAATATAAAATGATAGATAGAAAAATAGACTTGAAAGGCAAAAAGGAAAAGAGATTTTTTTAAATCTGAGTAATCCGAGCTCTCTCGGTATCGATAGAGATGGTATAATGAGAGAATGATCAAAGGGAAGAAAACCTCATGGGGGTCATCTATATTGGCCAAAAGAAAAGTGTGAATACCAAAAAACAAAGCGGCTAAAATGGAGGGGAAAACCTTTTTTGAAATTTTAAAATAGCAATAATAAAGGGTCGAAAGGTTAGAGCTAAAAATAAAAATAATAAAGAAATAGTAGGACCAAATATCATTTCTAGTGATAATTTTAAAAAAGGTAAAAACGGTAGCAAGAAAGACTCCACCTTGTCCAAAAGAGAGGATATTTTGGTCTGGATAAAGAAAGCTCGTCATTGGACGAAGTCCTATGAGTTCAATGAATTTTTCAATATAGAAATTAGAAAAACTAATTGCAAGCCAACTTGAAGTATTCCCTGGAAGACTATCATTCAAGGGGAATTGAAGGAAGATTAATGCAGGTAAAAGGATGAAAATGATATAAGGCCATCTCTTCATAATTGATGTCCCAAAAGTATTTGATGAAAAAGAGTTAGAGATAAAAGGCTAAAAACAAAACGATAGGTTTTTTGAAAATTTAAAAGTGCATTTTGATCTATGGTTGATTGAAGAAGGTAAATCAGATGAAGAGAATAAAGGATCATTAAAAAGAGACCGGTGTAGTAGATTTTAAAAAAGAAAGACATCCCTATAATTATTCCAAAATGAAACAGAAAAAGAAGAAAAAGTGATTTTCGTTCTCCTATAAGATGTACTGGATATGGGGAGAGTGGACGGTCGTATTTAGAGTCTAGAATTTGACCAAAGTGAGAGGCCGTTAAAAATGAGAGTCCAAAAAACAAGGCGAGAAGGTGTAGTGAGGATGAAAGCTTGTTAAATGGTGTGAAAAAAAGAGCTCCTGTGTAGAGAGAAACAAAACCAAATAGAAAATGACATGTCATAGATGCTAGCGGATAGGCCTTAAATCTAAAAAGAGGGTGAGAGTAAAGTATACATAAGATATAGATAAAAGTAGCTATGAGAAAGCTAATAAGTGGATAGATTAGCTGAAGAGTCATAGGAAGTATAAAAATAATAAATAAAACTTTATTCGGAAAAAACTTTAGATATTCCTTCAATTTTCTCGGATTTTTTTGATCCATCTTATAATCATAATGATCGTTTATGTTATAGATAGAGAGCTGTCCTAAAAAGAAAGTTAAAAGAACAAAGCAGAGGGTAAGTATATTAAACTCAGAGGAACTTAGAATAATACCAAAAAGGAAAGGGATTGTTCCTTGAATAGATTCAAAAACTCTGTATTTACGGATCCATTTCATATACTTGGATCCTTTTCTGTTACTTTGAAAATTAAAGTATTATTAAATTCTTGTACTAGCTTTAAATGAGGAAAGGAATAAAGAATTTCTAAAAGATTCTCCTCTCTCTTCGAGAGACTCAAGTCCTTATGGTAAATAATATAATTGAGTCCATTTTCAAAAAAA
Organism: uncultured bacterium; assembly: GCA_965365285.1. GTDB lineage: Bacteria > Bdellovibrionota > Bacteriovoracia > Bacteriovoracales > Bacteriovoracaceae > JAURDE01. Next base: position 18,370 of record CBDUBC010000015.1, read on the forward strand.
TAATCTGTAAGCCTTTTTTGATCAAAAGACTTATTTATTTGAAGGTCCGTATAAAGCCGATCTCTTGGGAAGTATCCATGTACACCATTAAAGATATCTTGATGATGGTAAAGGGCATGATTGATATAAATAATCTCTCTTGAATAAGGAAAAATATCCTTATGATCATTAAAAAAGATAAGACCTAAATCAGAAGGAAGATGAAGAACTCTTTGATGCTTTTTATTGGCAAAATAATGAGAATAATCTGTAGGCGCAAGCTTATTTTTAAAGAGCCTTGGCGAGGGGATTATATTTTCAATAAGAAAAAGGATAACAAGTAATTTTAAAATAAAATCATTTGAAATTCTCTTTAGTGAAGAGGAACTAAGAAGAAGAAGGCCAAATAATGAAATATAATAGGCGCGCGAAGGAATTCTAAAAAAGTGAAAAAAGGATCCAGCCTCATAAAGGGGTTTCATGAAATTGGGGATAATCGAGATACTTTTTTCGTATGGGCCGAGGGATAATATAAGACCAGTGAGAAAAAGAGTGAGACCACTCCAACGTAATTTTGAAGGGGATAGGAAAAAACCAAAAAAGGCCAAAAGATAAAGAGTATAACCTAAGTAGGCTGCCCTTCTGGCGTAGGGGTAGATAAAGGGGACGTTATCAACGGGGGGATGATCTTGAACCCTTTGCTTTTGCTTATTAATGTAATATTCACCAAGCTCGTTAGATAATGCTTCTTTATAAATGGGATGAATTCGACTCTCTGTAGGAGAGAATTCTTTTTGATATTCTTTGAGTGTTATGGGATTCCCATCCTTTTGAATAAGTCCTCCTGGTACTTTTCTAAAAAGATCCTTTAAATCAAGAGAATGAACTTCAGCAATAAAATACGGATTCCATGGATTAACAAAATCGAGAGACTGAGTACTTTTTAGGTAGAGATAAGTAAAAGGGGTAACGAGGACAGCAAATAAAACAATAAAATAAGGGCGGAGAGTTCTTAGATGTTCTCTGTAGTTCATCCAAGAAAGTGTGGAGTAGATGATAATTCCAAACATAAAAATATAGCTACTAAAATAGAGTTGGGCCGATAACCATATAAGAGAGGGAACCCATTTTCCACTTTGAAGGTGAATAAGAGAAAAGAAAAGAGGAAACCAAAAAAGAATTTGAAGACTATCTATATTAGCAAAATGGAATTGAGAAAATGTAAAAAATAGACCAAGAGCGATACCTACTTTTTTACTACCTGAAAATAATTCAAAAAAACGCGCAGAACTAATTCCATTAAGAAAAAAAATGAGAGTTAGAGAGAAATAGTAGGTGTGAATATCGGAACGGAAGAGCTTTTCAAAGAGAATAAAGAGTAAGGATGAAAAGAAAGAAGTTTCGCCGTGAAGGAAGACGTTATGAGCAGGATACATAACCTCAGGCATTGCTAGATTAGAGGTGAGATAGGTTCCATAGAACTTAGAAAAGGTAAGAGCGAAAAGAGTATCACAATTACCGAGGAAGGAATCATTGATGAGGATGGGCGAAAAATAGAGGAATAGAGTTAAGAGTAGAAGAGGCGCAAAAACTAATTGAAGGCGCATTCCATGACCTTTTTTTCTTCTAATTGAAGATCGGTGTCCTTAATATCTAAAAATTGAAGTACAGAATTAATGTGATTGATCTTAATATAAAACTCGTTTTTATTGAGGCAATTGAGGAGGTCTTCTTTTTTCTTTTCAAAGCATACCTTATCGCCTCGGCAAAACTCTTCAGCTCTAATAAGAGATTTGAGTCGAGTGTTATTGAAAAAGTCTTGAGCCATTCTTTTTGAGTCATCCACAAATGTTTTTTGTACATTCTGAATTTTTTTAGCCAAGATTTTATTGTCTAAGCAAAAGATAAGCTTCTTTTTTTCTTGTTCTATGTTTTCTTTGAAAAGTTCATCCACCTCTTCAACCGTTGTCGCTTTGTTAATTTGAATATCATAGGAGGTTGATGCAATACAGTGGGCTTTAGCTATTTCATCTCTTTTACAAAGGTCATACTCTAAACACTCAGAATTCATGATTTCAACAAACTTCTTTTGAATCTCTCTTTTTTTTTGTGATAGATTTTGTTGAAATTGAACTCTTTGTTCAATAATCTGATTTAGACATTCTTTATTATTTTGTACTAGTTCAAAACGCAGGAAATCTTTTTCTTTGATCAAACCACATCGGAAGCCAGCGATAGGTAGAGCGTCAAAAGTATATTTACAATTCTCAAATCCTATTCCACTACAATAATGATCACCAATTTTGAGGCAATTTCTAATCTCAAAAAGTGGTTCCTTGAGACATTTAGTGTAATAATAGCCTTTTTCTTTAAGACATTTGTCGTCATTCTTACATATTTTAGTCAAGTGTTTCTGGGCCATACTTGGTACGAATTGAGCAAAATAAAAAGAACCTTGGTAGAGAAAAACAGTGGCAACACCAAGAGAGGTGAGGATTAAAATCGTAATAAACCTTTTCCAAGCCTTAGAGAGTTTTCCCTTTTTCTTTTTACTCATGATTTTATGTCTTGGTTAGAAAGGTTCAATACTTAATGCCTTTTTCAAAATTTTCCCATATTCTAATTTGGGGGTCAAATTTTGAAAAAGGACATTCATCAATTTATTAAATCAGTAGAATCTTCCAAAAGTAGCCTATTTAGTTTTTTCATTGGATTCAGTTTTATTGTTATGGTCCGCAATTGTATGGAGGCACTTTATCCTTCCACAATAAATCAAATCTCTTTTGCTGTTCACGCTCACAATTATTTCACCTACCTTTGGACAGCTACAGCAATTATTCTATGGCTCTATTTTATCACTCGACGAGATATTGAAAAGATCACAAAATTTGTTTTCTTTTTTTTCTTTGCTATCTGGCTTGCACCTATATTGGATTATTTAATTAGTGCTGGTACTCACCGTTTTACTTATTACGAACCATCTTACCATAGCGATATGTTGAGAAGATATCTCACTTTTTTTGGTAGCTATGACTATAAGACAGGGGCTAGCTACGGAATTCGCATTGAAGTGGCGCTTATTATGCTCGGGATTGGGGTATATATTAAAAGCTTTTTAAATAAAGGTATTTTTAGGGCGATTCTAGGAATGTGGGGAACCTATACCATTATCTTCCTTATGGGGATGTGGCCCTTTCTTTGGGATGGATTTATTCGAATATTTTTTGAGGGGTATGAGTTCTACCATAATGAGTATGGTTCAGACTATTATTTGGTGTTGCTCTTTCTTAACGGTACTTTGATACTATATTTTTATAATAAAAAATATTTCATAGAAGTACTTAAAGACCTTCGTTTTCTAAGAATCGGTCATTATATTTTAATGTATTTTCTAGGAAAGCTATATCTATATCGTCACGATCCAGGTTTTAATATTACTGTAACTCATGATTGGGCAGTAGGTTCTGTTTTAACTAGTATGGGGATCTTTTTTGCTTGTCTCTATTCCTTACTGAGCAATAATTTTGCTGATATAAAAATTGATACCATTTCAAATCCGACCAGACCTTCAGTCACAGGAAATGTACCAATTGGTTATCAAAAAAATCTTGCTTTCTATGCAATCATATTTTGTGCTTTTTACGGTTTTAATGCAGACTTTATTACAGCAACTCTTCTCTTTCTTTTTATCGGAATCTATCATCTTTATTCGATGCCCCCATTTAGGCTTAAATTAATTCCTATTTTTTCTAAGATTCTTATCGCGGCCAACTCTCTCATTCTCTTTCTATTAGGACAGTACTCCGTCACTGGCCTAGTTTCTGCAAGCGAGGGGTTAGTTTTGTTCTTTTTAATTCCTTTTGGGCTTTGTTTAAATTTTATTGATATTAAAGACTATGAAGGGGATAAAAAGGCGGGTGTTCAAACTCTTCCCGTTTTGTTGGGACTAAAAAAGGCTAAAATTCTCACAGCAAGTTTTTTTATCTTTTGCCATCTCTGCGCCATTGTTATGCTCGATTTGTTTATTTTTAAACTCTTTTATAATAAGATTGCTCTAATTTTGTTGTCGCTGCTACAGGCTTTTTTCATACTGAGAAAGAATTATTCTGAGAAAGCTGTTTTTATTCTTTATTTCCTGGGTATAATCTTTTTCTTATTTCAATATCAAATATAGGTCTTTTTTGTGACTAGCAGAGTTATCTTTCGAATCATTATATTTTTCCTTTTCTTCACTTTTATTTTTTTATTATTTAAGCTTTACCAAGAAAAAGAAGGTCAAAAAAAATTTATTACCGAAACAGTCGTCTCTCTAAAGGGAGAATATATTGGTCCTGAGAGTTGTGCTAAATGTCACCAAAAAATTTATGATTCTTATCTCGAAACAAATCATGCTAAAACCAGTGGTTTTGTCTCTTTGAAAAACTTTCTAGGTCCTTTAGAAGAAGGAGAAAATATTTTTCCTCTTCTTAAGGGGCAATCCCTCAAAGTATTAGAAAAGGATCAAAAGGTTTACGTTCAAAGACTTACTAAAGATGGGCAAATCCAAAGAGAAAACTCTATGGACTTATTCATTGGATCAGGAAAGATTGGTCGAAACTACTATACGTTTAAAGACGATCAATTTCATCGTCTTCAAATCCATTATCTGCATACAATTAGCGATTGGACTCTTAGTCCCAATTTTGGTTACCCCGCAGAAAATGAACAGTTCCAAATTTTGGGCCCCAGATGTCTTTCCTGTCACATGACAAGCTATCGGGAATTTCATAGAGGAACCGGGCCTAATATAGATCTCCCTTATTGGCAGACACTCAGTAACTGGCGAGTGAAAGATATTATTACCTCAGTCTCATGTGAATCCTGTCATGGGCCAGGGGCAGCTCACGTGGCACTCCATGAACTTGACCAAGATAAAGTTTTTAGTGACATGATCGTCCACCCCGGAAAACTATCTCAGGAAAAATCTCTTCAAAATTGCGCCTTTTGCCATAGCGGACTTGCTGAGCCGGCTAAAGGGAAAAAATATGGTACGAGTAATCTAAAGTCCTTTATTCCTGGTCGAGATTTAAAAAATTATCTAGATTATGAAACGAAGGATATGGAGCAAGGTGGACCTCATGCTAATAATCTTGTTCCTCTTAAAAAAAGTGCATGCTTTCAGAAGTCAGAGGGTAAGATGAACTGTCTTACCTGTCATAATGTTCATGAGCACGAAAGAGGCGACATTGTTGCGTTTTCTAAACGCTGTCTTTCCTGTCATCAAAATGTAACTCATAAAGAAAAAGAGTTAAAAGATATTTCTTCTAATTGTATTGACTGCCATATGCCAAAACAAGATTGGGATAATGATTTTATCACCAAAGATGGAACGACTAAGCGAGTTCAATTTCGATCTCATTTAATTAAGCGCTAGGGAAGGGTTCCTGGGTGAGGGCATCCGCGATAACACTTTCTCTTTTTAAGACCCCAGAAACAATCACATACACTACAAGTAGTGCCTTGATTGGTATAGCCCGAAGGACATGATCTGTATGCAGATGATGGTGATCCACTGGTAACACAGTCATTACAGCAGCTATACCCCACGTACCGGGTTTGGTTTCTACAGGCGGCATGGGATGCCGGATGGATATCGTTATGTAGGTGACCAATGAGGGCGTACGGATGGTTATGGGTAGGTACAAGGTTAGTGTGAGAATGAACCGCACTATAATTTGTGACATGTTGGGAGTTACTATGAATTCTATCAGCTGCATAAATATTACTAGGAGTTATTTGATCGCATTTAAAGTTACCTGTTTCGAATTCAATTCGAGTAATGGCCTGATTATTTCCCTGACAGTTAACGTTATTGGGTAATTTGAGCTGACAACCATTAGATGTCCAATTAAGAGTTTTACTCCCATCACAAACGGATCGACGAATATAAATATCTCCATCTTTAGAGGCTGCACCCTCTGCCTTTTTTCGAATATTATCAAGTGCTGCCTGGTTTTTATTGAGAGTGTCTTTTAAAACTGCAAGAACCCACTCCCTTGTCGCAATTTCATTATCGTCTCCAATATTACCACCGGAGTTATAATTTTTATTTTTTCCCCCCTCAATGACCACAGAGACTGCGCTTGTAACATTAAAACGAAGCCTAGGTGAACTAAACTCAATGTCATTATTATCATCAAGTTCAATCTTTTTTTCGACTTTTAGATGTCCTTTGATATCAAGATCGTATCCATTTTCAGGTGAAGATTCATTAATACCGAGGCCAAGACCATTTTTTCTAGTAAGAACTGGAGCGTTTTTTCCAATGACAATATCTGATCCAGTTCTGTTTTTAATTTGTAGAAGACCGCCATCAGCGACCATTTGAGGAGCATTGGTATCAATTGCCTTACTTTGTGGGTTAAGAATTACACGTTTATTGACGAGAGTACTTGCACTTGAGTGAATACTTCCTTTAGGGGGGACATAATCTTGGGAAGCCGTAAAAACGGGCCCTACGGCAATTCCTTTCTTTGATTGAACATAATGAGTCGCCGTTATAGCAGGCTTTCCAATACCATCAAGCTTTTCAATATGAATGCTCATACATCGACCACTTCCATCCGTACTATCTTCGGTTCCTCCAAGACTTGTACAAAAAGTCACTTTGTCTTCATCCGGAATGGAAAAACAAGACTTCAAACTACTTCCATCCCATATGGCCTTTATATTAAATCTTTTATTGACAACGGCGGTACCAACGCCTCCTTTACTTGCGGCCTTTTCATCATCTCGAGAAGACTTAATCACCTCAAGTTGAACCTGTGTGATATCATCATTTTGTTTGCTGAGTTGAATGTCCTTTAAAAAGACTCGACCTGCCCCAGAGCCATAAGCCTCACCAATTTTATACTTTTCAACGAGTTCCCATTTACCATTCACATAATTTCTAAAATAAATAGAAGTGTATGGTCCTGCTCCCTGAAAGGTCTTCGTACAGACATCCTGATCTTGAAGGATTCGATTAATGTCAGATACAATTGCATTAATAGACAAATCCTGTGCATTTCGTTTGCTTGTCCCCATCATCTTACCAATGATCTGATTAATTCCAACTCCTAGAGCAGTTACAATAGAAGCGACGACTATAACTTGAACGAGAGCACTTCCTTTTTGATCTTTGAATGTTTTCATTGGTGATGCCATGCGTTTGATGGGTGAGCCGGAGCTAAAAATGGGGTGTGTTCAGCCCAATTATGGTTCGGCGATGAGAAGTTATGGGTATGAGGTTTTTCTGTAAATATTGGATTATGGTAATAATCATCGTTAGGATGTCCACTTCGTGAAAGTAGAGGGTTGTGGTTATCATCCTCGTGGTTTCTCGTGGATGCTTTAAGCAGGACAGGTGTAACTTGCTCACACTTATGGTTTGGAGTCTTGAAATTAAAACTTTTTAAAAGTTTTTCATCATTGTCAGCGTCACAGATGATGGGGTTATTTCTTGCGAGTTTGACTTCACATTTAGTACCACTCCAACGAAGAGTTGTGGAGCTATCACAAATTGATTTTTTAATTTTGGTGAGGTCTTGATTGTTAGCGGCGTCTAAAGCGGCAATCACGAGGGTGTCCACAGATTGCTGATTTCCACTTAAAAACTTACCAATCACTTCAAGAACCCATTTTTTAGTAGCGATTCTTTTTAGTCTTGTGGATTCACCAGATCCATAATAAGTATTATTATCTCCACCTTGGATTTCCACGGACCAGTCATTGGGGACAATGACCTTGAATTGATTACCTGTTTTTTCTATAAAGACCCCATTATAAAGCTTGATCTTCTGTCCCACTTTCATCGCTCCATTGACATGGAGGTCGTATCCGCTTTTAGGTGTGCGAGTATTTATCCCAAAACCTTGAGAGTTTTGACGATAGAGATAAGGCTCATCACTCCCTATCTGAATATCTTTACTCGATGATTCTTTTATCAACATATCACCGGATTTATTTTCAAGACTAGCCTCCGATCCATCTAAAACATTGTCATTATAGTTAAAGATTAGCTTATCGTTAATGATCAGTTCACCACCTATTTGAACATTTCCATCAGGAGGAGTAATAGCTAAAACATCAGTAAAAGGCGCTCCTATACTGAGACCTCCTGTGATGTGAAAAGCATCTTCGCTGGTTATGGCCGGAGAGTTTTCATCAGGGTGTTTTCCAATACTCATATTGTAACAAACCGTATTTCCACTCTTATTACTATCTGTGGAATCAATCGAGTCGCAAAACCCTTCGAGATTTTCAACCGCACTTGTTCGGCAATCTTCAATTTCATTCGTATCTCTGTTATAAACCGTTTCAACGGAGATGAATTTAGTCACCGTCATGGCCCCTTTCATTTGCTTTTTGGCACGATTCATATCTTCGTCTTTATCACTTCGTGCTCTGACGAAAACCACTTCAATTTGAGAGGACTGATCGGATTTGCTTTTTAGAGTCATGGAAGAAATGACTACGGGTGATTTAGAGTCTCCAAGAACCGTATCAACTTTATAACTGGCTCCTAGTCTAGGTTGTCCTGTATTCTCGTCAACGGCTTTTCTCACTCGAACGATTTCATCTAGCAGATCCCCATCTTTTTTTCCCTTGAGGTTATATTCACAGCTTTTTCGGTCTTCTAGGATTCGAGTGAGATCCGTAAAGGTTTGATTAATTGCCTCAAATTGTTCGGCATGTTTATTAACAGAAGACGAGTCTTGAACAAGTTTTAAGACGACAAGACTAATCCCTCCAACGAGACCCATAGAGACCATAATTTCTATTAGTGAAAATCCAAACAGAGAAAAATTTTTTTTCATTTCTTTTTCTCCTTAATGCCTATGAAAATACGGAGCATACTGTATTCCATGTGCTTCATTTCCATGTGATAAAGGCGCATAGGGATGATCATGGACAGGTTCATAATCTGGGTTATGCCAAATATTATCATGGTCTATAGGTGCATAATCGGGATTGTGATTGTCATTATCATGAACCTGATAAACAGATCCAATCGAAGCGTGGGTGATCGTTTCACAATACCCATTTTTATTCTTAAAATCGATTCGATCAATATATTTTCTTTGAGGTGTTGTTCCTGAAACACTACTGTCAGTACATTCAAAATCCTTGAACGCAATTTCACATCGGTTATTTTCCCATCGTAAATTATCAGAGTCATCACAGGCCCCTTTTCTGATATCAATGTCAGAGGTTCCTTCTGTTGATTCAAGGGCCGCATTAGCAATTTTATCTAATGTCGCTTGATCTGCCGCGAGAATTGCTCCAAGTGCTTCTAAGACCCACTCTCTAGTCGCCATTGTATTTTTAGAGGTCGTGGAATTATCAGCGGGATTATATTCAGCATTTTTTTCACCAATGATTTCTACGGACTGATTTGATGTTGCGAGCTTGATAATCAATTTTTTTGAGGACGGGTCGACCTCAATTGACACATTATCTTCAATTTCAATTTTACCACCCACTTTTACCGCTCCAGAAACATCGAGGATATAATTTGTTTTGGGGTTCTCTTTATTGATTCCAAATCCTCTGGCGTGATCTCTATATAGGAATGGAGTCTCTTTTCCCAATTTTAGATCATTAGATTTCTTTTCTTTGAAAATAAGTCTTTGATTATTATCTTCTAGAGTAATTCGAGGCTCAGTCGTGTTATCTATATTATTGTCATCATGATTAAAAATAAATTCTTGGTTCAATGCCAAATCTCCATCGAGATGAACATTTCCTTCACTGTTTGAAGGTAGAGGGGATTGATCAGTTGGAGTAGGAATATCGGGGTTGTATTCCTCTTCCTCTGTGAAAAGATCTCCAGTTGCCAGACCACCTTGAACAAAGACATCTCCAACAGCAGTTATAGCTGGTTCGGCCCTATCGGGATGTTTAAACAGATTGATAGCTCGACACTTTGTAGATGCGGGAGTCCCTTCTGGCTCGCCATCAATATTAGTACAAAAGCCAATAATATTTTCTTCGTTTTCTGTTTTGCAATCGACGATCTCACCATTCTCATAAATGGTATTTACAGTAATAGTTTTTTTTACTTCCACAGCTCCCACATTTCTTTTTTTTGCGTTTTCAATTCCTTCATCTGAAGTATCTCTTGTTCGTACAAAAGTTATTTCAATATCGGTGGTATCATTAGAGTTTTTTGCAAGTTTCATCTCTTTGATGCTAACCGTAGAAGCAGCCTGCCCAAAGCTTGCGCCGATTTTAAATTCGGTTTCTTGTGGTGTAATGGAACCAAGAGGAAGAGTGGTAATTATTCCAAGATTGTCCCCGTCGCGTAAGCCTTTTAGCGTCTCTGAACAAGAAGTTCTGGTCTTTAATATTCTTTGAATATTAACAGTAACCTGCTCAATTTCAGTTTGTTGAAAGGAATATTTAGTTCCCTTAGTAGAGTCTGTCATAACTTGAGTGAGAGCAAGTGCAATTCCACCAATCAGAGCTGCTGAAACCAAAACTTCTACAAGCGAAAAACCAAATCGGTGGTAATTATTCATGTCGATTAATTCTTGCGAGATTCAAAGAAAATGGCAAGGGAATTATATTCGAGACTTACAGACAGATAAAAGAGGTCCAATAGACTTTTTAAGTTCCCCAACAGTTTCAATATTTTGTTCAACCGTAAGTGGAGGAGCTTCGCCTAAGATGAGTTTGTATCCTTTTTCTAATGCATGAACAAGCTCAATTTTATAGGGGTTTTTGCTCTTGATTAAAACACTCTGGTTTTTCGCATGGTAGTGAATAGTGATACTTTTATTAAGATTAATTTTGTCATTAAAACTAGGTAGAACAATATCTTTATGAAAATAAACATAGGCACCACGATCGAGATAATTGAGGAGGGCATGATCACCCACCTCAACCATTAGCTGCCCACATGTTTGTTGGGCGAAGGCACTTTGAATAAGGATCAAAAGGGTAAGTATCACAAAGCCCCTTGCTTAATACTATCAACAATCTCTGGATTAAGTAGAGTTGAAGTATCACCAAGATCACTAGTATCTCCAGAAGCGATTTTTCGAAGAATTCTTCTCATGATCTTTCCACTTCGAGTTTTAGGAAGCCCTTCAACCAGCTGAATTTTTTCAGGCTTACAAATAGGTCCTAAGACTTTAGTGATGTGGGCCATGAGCTCTTTATCAATTTCATCCTTATTCTTTTTATAGGTTTCAGGATCAGTGGAGATAATATAAGCGTAGATACCCTGACCTTTAATCTCATGAGGATAACCCACAACCGCACTTTCGACGACTTTATCATGCTCGTTAAGAAGGTTCTCTACTTCCGCAGTACTGAGAAGGTGACCACTCACATTAATAAGGTCATCAATTCGACCGGTGATTCGATAGTCACCTTCTTCATCTCTTCTTGCACCGTCCCCTGTGAAATAATACCCAGGATAGGCAGAAAAATAGGTCTCTTTATACCTTTGATGATTACCCCAAATGGTTCTTGCTATTCCTGGCCAAGGTTGTTTGATACACATGGCCCCTTCAACATTATTATCTTTAAGTTCTTTTGCCTGCTCATCCAAGAGTACGGTGTAAACACCAGGAAGAGGTTTGGTTGCAAAGGTTGGTTTATCCGGAGTGATTCCGGCCAGGGATGAAATCATAATTCCACCGGTCTCTGTTTGCCACCAAGTATCTACGATTGGACATTTTCCTTTTCCAATATTGGTGTGATACCACTCCCAGGCTTCTTTATTAATCGGTTCACCAACAGTTCCAAGAACTTTTAAAGAAGAGAGGTCTGAACTTTCGACAGGTTCAAGCCCATAGCACTCCAAAGCACGAATAGCAGTAGGAGCGGTGTAAAAGTGAGTGACTTTGTATTTTTCTATCACTTCCCAAAACCGAGCTGGAGAGGGAAAAGTTGGAATTCCTTCAAACATAACTTGTGAGATACCATTTAAAAGAGGACCATAAGAAATATAACTATGTCCTGTGATCCAGCCAATATCAGCGGAACACCAGTAAAGATCGTTTTCACCAACTCCAAAGACATTATTAAATGTATAGGCCGTCCAGACCATATATCCGGCCGTTGTATGCTGAAGACCTTTTGGTTTTCCCGTCGATCCCGAAGTATAAAGTATAAAAAGTGGGTCTTCGGCCTTCATGGTTTCCGCTTCACAATTGGTACTCGCCTTTGCCATGAGTTCTCGAAGATCATGATCCCTTCCCTCAACCCACTTGGTTTTATTATTGCATCTTTTCACCACGAGCATGTCATTCACTGTGGGACAGTTCTCAACGGCTTCATCTGCTATGGCCTTAAGCTCTACGAGTTTATTTCCTCGCATAACACCATCACAAGTGATGAGAATTTTCCCTTCGCAATCTTGAATTCTTCCTGCAAGAGCACCGGAAGAAAAACCACCGAATACAACGGAGTGAATCGCACCGATTCGAGCACATGCAAGAACGCCATATAGTAGCTCTGGTACCATTCCCATATAAAGAACAACTCGGTCTCCTTTTTGGACCCCTTTGTCTTTTAGAACATTGGAGAGCTGACAAACTTTATCGTGAAGCTCTTGATAAGTGACTTTAAGTCCCTCTTCTTTGGGGTCATTAGGTTCCCAATAGATAGCGACTTTATCTTTTTTTTCCGGAAGGTGTCGGTCTATGCAGTTTTCTGTAATATTGAGTTCAGCGCCATCAAACCATTTGATATCGAGGTCACTAAAGTCACCGCTTTGAACGGTATCCCAGTTCTTTCTCCATTTAAATTCGGAGGCTACCTTACTCCAGTAGTCTTTACGGTCTTTTTCCTCAAGTGATTTTTCTTCTTGATAATTACTGATTCTTCTCATGGCATATTCCTTCTTTAGATATGAACACCATATCTTAAAAGGCCGCTAGCTTTTTGGCAACCGAGACTAGAACTTGTTAAGGATTCTTAAAAACTCTTCGTCCGTGATAACCTTACGAAGAACGGGTTCGGGTTTAAGACCAGCAAATAAGAGCTTTTTGAAGATCTCTTTACTTTGAACTTTATAGGCGAGCATAAGAGCATTGACTTTTCCAAGATTAAGTGGACATCGAGCATCAATGAGGATTTGAACGAAATCAAGCTTATTGAGAAGAATGGCTTGCTGTAGAGGGAAGATTCCCTCATCATCTGGAATATCAAGACTTACTTCTTTTTGCAGGAGCTCTTTTAAAACAAATTTGCGATTACCTGCAATAGCGTAATTGATAGGTCTTCTTCCCTTGGGGTCCACCGTCTCTAGAAGCTCAGTGTTTTCTTCTAATAAATCTTTCACAACATCTTTATCACCTTTAAGGCAGGCGATCATAAGAGCATTTAGACCTTTATCATTAGTTACGGTTGCATCTACTTTGTTTTCCTCACATAATTTCTTGAAGGCATCTTCTTCTATAATCTCATCTGGTTTGAGATTTTTAAGCTCATTTACAGAATCATTATTAGCCATGTAATCAATAGTAGCTTCTATCGCCTTAATAGCTTCTCTAGGGTCAGTTTTCTTTTTAGGCTTAGGCAAATCAAGTCCAGGAAGCCCTTTTTTAATGGCACGGTCATTCACACTTAATAAACAGGCGAGTAAGGCGACCAAATCGATGGGTTTAATCAAATAGTCGTATACGATGCTTTCTTCTTTTTCTTTAATTTTTTCTAGAAACGCTTTTTCGTCATTACCACTCATAAGGACCAAAGGAGTCTTTTTATTGTGATTCTCATGTCTGGCAAAATGTTCAATGAATTTAATAAAGGTTGTGGTTGCGCTTGAAAAAATATCGCTAAAAATAATGTCGTAAGCCTTTTCTTTAATTTTCTGTATTGCATTATCCTCATCGGTTACATATTCAACTTCACAATTGAATTTTTCAAGGAGAACAGCGAAGGCTTCACAAACATCTTTCTCATCATCAACTATGAGGACCGTATTCTTTTTAGACATAATGTCATTATAACTAAATTTTAATTAGTAATCTCATATTTTTTTGAGGATTTAACTGGATTAAACTACTCGGTTTTGATCTTATATTTATAGGCTAAACATGTTATACCTGCGTAAGTAAAACTTTATGACACAAAGGTAAATACATGGACATCTTATCCAGCCACATTGATAGCTCCTCTAAAGACTTTGCCCTCAATAAAGAATTCAACTTAGGGCTCTTAAATACTCTTAGAGAAAAAGTTCAAAAAACCATTCAAGGAGGCGGAGAAAAATATATTCAAAAACATAAAGAAAGAAATAAGTTCATGGCAAGAGAGAGAATTGAACGAATTATCGATGAAGATTCTTCCTTTTTAGAGCTTTCCACTCTTGCCGCGGATGGGGTGTACGATACTGATGTACCAAGTGCTGGGATTGTGACGGGAATTGGTCGTGTTCATGGTGTTGAATGCATGTTTGTCGCAAACGATGCGACCGTTAAAGGAGGAACTTATTTTCCTCTCACGGTAAAAAAACACCTTCGTGCCCAAGAAATAGCCAAAGAAAATCTTCTTCCTTGTATCTACCTTGTCGATAGTGGTGGAGCATTTCTTCCAATGCAAGATCAGGTTTTTCCCGATAAAGAACATTTTGGACGCATCTTTTATAATCAGGCCCAAATGTCTGCAATGGGAATTCCTCAAATCGCTGTCGTTTGTGGATCCTGTACCGCGGGTGGAGCTTATGTACCGGCCATGAGTGATGAAAGTATCATCGTTAAAGGTAATGGAACGATCTTTTTAGGAGGACCACCTCTCGTTAAAGCGGCCACTGGTGAAGAAGTAACTGCCGAAGATCTTGGAGGAGCGAGAGTTCATAGTTTTGAAAGTGGGGTAACGGATCACTTTGCCGAGACAGAAGAAGATGCTCTCCATGTGGCGAGAAATATTATTGAAAACTTAAACTACCGACCTAAAGGAAAAGTACTTGGTCAAAAAAATATTTCTTCTGAAATCAAAAAGCCGCTTTATGACCAAGAAGAAATCTATGGGGTTCTTCCTCAAGATACTAAAACCCCTTTTGATATTCGTGAAATTATCGCGCGTATCGTCGATGGAAGTGAGTTTCATGAGTTTAAAGAAAATTATGGAACTACTCTGGTTACGGGGTTTGCTAAAATCCATGGACAGCAAATCGGAATTGTTGCAAATAATGGAATTCTTTTTTCAGAGTCCGCTCAAAAAGGTGCCCACTTTATAGAACTTTGTGGTCAGAGGAAAATCCCTCTTCTATTCCTTCAAAACATCACTGGCTTTATGGTGGGTAAAAAATATGAAAGTGAAGGGATTGCAAAGCATGGTGCCAAGATGGTTACCGCCGTCTCTACTGTTAACGTTCCCAAGATCACTGTGATTATTGCAGGCTCTTTTGGAGCAGGAAATTATGGAATGTGTGGAAGGGCCTATTCCCCTAACTTTCTTTTTATGTGGCCGAATGCAAGGATCTCGGTCATGGGTGGAGACCAAGCGGCAGGTGTTCTCAGCACTGTACGAAACAATGGTCTAGTTCACCAAGGAAAAGCTGAGATGAGTGAGTCCGAAAGAGAGGAATTTGAGCGACCCATTAAAGAGAAATATGAAAAAGAAGGAAGTGCTTATTATTCTTCAGCACGACTTTGGGATGACGGAATCATAGATCCTGCTTCCACAAGGGAAGTTGTCGCCCTGGCCCTTTCAGCAGCTCTTAATAAGGAAATTGGGCCAACAAAGTTTGGTGTTTTCAGAATGTAAATTCTTTGACTTAAGCCTCGTTTTTATGCTTTCCTTTATAAATCATGGAGGAAATCATGGAAACGAAGCTCTCTCTTCTTATGCATCAAAAGCCGATGCTCAAAGTTCTTGGACAGGTTTTTTCAGGGGCCCTATTAGGTCCAATTAAAAAAAAGGGAGAACCTTTTCCCCTTGGTGAAACTCTTACCATGACCGTAGATCCGGTTTGTTCTGACTTACTAGACTCTTTTAAGCAATGGCTTAATGTATCTAGTCGCTATCAAGAAAATGTGCCGGCCCATTTTTTTCCCCAATGGTCTATTCCTTTAGCGTTTGAACTTGGAAAAAATCATCCTTATCCTTTGCATAAAGTGATCAACCAAGGCTGTGCTTTAAAAATTTATGCAGCGGTGCCAAAAGATCAACAACTTCAACTCGAGGGTGTTTTCGTTGATATTAAAAAAGAAGATTACAAAAATAGATTGCATCAACGCGTAATTACCAAGGACCTTCAAGGAAACAAGCTTCTAGAAGCGGATTTTTATTCCGTCTTTTTGAAAGGTCGAGGTCCTAAAAAGAAAAAAGAAGCCTTCCAACTCCCCGCAGATGCTCAGTTCGCGGGACAATGGAATGTGAAGTCTAATGATGGGAGGAATTATGGCATCATCTCTGGTGATCTCAATCCTATTCACTGGTCATCAGCTGCGGCCAAGCTTTCGGGTTTTCCAAATAAAATTCTCCATGGTTTCGCCTCTTTTTCTAAAACCTATGAATGCTTGATTGATTTTGGACTTGAGCCCAAGGAGATTGATGTAAAATTTCTTTCTCCAGTTGTTCTTCCTGCAGAGGTGAAGGTTTATGTCGTAAAATCTGCTGAAGACTACGAGCTTTATGTCACTAATATGAAAGAAAATAAGGTTCATCTTCAAGGGCGATTTAAAGTCTGAAGTGAATCGTTTGCGCTGCGAGCAATAATGGAACTTCACACCTTGTCATTTCTTCGGCCTTTTCATTAATATGGGCGAAAAATTGAACGAGGATCTCACTGTGGAATATAAACTCATTAAATTCTCTCAAGACCAGAGAGGAGTCGGAACTTTAACCCTTAACCGACCCGATATTCATAATGCTTTTAACGATGAGGTTATCGCTGAAATTACCCATCTTTTTGAAGAGGCTTCAAATAACGTCAATCTTCGTGTCATGGTGATCACAGGAGAAGGAAGATCCTTTTGTGCCGGAGCTGACCTCAACTGGATGAAGGCCATGAAAAACTATGGCTTTAATGAAAATGTGGCCGACTCAAGTCGAATGAATGATATGTTTAATGCAATTAATACTTTTGCCAAACCAACCATTGCTAAAGTCAATGGAGCTGCTCTTGGTGGAGGTGCAGGTCTAATCGCTTGCTGTGATTTTGTTCTTGCCCATGAAAAAGCAAAGATTGGTTTTACTGAAGCTAAATTAGGAATTATCCCTGCGGTGATTTCCCCCTACGTCGTGGCAAAAATTGGGGAGAGTCAAGCTAGAGCAAACTTTCTCTGTGGGCGACGCTTTGATGCTCATAAAGCTAAAGAGATGGGACTCGTTCATGAAGTTACATCCGTTGATGAACTCAATGAAAAAACTGAAGAGATCATCTCTGAATTTTTAAGTGCTGGGCCTAAGGCCTCTGGACTTGCCAAAGAACTTATCTTTAATGTGCTCTCCAAGAAAACTCAAGGACACGAGCACGTCTCTATTTATACAACTGAATTCATAGCTCATGTACGGGCAAGTGATGAAGGTCAAGAAGGAATGGCGGCCCTTCTTGAGAAAAGAAAGCCTAGTTGGATGGACGCATGAAAAAAATAAATAAAATCCTCATCGCTAATCGAGGTGAAATTGCCATAAGAATTATTCAAACGGCAAAAGAAATGGGTATTGGAACCATCACCCTTCATGCTCCTGAAGAAAGAGATCTGCCTCATGCTCTGTATTCTGATGAAGCGGTTGAGCTCGTTGGCAAGACCTTACAAGAAACCTATCTTAACCAAGACCTCCTCATTCAAATAGCTAAAGATAAAAATGCTGATGCTATTCATCCTGGCTACGGCTTTTTAAGTGAAAACTCAGGTTTTGCTGAAAAAGTAGAAGAGGCAGGGCTCATCTTCATTGGTCCAACGGCCAATGTTATCCACCTTATGGGTGATAAAATTCAAAGTAAATTAAGCGCCGAAAAATATAATCTTCCTATTATTCCGGGCTACCACGGAGAGGATCAATCGCTTGAAAAGCTTCAAAGTGAGGCGGAAAAAATTGGTTATCCCGTTCTCATTAAGGCCTCAAAAGGAGGAGGTGGGAAGGGAATGAGAGTGGTTTATGATCCTAAAGAATTCTCTGAAGCTCTTGATGGGGCAAAAAGAGAAGCGATGAACGCCTTTAGCGACGATGCAGTTCTACTCGAAAAATTTATTGAAGACCCTCGACATATTGAATTTCAAGTCCTTTCTGACACTTATGGAAACCATCTTCATCTTTTTGAAAGAGAGTGCTCGATTCAAAGAAGACATCAAAAGATTGTGGAAGAAACTCCCTCCGTTGCATTAAATGATGATCTTCGAAATCAAATGGCCAAAGCCTCGGTAAGTCTTACCAGTGGAATCAATTATCGTGGGGCTGGAACCATTGAGTATATTCTTGATAAACATGGGAAGTTTTATTTTCTTGAAATGAATACTCGTCTGCAGGTTGAGCATCCTATTACAGAAATGGTTACGGGTGTAGATCTCGTTAAAGAACAAATTCATGTGGCAGAAGGAAAGGCACTTGGTTTTACTCAGGAGGAGCTAAGACAAAGAGGTCATGCTATTGAAGTTCGAATCTATGCCGAAGATCCTCAAAATGAATTTCTCCCAAGTGTAGGAAAAATTGAATATCTTGGTGAGAGCTCTCTACATCATGTCCGAATGGATACTGGTTATGTTTCCGGTAATGTTGTCAGTATTAATTATGATCCGATGTTGGCAAAACTCATTGTCTGGGGAACGGATCGAAAAAGTGCCATTGAAAAATCAAAGCTTGCTCTCGAGGAAGTTCTGTTTTTAGGACTTAAAACAAATCGCTCTTATCTAAAAAGAATTTTGGAACACCCTAGTTTTGAAAATGGGGAAACCTTCACTCATTTTGTAGTGACTCATAAAGAAAAGCTACTAGGTCATCAAGAGATGAATCAAGATGACCTTGCCAGTTATGTAGCGGCTTTTTTACTTAATAAAAAAGCACCTCAAGCAACAAGGGAGAGCTCTACTACAGCTTGGGATCAGATTAGCGGATTTAGGAATATATAAATGAAAAAGAAAATCGTTTTTAATGGTGAAGATATAGAAGTTGAAATTAAGAATCGAGACGCTCATCATATTGTGTTTGAAATCAATGGAAAAGAATATGCTTTCACCCATAAAGGGGGAGAGAAAAATCATTGCATCATCGAAAAAGAAGGAAAGCACCGACAGGTCTTTTTCGCTCCATCCTCTAAAATTCCTGGACTTCTATACCTTTCCGAAAAAGGAATGGCCTGTGAGCTTGAAGTTCCCACTCAGGGGCGAGTAAAAACTAAAGGAAATGAGCAAGGTCATATGCTTTCTCCGATGCCTGGAAAAATTATTAAGGTCTTTAAAAAGGCGGGAGATCGCGTAGAAACTGGTGAGGCCATACTTGTTATGGAGGCCATGAAGATGGAACATACGATCAAGGCCAACTGTGATGGTGTGATTGAAAAAATACATTACAAGGAAGGTGAATTGGTTGATGGTCAGATGGAATTGGTAGAAATAAAGGAATAGTTCACATGTCACTTTTAGAAAACTTACCTAAGAAAGTAAAAATTGTTGAAGTAGGGCCTAGAGATGGGCTTCAAAATGAGCAAACTACAATAAAACTCAAGGATAAACTTCAATACATTGAAATGCTTATGGATAGTGGACTTAAAAGTGTTGAAGTCGCTAGCTTTGTTCGAGCCGATAAAATTCCTCAAATGGCCGATAGTGAAGAGTTGTATAAAAGAATCTCTAAAAAAGAGGACGTTGCACTAAGCTGCTTAGTCCCCAACACCAAGGGAATGGAAAAGGCCGTCGACCTTGGTGTAAAAGAAATTGCTCTTTTTACCGCTACAAGTGATACCTTTAATCAAAGAAATATTAATGCCACTATCGATGAGAGTTTAAAGCGGCTAGAAGAAGTCGCAAAAATGGCACAAAAAGAAAAGATTAAAATTAGAGGCTATATCTCAACCGTCTTTGGCTGTCCCTATGAAGGAAAAACTTCAACAGATAAACTTGTAGAAGTGATTCAAACCCTTTTTGATTTAGGTGCCTATGAGATTTCTCTAGGCGATACGATTGGTGTAGGAACTCCCGCTCAAGTTGAAAATATTATTGACCTTGTTTTGGAAAAATTTCCTAAAGAGAAAATAGCGATGCATTTTCATGATACCAGAGGAATGGCGCTCTCTAATATTTTGATCTCTCTTCAGAAAGGAATTGCCATTTTTGATAGCTCAAGTGGAGGACTTGGAGGTTGCCCTTATGCTAGAGGTGCCAGTGGAAATATTGCCACTGAAGATGTTCTCTATCTTATGAATTCGCTTCATATTGAAACAGGAGTGGATATGGAAAAGCTTACCAAAGCGAGTGCCTTTATTCTTGAAAGAGTTCAAAAACAAACTCCCTCCCGATACCTTTCTACTTTACTTTTAGGACAATAATCATGAGTTTTTATAAACAGAGCTTTAAAGATCTTGAGTGCTCTCTA